>REEV01000045.1 GCA_007694915.1 Cyanobium sp. PLM2.Bin73 | reverse complement strand
AGACGTTGGTCGAGGCCGGTGGCGGCGGTCAGCAGCCGGGCAAGGCATCGGCTCATGGCTGAGCGGCATGAACCCCTACCTTGACCCTCGTGAGGCTGGCGGGCCCAAACCGTCAGATGGCATCGCCTGCATCGCACCAGCCGGTATCCCTTGCCAGCACTGGGCTCTCAGCGGTGAACACAACGAATACAAGCAAAACATGGGTTGACAGGATTGTCGTTCCATGGTGTGGTGGATGAAGCATATAGAATGGGTGCCAATCTCCGCGCAATTCCCGCGTCATTCTCCGCAGAAGTGCTGGGCAATGCAGGAGACCACTCCAGATGTCCGGAAAAGACCACTCGGAAAAGATACGGAAAGCATGGCCAATCAACTGCAGAAACGCTCAATCGAAAGCCCCACACGCTCCGCACCGGCGCTCACCTCAACCCCGGGCACCAGCACCTTCGTGCTCGTGTATCACCGCTCGCCCTATGACGAAACGGTGGATGCCAATGGCCAGCGTCAATGGGTGGATCAGAAGAGCCCCAACGGCATCATCCCCACCCTCCGCAATCTCTTCCAGGAGGAGCGCGGGGGCACCTGGATCTCCTGGCGGGAGGATGCCGAAGACGCCGACAGCCCCGATGAACGCGTCAGCATTGACAAGGACGGTCAGACCTTCGCCCTGCGGCGTCTGCCGCTGACGCCGGAGCAGATCTCCAGCTTTTATCACGTCACCTCGAAGGAATCGTTCTGGCCGATCCTGCACAGCTTTCCGGGGCTGTTTAGCGTTGACAACTCCGACTGGCCCATCTTCGAGGCGGTGAACCGCTCCTTCGCGCGCGCCGCCTGTGAGGAGGCTGCCCAGGGAGCCACCATCTGGGTGCACGACTACAACCTCTGGCTGACGCCCGGTTTCATCCGCGAGCTGCGGCCGGATGTGCGCATCGCCTTCTTCCACCACACGCCGTTCCCCTCCAACGACGTGTTCAGCATCCTGCCCTGGCGGGACGCCATTCTCGACAGCCTGCTGAGCTGCGATCTGGTGGGGTTCCACATCCCCCGCTACGCCAACAACTTCGCCCGCAACGCCATGAACCTGCGCGGGGTGAAGGGAGCCGATCCGATCCCGGTGGATGGCAAGTTTCGGCGCGTGGGCTGCGCCCTGGCCGAACCCACCGCCGTGCCCTGGCTCGAGCACGAGGGCCGCAAGGTGCACCTGCTGTCGTCTCCTGTGGGCACCTCACCCCAGACCCTGCGCGAGATCGCCGCCAGCGCTGAGGTGCGCACCCTGGCCGCCCAGATCGCCGAGCAGCACAGCGAACGCAAGTTGATCCTCTCGGCTTCGCGGGTCGACTACACCAAGGGCAACGAGGAGATGCTGCTGGCCTACGAGCGCCTGCTGGAGCAGCATCCCGACTGGCACGGCCGGGTGGAACTGTTCCTGGCCTGCGTGGCCGCCGCCACCGGCATGCGCATCTACGAGGACATCCAGCGCTCGGTGGAGGAGATCGTGGGCCGGATCAACGGCCGCTTCGGCCGCATCGACTGGACTCCCATCCGCCTCTCCACCCGGCGGGTGCCCTACGAGGAGCTGCTGGCCTGGTTCAGCGAGGCTGATGTGTGCTGGATCACCCCCCTGCGCGACGGCCTCAACCTGGTGGCCAAGGAATACGTGGCCGTGCGCCAGGGCCGTGGCGGCGCCCTGGTGCTCTCGGAGTTCACCGGCGTCTCGGTGGAACTGGAGCAGGCCCTGCTCACCAATCCCTACTCCCACCGCAGCATGGACGCGGCGATCCTGGCGGCCCTGGAGATGCCCGAGCCGGAGCAGCGCCAGCGCATGGCCGCCATGGCCGGCACGGTGGACACGTTCACGGTGCAGCACTGGGCCGAGGAACAGCTGGGGGCCCTGCGGGCGCTTTGAGGGGGGCCTCCAGGCGGCGGCTGACGGCCATCGGCCTGGGCCTGGGGCTGGCCCTGGCGATCGGCCTGCTGAGCTGGGCCTGGGCCCGCCCGGCCACCGTGGTGCGGGTGCTGATGCCCGCCCCCTTCGCCGATGCCACCGCCGATCTGGTGGCCACGTTCAACCGCAGCCACCGCGACATCCGCATCGCCGTCACCCGCGGCCCGTTCGAGACCGACGCGGTGTCGGACCTGGCGATCAGCAGCCTGCTGCTGGGGGACAGCCCCTACGACCTGCTGCTGATGGACGTCACCTGGACGGCCAAGTACGCCGCCGCCGGCTGGTTGCAGCCGCTCGATGCCTGGCTCGGGCCCGACGCCCTCGAGCCGCTGGTGAGCGGCGCCCGCGCCGGCAACCGCATCGACGGCCGTCTCTATCGGCTGCCACTGGTGGCCGACATGGGCCTGCTCTACTGGCGCACCGATCTGATGGAGACGCCGCCCCGCACCCCCGACGACCTGGTGGCGATCTCCAAGCGCCTGCAGGAGCAGGGGCGGGTGCGCTGGGGCTACGTGTGGCAGGGTCGCCAGTACGAGGGACTGAGCTGCGTGGCCCTGGAGCTGATCGCCGGTTTCGGCGGCCACTGGGGGCCAGGCGAGGCCGGCTTCGGGCTGGCCAGCCCCGCCGCGGCCCGGGCGGCGGGCTGGCTGCAGCAGCTGGTGCACGAGGGCATCAGTCCCCAGGCAGTGGCCAATTTCGCCGAGCCCGAGGCCCTGCAGAGCTTCGAGGCCGGCGAGGCGGCCTTCCTGCGCAACTGGCCCTATGCCTGGCAGGAGCTGCAGCGGGAGGGCAGCGCCGTGGCCGGCAAGGTAGGCATCACCACCATGGTGGCCGAGCCGGGCGAAGCCCACGCCGCCACCCAGGGCAGCTGGGGCCTGTCGCTGCTCAGCGGCAGCCCCCACCCGCAGGCGGCCGCCGATGTGCTGCAGGCCCTCACCGGGGAGGCCAGCCAGCGCCAGCTGGTGCGTCGCTACGGCTACACACCCACCCTCACCGCCCTGTTCGACGACCCGGAGCTGGTGGCCGAACGGCCGCTGCTGCCCCAGCTGCGCCAGGCCCTGGAGCAGGCGGTGCTGCGGCCCCTCAATCCCGGCTACGCCCAGCTCAGCGACATCCTCCAGCGCCAGCTCAGTGCCCTGATCACCGGCCGCGGCGACCCGGCGGCCGCCATGGCCCGGGCCGGCCGCGACAGCGATCTGCTCCTGCGCGCCAGCGGCCAGATGCTGGACACCCCAGCCCGGGAGGTGAGCCGATGAGCGCCCTGCTGCTGATGGCCCCGGCCCTGCTGCTGCTGCTGGCCGTGTTCGTGTGGCCCCTGCTCGACTACGCCTGGCTGAGCCTGCAGGCCCAGTCGGTGTTCACGGGGCTGGAGGCCGTGCCGGTGGGCACGCTCAACTGGCAGCGGCTGCTGGTGGATGGCCGCTTCTGGCAGGACGCCTGGCAGACCCTGCGCTTCGCGGCCGTGTCGGTGGGCCTGGAGCTGGTGGCGGGCCTGGCGATCGCCCTGCTGCTGCATCAGCGCTGGCGGGGGCGGGGCGTGGTGCGCAGCCTGGCGCTGCTGCCCTGGGCCCTGCCCACCACCGTGATGGCCCTGGGCTGGCGCTGGATCTTCAACGATCCCTACGGGCCGATCAACGGCCTGCTGCAGCTGCTGGGACTGGCCACCCTGCCCTTCCTGGCCGCCCCCGAGCTGGCCTGGCTGGCCACGGTGGTGGCCGACGTCTGGAAGACCACCCCCTTTGTGGCCCTGCTGCTGCTGGCGGGCCTGCAGATGATCCCGGGCGACCTCTACGAGGCCTTCGCCCTGGAGGGGGGAACGCCCTGGCAGGGCCTGTGGCGGATCACCGTGCCCCTGCTGCGGCCCTACATCTTCATCGTGCTGCTGTTCCGCCTGGCCCAGGCCCTGGGGGTGTTCGACCTGATCGCCGTGCTCACCGGCGGCGGTCCGGCCAGCAGCACCGAGAGCCTGGCGGTGTATGCCTACCTCAACGCCATGCGCTTCCTCGATTTCGGCTACAGCGCCACGGTGATGCTGGGCATGTTCCTGCTGCTGCTGGCCGGAGCGGGGGGGCTGCTGCTCTGGCGCCGGCAGACGGAGGTGCGCGCATGAGGGTGTCCACCCGCGCGGGCCTGGTGGCCCTGCTGCTGCTCTGGAGCCTGGGGCCGATGCTCTGGCAGCTCTACACCTCCATGCGCACACCGGAGGCCCTGCTGGCCGGCGCCGGCGGCCTGGCCAGCGGCTGGACGCTGGCCAACTACGGCGCCGTGCTGGGAGGCGATCCACCCTTCTGGCGCTACCTGCTCAACAGCACCGTGGTGGGGGCCCTGAGCACCCTGCTCACCCTGGCGCTGGCGATCCCCTGCGCCTACGCCCTCAGCCGCCGCGGTGGCCTGCTGCGGCTGCTGGTGGGCGGCGGGCTGCTGGCGGCGGCGGTGTTCCCCTACGTGCTGCTGTTCCTGGCCCTGCTGCAGGTGGCCCGCCAGCTAGGGCTGGCCAACAACCTGCTGGCCCTCTGCCTGCCCTACGCCGGCCTGCAGCTGCCGCTGGCGGTGCTGCTGCTGCAGGCCGCCTTCGCCGAGCTGCCGCCGGAACTGGAGGAGAGCGCGGTGCTGGAGGGCTTCAGCCTCTGGCAGCGGCTGCGCTGGATCCTGCTGCCGCTGATGGGACCGGCGGTGGTGAGCACCGGCCTGCTGGTGTTCCTGTTCAGCTGGAACGAATTCCCGATCGCCCTCACCTGGATCAGCCGCAGCGAACTGCTCACCCTGGCCCCGGCGATGGCACGGATCGCCGGCTCCTCGGTGTACACCGTGCCCTACGGGGCCTTCGCCGCGGCCACGGTGCTGGGCAGCGTGCCGCTGCTGGCCCTGCTGCTGCTGTTCCAGCGGCAGATCGTGGCCGGCCTCACCCAGGGAGCGATCAAGGGATGACCAACACCAGCGACCCCGCCAAAGCCACGGCCACGGCCACGGCCAGCGAGCACAGCACCGCCACCAGCCTGCGGCTGGAGGGGCTCTGCCGGCGCATCGGTGGGCGCGCCATCCTCGACGGCATCAACCTTGAGGTGGCCGCCGGCGAGTGCCTGGCCCTGCTGGGACCCAGCGGCTGCGGCAAGAGCACCGTGCTGCGGGTGATCGCCGGCCTCGACCCCTGCGACGGCGGCCGCATCCTGCTCGACGGCCGCGACATCAGCGAGCAGAAGCCGGCCCGGCGCCGGGTGGCGATGGTGTTCCAGAGCTACGCGCTCTACCCCCACCTCAGCGTGGAGCGCAACCTCAGCCTGGGCATGGAGCTGCGCGGGGTGGGCCCCGAGCAGCGCGAGCGGGAGCTGGTGGCGGTGCTGGAGCTGCTGCAGCTCAGCGCCCTGCGGCGGCGGCGGCCGGCGCAGCTCTCCGGCGGCCAGCGCCAGCGGGTGGCCCTGGCCCGGGCGCTGCTGCGCAAGCCCCGGCTGATGCTGCTCGATGAGCCGATGAGCAACCTCGATGCCCAGCTGCGCGAGGAGCTGCGGCCGCAGCTGCGCGCGATCCTCCGCGGCGGCCGGGCACCGGCGATCTACGTGACCCACGACCAGCAGGAGGCCATGGGCATCGCCGACCGCATCGCCGTGCTCCAGGAGGGCCGACTGCAGCAGTGCGGCACGCCCCAGGAGCTCTACCACCAGCCCGCCAACCTGTTCGTGGCCGGCTTCATCGGCCGCCCCCAGATCAACCTGCTGCCCCAGGGCGACGGCACCGTGGTGGGCATCCGTCCCGAGCACCTGCGGGCCGTGGGTGAGGGCGGACTGGCGGTGCAGGTGCTCAGCCGCGAGTGGCACGGCGCCAGCCAGCTGCTGCTGCTGGAGAGCGCGCAGGGGCCGCTGCGCTGGACCTGCGACGGCAACCAGACCCTGGGCGACGACCTGCGCCTGGGCTGGGAGCGCCGCCACGAGCACCGCTTCCGGCAGGCCGGCGGCGAGCGCTGCTGAGGGCGCCTGCGGCGCGGGCGCCGTTGGCAGGCTGAGCCGTTCTGCCTAGACCGAACACCAGACCCTTGAGCGTGAAGCGTTGATGCCGGACCAGCCCAGGCACTGGTGGGAAGGATGCGTGATCTACCAGCTGATGCCGCGCAGCTTCAACGACGCCAGCGGCGACGGCATCGGCGATCTGGCCGGCATCACCGGCCGCCTCTCCTATCTGGAGTGGCTGGGCATCGATGCCATCTGGCTGACGCCGATCTACCCCTCGCCGCTGCGGGACGGGGGCTACGACATCACCGACTTCACGGCGATCCACCCCGACCTGGGCAACCTCAACGACCTCGAGCAGCTGATCGAGCAGGCCCACGAGCGCGGCATTCGCGTGATCCTCGATCTGGTGCTCAACCACACCAGCGTGCTGCACCCCTGGTTCCAGCGGGCCCGCTGGGCCCCCACCGGCAGCAGCGAGCGCGACTTCTACGTGTGGCGCGACCACGACCGTGGCTATCCGGAGGCGCCGGTGCTGTTCCGCCACTTCGAGGAGTCGAACTGGGAGTGGGACGAGGTGGCGCGGCAGTACTACCTGCACCGCTTCCTGCGTCACCAGCCCGACCTCAACTACGCCAATCCGGCGGTGCAGGAGGCCATGCTCAGCGTGGTGGATTTCTGGCTGGAGCGGGGCGTGGATGGCTTCCGCCTCGATGCCGTGCCCTTCCTGTTCGAGGAGGAGGGCAGCCGCTGTGAGGGCCTGCCCGCAACCCATGCCTTCCTGCGGCGGGTGCGCCAGCAGGTGGAGGCCTGCGGCCGGGACGTGCTGCTGCTGGCCGAGGCGATCCAGCCGGTGGAGGAATCGGCGCCCTACCTGGGCGAGGGGGAGCTGCACGCCGCCTTCGACTTCGTGCTCACCGCCCAGCTGTTCGCCGCCTTGGCCCAGGGCCAGGTGGACGGCCTGCGCGCCTGCCTGGCCCACGCCCAGGAGAAGGTGCCGGGCTGCCGCTGGGCCCTGCCCCTGCGCAACCACGACGAGCTCTGGCTGGGCGACGGGCACCTGGTGGAGGAGTCGGTGATCGAGACGATCCGGGCCGGCTTCCCCACCGCCGAGGGCCACTGGCTGAACTGGGGCATCAACCGGCGCCTGGCCCCCCTGCTCAACGGCGACCCCCGCCCCAACACCCTGCTGCACGGCCTGCTCTACAGCCTTCCCGGCCTGCCCTGCCTCTACTACGGCGACGAGCTGGGCATGGGCGACTGGCCGGGCCTGCGCGACCGCGACCCCAACCGCACGCCGATGGCCTGGACCGGTGAGCGCAACGGCGGCTTCTCCACCGCCCCCGACCCGCTGCTGGTGCTGCCGCCGATCACCGCCCCCGGCTACGACTACCGGATGGTGAACGTGGAAGTGCAGCAGCAGCTCTCCGGATCGCTGCTGAACTGGCACCGGCGCATGCTCACCAGCCGGCGGCTGCTGCCGGCCCTGCGCCATGGCGATTTCAGCCTGCTGCCTAGCGACCACCCCAGCGTGCTGTGTTACGCCCGCAGCAGCGCCAGCATGACCCTGGTGATCGCCGCCAACCTGTCGGGAGCCGGGGCCTCCACCCGCCTCGACCTCAGCCCCTGGGAGGGCAGCCAGGTGCGCGAGGTGCTCTGGGGCTGCGAATTCCCCCGGGCCAGCGCCGACTGGTTCGTGTACCTGCCCGCCTACGGCTTCTTCTGGTGGCTGGTGCGCTACGAGGGGCCTGATGACGAAGCGTCCTCTGCCGCGGCCGAGGCCAGCAGCGACCCGCAGGCCAACCTGGAGGTCATCCCCGAGGGCAGCCCGGAGGTCAGCGGCAGGGCTGGGACGCCCGCTCCAGCTCATGCTGCAGCAGCTCCCGCACCGGCTCGGCGAGGCGCCCGGTCTCGGCCTGATCCACAAAGCCCAGCCGGCAGCGACGCTCCAGCACGTCGGCCGGCTCGCGGGCCCACTCGTGGCGGGCGGCGTGGCGCACCTCGGCCGCGGTGAGGGGAATCACGGCACTGAGGGGCTCCAGTTCGCTGGCATCGGCGGCGCAGGCCAGCACCGCCTCCGCCCCCAGGCCGTGGCTGGCCAGCAGGTGGGCCACCAGGGCGGGGGGATGGCGCTGCAGCAGGCGCTGCTCCAGCCCCTCCAGCTGGGCGCGGGTGCTGGGGCCATCGGCCGCCGCCCCCTGGATCGGCGTGGTCCCCGCCGGCTCCGGCAGCGGCCGGCCCAGCTGGTCGGCCACCGCCGCCAGGGCGTCGAGGGCCATGGGGCGGCAGGTGGTCCACTTGCCGCCCATCAGGCTCACCAGCCCGCAGGGCAGGGTTTCCACGGCGTGCTCGCGCACGATGCCGGCCGTGCCGCCGGCCTCACCGGCCTCCGGCAGCAGCAGCGGGCGGCCGCCGGCCCAGCGGCTGGCCACCACCGGCTCCCCGTGGGCCGGGAACCAGCGCCGCACGTAGTCGAGCAGGTAGGCCTCCTCGGCGGCACTGGGGGTTTCGGCCGCCTCCCCGGGGCAGGCGGTGTCGGTGGTGCCCACCAGGGTGCGGCCATGGAAGGGCAGCACGAACAGCACCCGGCCGTCGTCGGTGGAGGGCACCAGCAGGCCGGTGCCACCGGGGCAGAGATCGGCCTCCAGCACCAGGTGCACACCCCGGCTCACCTGCAGCCGGGGGGCCACATCGGGCTGGGCCAGGCGGCGGATGGCGTCGGCGCCGATGCCGGTGGTGTTGACCACCACCGCCGCCTGGAGCCGCTGGCTGCCGCCATCCGGCAGCTGCAGCACCGCCCCGTTCAGCCGCCCGGCCCCGTCGCGCAGCAGCTCCACCACCGGCGCGTGGGTCCACACCCGCACCCCCAGGCCGGCGGCCGTGCGGGCCAGCAGCAGGTTGAGGCGGGCGTCGTCGAACTGGCCGTCGCTGTAGGCCACCCCGCCGTAGCCGGGGGCCAGCTGGGGCAGGCTCCGGCCCACCTCCGCCGCCGATACACAGCGGCTGGCGCCGATGCTGCGCCGGCCCGCCAGGGCGTCGTAGAGGGCCAGGCCGGCGCCGTAATAGAGCTTGGCGAACGGCTGGCGGGTGGGCAGCAGCAGCTCCAGCCGCCGGGCCAGGAACGGCGCCGCCTCCAGCCAGTGACCGCGCTCGGCCAGGGCCTCGCGCACCAGCTGCAGCTGGCGCCGGTCGAAGCGGCGGAAGGCCAGCTCCAGGTAGCGCACGCCGCCGTGCAGCAACTTGGTGCTGCGGCTGCTGGTGCCGCTGGCGATGTCGCGGCCCTCCACCAGCGCCACCGACAGGCCCCGCCGGGCCGCCTCGAAGGCGATCGAGGCGCCACTGGCGCCGGCGCCGATCACCAGCAGGTCAAAGCGGGGGGTGGGGGCAGCGGCGCTGCCGGCGGCCGTGGTGGCGGTGGCGGTCATCAGGACTGGGGGGCGGTGGGGCTGGTGGTGCGGGGGGTGACTGGCGCGGTGGGGATGGCGGGGCTGGGGCTGTGCCAGGCCAGGCTGCGGCGCAGGGCCTCCTGCCAGCGGCCCAGCCAACGCTCCCGCTCGGCCGCGCCCAGCCGGGGCTGGAACTGGCTGGCCGGCTGCTCGCCGGGAACCTGACGCCAGGCCGCCAGATCCGCCACCACCCCCGCCTGCCTAGCGGCCAGCAGGGCCACACCGCGGCAGGTGCTCTCCAGATCCGCACGCCGCCGCACCACCAGTCCGGTGGCATCGGCCTGGGCCTGCAGCAGCAGATCGGCCGCCGCCGCACCGCCATCGGCGGCCAGCTGGGCCAGGGGCGTTCCCATCGCCTCGCTCGCCAGCTGCACCAGGGTGGCCACCGCCAGGGCGATGCCCTCCAGGGACGCCCGCGCCAGCTGGGCGGCATCGGTGTCGCGGGTGATGCCGATCAGCAGCCCCCGGGCCAGGGGATCCCAGTGGGGCGTGCCCCAGCCGGTGAAGGCCGGCACCAGCATCAGGCCGCTGCGGGCCGGCGCCCGGCTGGCCAGGGCATTCACCTGATCGGCCTGCTCGATCACCCCCAGCCCGTCGCGCAGCCACTGGATCACGGTGCCGGCGTTCATCAGGCTGCCCTCGAGGCAGTAGGTGGCCCGGCCGTCGGCGTCGGGCCAGCCGTAGGTGCTGAGCAGGCCCTGGCTGGAGCGGCGGATCTCCCGGCCGGTGTTGATCACCAGGAAGGCGCCGGTGCCGTAGGTGCACTTGGCCTCGCCCACCTCCAGGCAGCTCTGGCCCAGGGTGGCGGCCTGCTGATCGCCGAGCATGGCGGTGATCGGCACCCCGGCGAAGGGCAGGCCGGCGGCGATCACCCCGAAGTCGGCGGCGCTGGGCAGGAGTTCGGGCAGCAGCGCCTGGGGCACGTCCAGGGCCTCGCAGAGCAGTCCGTCCCAGCGGGCCGACTCCAGATCCATCAGCAGGGTGCGGCTGGCGTTGCTGCGCTCGCTGGCATGGCGGCGGCCGCCGCTGAGCTGCCACAGCAGCCAGCTGTCCACCGTGCCGAAGGCCAGATCCCCCGCCGCGGCCGCCGCGCCTGCCCCGTGCTCGCGCAGCTGCCATACGATCTTGCTGGCGGAGAAGTAGGGATCGGCCAGCAGGCCGGTGCGCTGGCGCAGCAGCGGCTCAAGGCCCTGGCGCTTCCAGTCGGCGCAGATCGCCGCCGTGCGGCCGTCCTGCCACACGATCGCCGGGCCGATCGGCTCACCGCTGGCCCGGCGCCAGAGCAGGGTGGTTTCGCGCTGGTTGGCGATGCCGCAGGCGGCCACGGCGCGCCGCTGCTCGGGGCTGAGCGCCCGCTCCAGATCGGCCATCGCCTGCAACTGGCTCTGCCAGATCGCCGCACCGTCCTGCTCCACCCAGCCATCGGCGGGATAGCGGCTGGCCAGAGGGGCACTGCAGCTGTGCAGCCGCCTTCCGCTGCTGTCGAGCAGGGCCGCCCGGGAGCTGGTGGTGCCCTGATCGAGGGTGAGCAGCAGGGGCAAGGTCATGGGCTGGCGTCCGTGGCGGTGGTCCCTGAGTTGTTGCTAGCGCTGCGGGAGCACTGCACCAAGGCGATCGATGGGGCTTGCAACACCGGCCTGGGTGGCCGACGCGGTGGTGGCTCAGGTGTTCCCCGACCGCTTCCGCCGCAGCGGCCGGGTGGCGGCCCAGCAAGATCTGGAGCTGCTGAGCTGGGGCAGCCCGCCCGAGCAGCGGGGCTTCCAGGGGGGCGATCTGCTGGGGGTGATCGAGGGTCTCGACCGCCTCCAGGCCCTCGGCGTCACCGCCCTGTCGCTGAACCCGGTGTTCGCTTCGGCGGCCTATCACCGCTACCACACCTTCGAGTATTTCCAGGTGGATCCGCTGCTGGGCGGCAACGGCGCCCTGGCGGCCCTGATCGAAGCCGTGCACGGGCGCGGCATGCACCTGATCCTCGATGGCGTGTTCAACCACTGCGGGCGGGGCTTCTGGGCCTTCCACCACCTGCTGGAGAACGGCGAGGCCTCCCCCTACCGCCACTGGTTCCACGTGGAGCAGTGGCCGCTCAAGCCCTTTCCAGGGCCGGGAGAAACATGCGGCTACCACTGCTGGTGGAACGACCCGGCCCTGCCCCGCTTCAACCACGCCCACCCGGGAGTGCGGCGCTATCTGCTGGCAGTGGCCCGCCACTGGCTGGCGGCCGGCATCGACGGCTGGCGGCTGGATGTGGCCGATGAGGTGCCGGCGGACTTCTGGCGGGAGTTCCGCGAGACGGTGCGCGCCGAGCGGCCCGACGCCTGGATCGTGGGCGAGATCTGGCGCGACGGCCGGCCCTGGCTGGAGGAGCCGCCTCTGGTTGACGGGGGGCTCTTCGACGGGGTGATGAACTACCCGCTGGCCTGGCCGGTGCTGGGCTACTTCGGGGCCGCCAGCCTGCGCAGCGACCTGGTGCTGCCAGCCCTCAACAGCGCTCCCTACCAGCCCCTCGACCGGGCCGCCTTCGAGCGGCAGGTGGAGACGGTGCTGGGCTGGTATCCCGCCGCCACCCGGCGGGCCCAGCTCAACCTGCTCGACGGCCACGACACCCCCCGGGCCCTGCACGTGCTGAAGGGCGACACGGCCGCCCTGCGGCTCTGCCTGCTGTTCCTGTTCCTGCTGCCCGGCGCCCCCTGCCTCTATTACGGCACCGAGCTGGAGCTGGCGGGCGGGCCGGAGCCGCTCTGCCGCGAGGCCTACCCCTGGGAGCGCAGCCCCGGCCCCCTGGCCGACTGGATCAGCCGGCTGGCGGCCCTGCGCCGCGACCAGCCGGCCCTGCGTTCCGCCGAGCTGCGCTTCCCGCCCAGTCCCCACGACGATCTGGTGCTGCTGGAGCGGGGGGCCGGGCGGCAGCGGCTGTGGGTGGCGATCAACCGCTGCGACCAGGCGCTGACGGTGGCGTCCCCGGCCGGGGCCAGCCGCCGGCTGTGGCCCCAGACGCCAGACGCCGCCGCTGGGGACGGCGAGCGCAGCCGCGACGGGGAGCCTGGCGTCGTGGAGGTTCCGGGGCGATCGGCCCTGATCCTGGCCCTCGAGCCGGCCGGCGCCGCCCCCATGCCCGCCGGCCCCTAGGTTGCGGCCGGTTCACAGCCGCCCAGCACCATGCCCCTGGCCCCCACGGCCCTGCACTCCGCGCTGCAGTGGCGCTACGCAACGAAGGCCTTCGATGCCCACCGCCCCATCCCGGCCGAGGTGTGGGCGGCGCTGGAGCAGAGCCTGGTGCTGTCGCCCTCCTCCTACGGCCTGCAGCCCTGGAAGTTCCTGGTGATCGACGACCCGGCCCTGCGCGCCGAGCTGCGGCCTCATTCCTGGAACCAGAGCCAGATCACCGACGCCTCCCACCTGGTGGTGTTCCTGGCCCGGCGCACGATCACCGGCAGCGATCTCGACCGGCTGATCAGCGCCACCAGCACGGCCCGGGGTGTGGCGCCCGAGCAGCTCGCCGGCTACCGCGAGCTGATGGACGGCGATCTGGTGCGGGGGCCGCGCAGCAGCCAGATCGCCACCTGGGCCAGCAATCAGGTGTACATCGCCCTGGGCACCTTCATGGCCGCGGCGGCGCTGCTGGAGGTGGACACCTGCCCGATCGAGGGCTTCTCCCCAGCCGACTACGACCGCATCCTCGGCCTGGAGAGCTCGCCCTACCGCAGTGCGGTGGTCTGCGCCGCGGGCTACCGCAGCGCCGACGACAAGTACGCCAGCCTGGCCAAGGTGCGTTACCCGGCCAGCGAACTCATCGAGCACCGCTGATCGAGCACCGCTGAGCCGCTGCCGCAGGGCCGCTGGCCCAGACCAGGTGGCTCAGTCCAGGTGCCCAAGCTCAGGCCAGCGGCAGCGAGAAGCGCATCGAGAGATCCAGCCAGGGGGCCCGGGTGACCGGGGCGCTGGTGGAGATCAGATCCACGCCGCTGGCGGCGCAGGCGCGCAGCTCCTGGGGGTCCACGCCGGAGGCCTCCAGCACCACCGGGGCGCCGGCAGCCAGCTCCCGCAGCCGCAGCACCAGCTCGACCAGCTGGCCGGGACTGAAGCCATCGAGCAGCACACCGTCAGCCCCGGCCCGCACGGCCGCCGTGGCCTCGGCCTCGGTTTCGGCCTCCACGATCACCCGTGCCGGCCAGGGGGCCTGGGCCCGCACCGCCGCGATCGCCGGCGCCACCCCGCCGGCCCAGGCCAGGTGGTTCTCCTTGAGCATGGCGGCGTCGTCGAGGCCGAGGCGATGGTTGAGGCCGCCGCCGCAGCGCACCGCGTACTTCTCCAGCACCCGCAGCCCCGGCGTGGTCTTGCGGGTGTCGGCGAGGGCCACCCCGGTGCCCTCCAGCTGCGCCACCAGGGCGGCGGTGGCGGTGGCGATGCCGCTCAGGCGCATGGCCAGGTTGAGGGCGGTGCGCTCCGCGGCCACCAGAGCGGCGGCCTGCCCCCGCAGCTCCAGCAGCCGCTGGTCGGGGCGCAGCCGCTCGCCGTCGGCCACCAGCAGCCGCACCTCCACCGCCGGATCCAGCAGGGCGAACAGGGGCGCCACCAGCACGCCCCCGCAGAACACCCCCGCCTGCCGGGCCACCCAGTGGGCCTCGCCGCTGCGGCCGCTCAGGGCCGGGGCGCTGAGATCACCGCGGCCGATGTCTTCGTTGAGCCAGGCCCGCAGCTGCTGCTCCAGCGCGGGCGTGAAGGGCAGCAGGGGGTCGCCGCCGGGGGGGGTGCCGTTCACCCCTCAGCCGGCCGCGAGCATGCGCTTGAGGGCGTCATCGAGCTCCCGCAGCACCGAGCGCGGACTGACCGCATCGAGCATCTCCACGATCCGCTGCACGGCGTCCATGGTCAGGGCCCGGTTGCCGGTCACCGCCTCGAAGTTGGCCTTCACCACATGGTCGCGGATCTGCTCGAGGGGGGCACGGCGGGCCACCAGATCGGCCACGAAGGCGTTGCCGTGGGCGGCCTGGATCAGGGCCTTGTTGAGCAACTCGTAGGAGAGCTCCCCCTTGCGGTTGGTGTAGGCCTTCACGATCGCCGCGTAGTCGTCGCTGCACACGGTGGCGACGTCCTCGGAGCGGCCCTCGTCGTCCGGGTCCTCCGCCACGGCCGGAGTGGCAGCGGCAGCGGCGGCGGTGTCCTTGACGGCCGCCGGCTCGAGCTGGCTGAGCCGCACCCGGCCGCGGCGGGAGTAGGGAAGGCCTGAGGTGAGTTCCAGAGCCTCGCGGAAGGCCTCGATCGGGAACCGATCGCGGGGCACGTTGGCGGCCGGATCGGGCTCGCCGGTGTTGCGGTTGAGCCGGGCCAGGCCGGGCTGGGGGCTGTCGTAGCGCAGGATCACCACCCCGGAATGGCCGGTGCCAAGGCGCTGCCGGTAGGCCACGGCGTCGAGCGTGGAGAGCTCCACCAGCTTGGTTCGAATCACCATGCAGCGCCCTGGGCCTCTGCGGCAACGCTACGTCGCCCGGCGTTGCCGGAGCCGCGGGGCTGCCGCCGACCCCGCGCTCACTTGCCGATGCAGAAGCGGGCAAACACCCGATCCAGCACCGCCTCGCTCACCTCCTCACCGGTGATCTCACCCAGGGAGCGCACCGCGGTGCGCAGATCAATCGTCCAGAAGTCCCAGGGCAGCTGCTGGGCGGCGGCCTCGAGACTGCGCCCGAGGGCCTCGGCGGCAGCGGCGGCCAACTGGCGCTGACGGGCGTTGAGGGCCACCTGCAGGCCCTCGGCCGGGCCGGCGCCGCAGCGGCGCAGCAGCTCGGCCACCAGCACCTCCCGACCGTCGCCGGTGAGGGCGCTGAAGCGCACATCGGCGGGGCTGCCGGCCGCCTCACCCGGCCCCACCAGTCCCGCCGGCAGGCCGGCGGCGTCGGCCTTGTTGCCCGCCACCAGCAGCACCGCAGCATCCGGCACCAGGGCCCGCAGGGCGGCGTCCTCGGCGGTCCAGCCGGCGCTGAGATCGAACAGCAGCAGCACCGCATCGGCGGCGGCCAGGGCCTCGCGGCTGCGGGCGATGCCGAGCTGCTCCACCCGGTCGCCGGTGGCGCGGATGCCGGCGGTGTCCAGCAGGGTGAGGGGCACCCCATAGAGCACCAGCTCGCTCTCCAGCAGGTCGCGGGTGGTGCCGGGCAGATCGGTCACGATCGCCCGCTCGCGCCGGCTGAGCAGGTTGAGCAGGCTGCTCTTGCCCACGTTGGGCCGGCCCACGATCGCCACCCGCAGCCCCTCGCGCAGCAGCTCCCCCTGGCGCGCCTCCGCCACCAACTGCTCCAGCTCCCCCCGCACCGCCCCCAACTCGGCCACCACGGCCGGCCCGTCGAGGGGGGGCAGGTCCTCCTCGAAATCCACCCGCGCCTCCAACTCCGCCAGCTGATCGAGCAGGCGCTGGCGCAGGGCCGTGAGCCGCCGCTGCAGGCCGCCGTCGATGCCGGCCATGGCCAGCTGGGCGGCCCGGCGGCTGCGGGCGGTGATCATCTCGCCGATGGCCTCGGCGCGGGTGAGATCGAGGCGGCCGTTGAGAAACGCCCGCTGGCTGAATTCCCCGGGCAGCGCCAGACGGGCCCCGGCGGCCAGCACCAGCTCCAGCACCCGGCGCACCGCCACCAACCCGCCGTGGCCGTGCAGCTCCACCACGTCCTCGCGGGTGAAGCTGCGCGGCGCCCGCATCAGCAGCAGCAGGGCCTCGTCCACCCGTTCACCGCTGGCCGGGTCGAGCACGTGGCCGTAGAGCACCCGGTGGCTCTCCCAGCGCTGGCCGCCCGGTGCCTGGAACAGCCGGCGGCCGATCGCCTCCGCCTGAGGACCGGAGATTCTTACGATCGCAATGCTGCCCTCACCCGGTGCCACGGCCGTGGCGATGGCGGCGATGGTGTCCGTGGCGCTCATGCCCCCATTTCAGCCCCACGCCTCCCCCCTGCCCGCTCTGCTGCAGCGTCTGTTGGCGCGGGGGCGGGCCCTGCTGGCCTGGCTGTGGGCCCAGGAGGGCAGCCACGGCCAGCGGGCCCGGGGCCTGGCAGCGGGAATCTTCTGCGGCTGCTTTCCCTTCTTCGGGCTGCAGACGCTGCTGGGGGTGGCGCTGGCTTCGCTGGTGCGCGGCAACCACCTGCTGGCTGCGGCCGGCACCTGGATCAGCAACCCGTTCACCTACGTGCCGCTCTACTGGTTCAACTACAACCTGGGCTGCTGGCTGATCGGCCCCAGCCAAGAGTGGCCGGGGATGGCCGCCCTGCGCGCCGACAGCCTGCGGGAGCTGGGCTGGAGCGTGGCCAGCCGGCTGCTGCTCGGATCCACCCTGGTGGGGCTGGTGGCCAGCGCCGCCGGCGGCGGGCTGTACTGGCTGTGGCTGGAGCGGGAGCAGCGCCGCAGCCAGGGCTGAGCCAGCCGGCAGGCCGACTCAGGAGTTGCTGAGGCCCGGAAACACCATCAGGTCGATCTGGCCACCGGCGGGATGGCGCCACTCACGGAACTCAGCCGCCAGGGCCTGCTGTTCCGGCCCGAGGGCCTGGGTCTGCAGAGCCTGGAGCCGGTGGTGCACCAGGGCCAGGGTGTCATCGATCAAGCGGGCCGCCTGCTCGGAAGTCATGGCACCACAGAAGAAGTGGTCCTGGTGTAGGCCGGCTGGAGCCGGGCCGCTGTCGTGTAGGGCACGGCTGGCCACCGGCACCAGGCCGCGGCCATTAACTTTTATTGAGAAGGTTGACGCAGGGCCGCTCGCGACATCGTCGATCCACCGCCGTTGCGCAGCCGGTCGGCAGCCACGGCACTGCCCCGCTGCTTCACTCCTCTCCTCACTTCCTCGTGACCCATGACCAACCTGTTTGCTCTGGCCTCCCTCGGCCTTGCTCTCTCAGCCGGTGTGACCGGCCTGGCCCCTGCCGCCCAGGCCTCGGCTGCCACCCCCTCGGCGCTCACCGAAACGGTGGCACGCAAGGCTGGAACCGGCAAGCAGGCTGAGGCCAGCAAGAACGTGGTGGAAACCGCGATCGCCGATCCCCAGTTCTCCACCCTGGTGGCGGCAGTGCAGGCTGCCGGGCTGGTGGATGCCCTGGCCAGCGCCGAATCGATCACCCTGTTTGCGCCCACCAACGCCGCCTTCGAGGCTCTCCCTGCGGGCACGGTGGAGAGCCTGCTGCTGCCGGAAAACCGCGAGCAACTCACCGCCATCCTCACCTACCACGTGGTGCCCACCAAGGTGATGGCGGCCGACGTCAGCAGCGGTGACGTACCCACCCTGAATGGCGCTCCGCTCACGATCGAGGTCTCCGGCGGAGCCGTCACGGTGGGTGGTGCCCAGGTCACCGCTACCGATGTGAAGGCCAGCAATGGGGTGATCCACGTGGTCAACCGCGTGATCCTGCCGCCCACCGACTGACCACCCCCGGCTGGCCTCAACCCACGCCGGTGCGGGCGATGTCGAGCACGTCGGCCATCGAACGGATCTGGTTGACGGTGGAGGCCAGCTGGCTGGCGCTGTCCAGCTCCACGCGAAGATCGATCCGCGCCGGTTTGCCGGGGGTGGTGCGCACCCGGGCGTCGCTGACGTTGATGCGGTGGTCAGAGAGGCGGGTGAGGATGTCCTTGAGCACGCCCACCCGGTCGAGCACCTCGATGCGCAGCTGCACCGGATAGCGGCGCGGCTGCGACAGAGCCGGGTTCCAGCGCACCGGCAGGCGGCGCTGGGCCGGAATCTGGGCGACATTGGCGCAGTCCTGGCGGTGGATGGTGATGCCGTGGTTGCCCAGGGCCACCGCCCCCAGGATCGGCTCGCCCGGCAGGGGACTGCAGCAGCCGCCGAGGCGGTAGTCGAGCCCCTCGAGCCCCAGGATCGGGCTGTCGCTGCCATGGGCCGCCGGCCGGGAGGCCGCCTGCTCGCCATGGGCCGAGACATTGCGGGCCAGCTCCTCGTTGCTGAGGGGGGCCGCCGCCGCGGCGCTGGCCAGGCGCAGCTCCTCGCGCAGGCGGTTGAGCAGCTGATGCAGGGTCACTCCCCCGAAGCCCAGGGATGCCAGCAGGTCGTCGGTGCCCACCAGGTTGCAGCGGCGCGCCACCCGCTCCATCGCCTCGCCGTTGAGCAGGGCATCGAAACCCTCCCGGCCCAGCTCCCGCACCAGCAGGTCGGTGCCGCGCTGGATGTTCTCCTGACGGTGACTCTTCTTGTACCAGGAGCGGATGCGGTTGCGGGCCGTGGGGGTGGCCACGAAGTTCAGCCAGTCGAGGCTGGGGTGGGCGTTCTTGCTGGTGATCACCTCCACGAAATCGCCGTTCTGCAGCGGGGTGGCCAGGGGGCAGAGGCGGTCGTTGATGCGCACCCCCTGGCAGTGATTGCCCACCTCCGAGTGGATGCGGTAAGCAAAATCCACGGCCGTGGAGCCCTTACGCAGCCCCAGCACATCGCCCCGGGGCGTGAACACGAACACCTCCTCATCGAAGAGGTCCTCCTTGATCGAGCGCAGGAAGTCGCTGCTGTCCTCGCCGCCGTCATCCCGCTGCCAGTCCACCAGCTGGCGCAGCCAGTTGAAGCGCTCGGCGTCGGCACCGGCGGCGGCGGGTGAGCCGCCCTCCTTGTATTTCCAGTGGGCGGCGATGCCGTATTCGGCCACCTGGTGCATGTCGGCGGTGCGGATCTGCACCTCGATCGGGCGATGGCGGCCGATCACCGCCGTGTGCAGCGACTGGTAGCCGTTGGGCTTGGGCAGACCGATGTAGTCCTTGAAGCGGCCGGGGATCGGCCGGAAGGTGTCGTGCACCACCGCCAAGGCCCGGTAACAGGCCTCCAGGCTTGGGCAGATGATGCGCAGGGCCGCCACGTCGTAGATCTCGTGGAAGGCCTTCTGCTGGCGCTGCATCTTGCTCCAGATGCCGTAGAGGTGCTTGGGACGACCACTCACCTCGCAGTCAGCAAGGCCCACCCCCGCCAGCCGGTCGCGCAGCAGCTGCACCGTGACCCGCAGACGCTCCTCCCGGTCGCTGCGCTTGCTGGCCACCTGCTGCTGCACATCCCGGTAGGCCTCGGGCTCGAGGATCTTGAAGGCCAGATCCTCCAGTTCCCACTTGAAGCGGCCGATGCCCAGGCGGTTGGCCAGGGGGGCATAGATCTCGCGGGTTTCGCGGGCGATGCGCTGCTGCTTCTCGCTCTTGAGGGCCCCCAGGGTGCGCATGTTGTGCAGCCGGTCGGCCAGCTTCACCAGCACCACGCGGATGTCGCTGGCCATGGCCAGGAACATGCGCCGCAGGTTCTCGGCCTGGGCCTCGGTCTTGTTGGTGAAGTGCAGGCCGCCGAGCTTGGTGACGCCCTCCACCAGGGCGCGCACCTCCGCCCCGAAGTGCTCCTCGAGCTGCTCGGGGGTCACCTCGGTGTCCTCCACCACGTCGTGGAGGAAGCCGGCGGCGATCACCGCGGCGCTGGCGCCGATGTCGCGCAGCAGATCGGCCACCGCCACCGGATGGATGATGTAGGGCTCGCCGGTGGCCCGGTACTGGCCCTCATGCAGCTGGAAGGCAAAGTCAAACGCCGAGGCCAGCAGGGCCTCGGCGTCGGTGGGGCAGCACTGGCCGCTGCCGGGGGGCACATGCTCGATGCAACGTTGTAACCACTCGGGCAGGGGAACGCCGTAGTCGGCCGGGCTGTGGATCGGCCGCCGCCCCAGGCCAGCCACCGCGACGGGGGCCCGAGACTGCTGAGACTGCTCTGCGGGCAGGGAAGCCTTGTCCGGGGCCAGGACCGCGGTGGACTCCGCCATCGGAGTGGAATCGGTGGCCGCCCGGAGCATGGGGTCCTGCGGAGTGGTCTCATCGTATGCAGCCAGCGACACTCGGGGGCGAATCCGCCCCTAGCCGTTGTTCATGTCCCCATCCGCTCGCCGCCCATGACCGAGCCCGTGCTCAGCCTGCGTCAGCTGCGGGTGGCCTACCCCGAGAGCGAGCGGGCCACCCTCGACGGCCTCGATCTCTGCCTCAACCCCGGCGAAACCCTCGCCCTGGTGGGGCCCTCGGGCTGCGGCAAGAGCACGGTGGCGCGGGCGGTGCTGCAGCTGCTGCCGGAGGGCAGCGCCTGCAGCGGCGAGCTGCTGCTCGCCGGGCGTGATCCGCGCGCCCTGCGGCGGCCGGCCCTGCGGAGGCTGCGCGGGGAGGCGGTGGGGCTGGTGTTCCAGGACCCGATGACGCGGCTCAACCCGCTGCTCACCATCGGCGCCCACCTGGCCGACACACTGCGGGCCCACCGCCCAGGCTGGAGCCGGCGGCAGCTGCGCCAGCGGGCCGAGGAGCTGCTCGGGCGGGTGGGCATCGGCGTGGACCGTTACGGCAGCTACCCCCATGAGTTCAGCGGCGGCATGCGCCAACGGCTGGCGATCGCCCTGGCACTGGCCCTCAATCCGCCGCTGGTGATCGCCGATGAACCCACCACCAGCCTGGATGTGGCGGTGGCCGGCCAGGTGATGGCCGAGCTCACCGGCCTCTGCCGCGAGGCCGGCAGCGCCCTGCTGCTGATCAGCCACGACCTGGCCATGGCAGGGCGCTGGTGCGACCAGATCGCCGTGCTCGATGAGGGCCGGCTGATCGAGCGGGCCCCGGCCCGGCAACTGCTCACGGCACCGCAATCGCCCCTGGCCCGGCGGCTGGTGGCCAAGGCGCGGGAGCGGGAGGGCAGCGAGAGCCAGGCCCCGCCGGCAGCGCCCCTGCTGCTGGAGATCGAGGCCCTGCGCTGCTGGCATCCACTGCCGGGCCTGCCCTGGCAGCGCCAGTGGCTGAAGGCGGTGGACGGCGTCAGCCTGACCCTGCAGCAGGGCGAGACCATCGGCCTGGTGGGGGCCTCCGGCTGCGGCAAGAGCACCCTCTGCCGGGCGCTGATGGGGTTGGCCCCGGTGCGCGGCGGCGCCGTGCGCCTGGAGGGGGCCGATCTGCAGCAGCTGCGCGGCGCCAGCCTGCGCCGCGCCCGCCGCGGCATTCAGATGGTGTTCCAGGACCCGCTGGCCTGCCTCAACCCCCAGATGCGGGTGGGCGACGCCGTCGCCGATCCGCTGCTGATCCACGGCCTGGCCAGCCCCGCCGCCGCCCGCGAGCGCGCCCGCCAGGGTCTGGCGGCGGTGGGCTTGACGCCCCCGGAGGCGTTCGAGAACCGCCTGCCCCGGCAGCTCTCCGGCGGCCAGCAGCAGCGGGTGGCGATCGCCCGCGCCCTGATCCTGGAGCCCAGGGTGCTGCTCTGCGACGAGAGCGTGAGCATGCTCGACGCCGAGGTGCAGGCGGAGGTGCTGCAGCTGCTGCGCGATCTGCAGACCCGACTGGGACTGGGGATGCTGTTCGTCACCCACGACCTGGCGGTGGCCAGCGGTTTCTGCCACCGCGTGATCGTGCTCGACGGCGGTCGGATCGTGGAGGAGGGCCCTGGCCCCGCCCTGCTGCGCCGTCCCCGGGCGGCGATCACCCGCCAGCTGGTGGAGGCCTGCCCGCGGCTGCCGGCCCTGGCCTGAAGGCGGCTACCCCCCGCGCTGCCCCTGGGGCTGGCTGCGGCGGCGCAGCAGCGCCAGCAGCCGCTCAAACGGCTCGGGCAACGGCGCCTCACACACCAGGCGCTGGCCGCTGATCGGGTGGTTGAGGCCCAGCTGAACGGCATGCAGGGCCTGGCCCGGCAGGGCCACCGGCAACTTCCGGCAGCGGGAGTAGGTGGGGTCGCCCACGATCGGGTGGTTCATGTGGGCGCAGTGCACCCGGATCTGGTGGGTGCGACCGGTGTCGAGCTTGAAGCGCAGCAGGGCGTGGTCGCCCAGGCGCTCCACCAGCCGCCAGTGGGTGCAGGCGTGACGGCCGCTGCCGTCGCTCACCACCGCATATTTCTTGCGATCCACCGGGTGGCGGCCGATCGCCCCCACGATCGTGCCGGCATCGGCGGCCGGCTGGCCGTGCACCACCGCCAGATACTCCCGCGAGGCGATCCGCTGTTGGATCTGCACCTGCAGCTTCACCAACGCTTCCTGGCTCTTGGCCACCACGATGCAGCCGGTGGTGTCCTTGTCGAGGCGGTGGACGATCCCCGGCCGCAGCTCACCGCCGATGCCGGGCAGGTCGGGGCAGTGGTGCAGCAGGCCGTTCACCAGGGTGCCGTCCTTGTTGCCCGGGGCCGGGTGCACGGTGAGGCCGGCGGGCTTGTTGAGCACGATCAGGTGGCTGTCCTCGTAGAGCACATCGAGCGGCATCGCCTGGGGCACCAGGTAGGGCAGGGGCTCGGGCGGCGGCATCCACAGCTCCACGGTGTCGCCGTGGCGCAGGGGCGTCTTGGCCCGGCCGCTGACGCCGTTGACGCGCACGTAGCCGGCATCGATGAACTTCTGGATGCGGGCACGGCTCTGCTCCGGTCGCTGGCTCACCAGCCAGCGGTCCAGGCGCATGGGCAGCGGCTTCGGGTAACTGAGCGTGAGCAGCTCGCCCTCGCCCTCGGCGAAGCCGCTCATGGCGCCGGCAGCCGGGGAGCTGGGGGCGACAGGGGCGGCAGCTCTAAGGCGATCGCCCCCAGCCGGCTGCAGCGGAAGTCGTCGAGCAGCTTGGTCGCCATCCGCAGGCTGTCGCCGCTGGTGTGGCGCTCGGCCGCCGCCGCCAGCCAACCCTCGGCGTCGGGGGGGGCATCGGGAGGAGCATCTTGGGCGGCTCCGCTGCCCAGCACTCCCAGGGGAATGCCGTAGCGCCGCTCCAGCAGGCCGGCCGGCACGCCGGCCGCCGGCCGCGTCTCCAGGGCGCTGAGCAGGGCAATGAAGGCCGCAGCCACCGCCTCGGCGTCGTAGGCGGCCTGACCGATGTCGTCGCAGAGAGCCAGGCGCAGGGCCGCCAGCTGGTCGTCCAGCCGGGGCGGCAGCACACCGGGGGCATCCAGCAGGTCGAGGTCCTGGCCCAGGCGCACCCAGCGCAGGCTGCGGGTGACGCCGGCGCGGCGCGCACTCTCCACCACCTTCTGGCGCACCAGGCGGTTGATCAGGGCCGACTTGCCCACGTTGGGGAAACCCAGCATCAGGGCCCGCACCGGCCGAGGCCGCATCCCCCGCGAGCGCCGGCGGGCGTTGAGGGCCTCGCCACTGCGGATTGCCGCCTGCTGCAGCTGCTTCACGCCCGTGCCGGCCTTGGCGTCGCACCACAGCAGGGCCTGGCCCCGGGTCCGGAACCAATCGGTCCAGGCGGCCCGCAGCGGGGCTGGAATCATGTCCACCCGGTTGAGCACCAGCAGGTGCTGACGGCTGCCGATCCAGCGCTGCAGGCGCGGGTGGCCGGTGGCCAGGGGGATGCGGGCGTCGCGCACCTCGATCACCAGGTCCACCTTCGCCAGGGCGTCGCGCAGAGCCCGCTCGGCCTTGGCGATGTGGCCGGGATACCACTGGATCGGTGGCGCATTGATGCTCAGTCCCGAGGACCGCAGGGCGGCGACCCCCGGCGCGGGGGCAGAGGGCAGGGCAGAGGGGGGATCGCCCATCAGGGCACCACCAGCACGGGGCAGGGGGCCAGCTGGATCACCCGCGCCGCGGTGCTCTGCTGATCACTCTCCAGCGTGATGCCGCGGGTGCCCATGACGATCACATCGGCATCGATCTCATCGGCCACATCGCCGATCACGAAGGCGGCCTTGCCCTCCCGCTCGATCACCTCACAGCTCACGCCGGCCTGCTGGAAGCTGCCGCGGGCCTGCTCCAGCAGCTGGGCCACGGCGGGCTCGTCGTCACCCGATTCCACCACCGAGAGCAGCACCAGCCGGCTGTTGTGCTGCTGCACGAGCTGCAGGGCCAACGCGGCCGTGTCCAGGGCCTGACGGCTGCGGTCGATCGGGAACAGAACGGTGTTGAACATGGCTGGCAGGGCCCGGCCCCATCCAGGTGGGGCCGGTCAGGGGTTCAGTCTGAACGACGCGGTGCGGGCTAAGCTCCCGCCCGCTTATCCCCATTCCCACACGCGTCCCATGGCGAAGCGATCCCTCTCCAGCCTCAGCGTCGACGACCTTCGCGGCAAGCGGGTGCTGGTGCGGGTCGACTTCAACGTGCCCCAGGACGACAGCGGCGCGATCACCGACGACACCCGCATCCGCGCCGCCCTGCCCACCATCGCCCACCTGCGCGACAACGGCGCCAGGGTGATCCTGGCCGCCCACTTCGGCCGGCCCAAGGGCCAGGTGGTGGAGGGCATGCGCCTCACCCAGGTGGCCGCCCGCCTCAGCGATCTGCTGGGCGTGCCCGTGACCAAGACCGAGAGCTGTGTGGGTCCCGACGCCGAGGCCAAGGTGGCCGCCCTGCAGGACGGCGGCGTGGTGCTGCTGGAGAACGTGCGCTTCTTCGCCGAGGAGGAGAAGAACGAAGCCGAATTCGCCAGGCAGCTCGCCTCCCTGGCGGAGGTGTACGTGAACGACGCCTTCGGTGCCGCCCACCGCGCCCACGCCTCCACCGAGGGCGTGACCAGTTTCCTGAGCCCGAACGTGGCCGGCCACCTGATGGAGAAGGAGCTGGCCTACCTGCAGGGGGCCATCGATGCGCCCAGGCGGCCGCTGGCGGCGATCGTGGGCGGCTCCAAGGTGAGCAGCAAGATCGGCGTGCTCGAGGCCCTGATCAACAAGTGCGACAAGGTGCTGATCGGCGGCGGCATGATCTTCACCTTCTACAAGGCCCGCGGTCTGGCGGTGGGCAAGAGCCTGGTGGAGGAGGACAAGCTAGAGCTGGCCCGTGAGCTGGAGGCCAAGGCCAAGGCCAAGGGGGTGCAGTTCCTGCTGCCCACCGATGTGGTGCTGGCCGACAACTTCGCCCCCGACGCCAACAGCCAGATCGCCCCGATCGAAGCCATCCCCG
The DNA here is from genome assembly GCA_007694915.1 of Cyanobium sp. PLM2.Bin73. Taxonomy (GTDB): domain Bacteria; phylum Cyanobacteriota; class Cyanobacteriia; order PCC-6307; family Cyanobiaceae; genus NIES-981. The sequence continues at coordinate 43,169 of REEV01000045.1, read as the reverse complement.
ACGGCTGGATGGGCCTGGACATCGGCCCCGACTCGCTGAAGGTGTTCCAGGACGCCCTGGCCGACTGCCAGACCGTGATCTGGAACGGGCCGATGGGCGTGTTCGAGTTTGATGCCTTCGCCGCCGGCACCAACGGCATCGCCCACACCCTGGCCGAACTGAGCGCCAAGGGCACGATCACGATCATCGGCGGCGGAGACTCGGTGGCGGCCGTGGAGAAGGTGGGCGTGGCCGACAAGATGAGCCACATCTCCACCGGCGGCGGCGCCAGCCTGGAACTGCTGGAAGGCAAGGTGCTGCCCGGCGTGGCCGCCCTCGACGAGGCCTGATCGCGGCCATGGCCAGCCCGGGGACGGTCACGGCCAGACCCCCCGTCGCCTTCCTCGGGCTGGGGGCCCTGGGAGCGCCCATGGCCGCCAACCTGGCCGGGGCCGGCTTCCCGCTCACGGTGCACAACCGCAGCCCGGGTCCGGAGGCGGCCCTGGTGGCGGCCGGGGCCGTGGCCGCCAGTTCGGCGCCGGAAGCCGTGGCCGCGGCCGAGCTGATCTGCCTGTGCCTCAGCGACGATGCCGCCGTGGAGACCGTGCTCGAGGGCGTGGCTCCCCACCTGCCCGCCGGCAGCCTGGTGGTGGACTTCTCCACCATCGCCCCGGCCACCAGCCAGGCCCTGGCTGCCGAGCTGGCCGGCCGGCGGGTGGCCTACCTCGACGCACCCGTAACCGGGGGCACCGAGGGCGCTCGGGCCGGCAGCCTGTCGGTGCTGGTGGGGGGAGCAGCCGCCGATCTGGAGCGGGCCCGCCCCGTGCTGGAGGCGGTGGGCGGCCGCATCACCCACCTCGGTCCAGTGGGGGCGGGCCAGCAGGCCAAGGCCGTGAACCAGGTGCTGGTGGCGGGCAGCTACGCCGCCGTGGCCGAGGCGATGGCCCTGGGGCAACGGCTGGGTCTGCCGATGGACCAGGTGCGGCAGGCCCTGGCCGCCGGTGCCGCCGGGTCGTGGGCACTCGAGCACCGCGCCGGCAGCATGCTGGAGGGGCGGTTCCCCCTGGGCTTTCGCCTGGCCCTGCACCGCAAGGACCTGGCCATTGCCCTGGAAACGGCAGCGGCCGCGGGCGTGGAGTTGCCCGTGAGCCGGCTAGTGGCCGCCATGGAGGACGCCCTGATGGCGGCGGGCCACGGCAACGACGACGTGTCGGCCCTGGCCCGCTGGTTCAGCCCGGACGCCGACGCGCGGCCCTCGAGCGGGCAACCCGAGCGTTAACAGCCCGACACCGCACCGCCGAACAGCCCACCCGCAGCCGCGCCCATCGGCAGGGCCCAGCGGCGGTTGCGGCTGCGGTTGCGGGTGGAGTTGGCCATCAGGGTGCCCACGGTGCCACCGAACACCGCTCCCATCACCGGCAGGGCGGGCCGGCAGGTGCGCGGCGGATTGGCCTGGGCGGCCTGGGGCTGAACGTCGTAGACAGGCACGGCCTGGTAGGCCGGCATGGCCTGGACGCTGCTGGGAAAGGCCAGGGCCGGTGCCGGCAGCGACAGAGCCACCAGGGCGAGAGGAAGAAGTGGCGTACGCATGGGATGACAGGTGAGCTGGCACACCTGAACTGTGCAGGCAGCGGGCCGGCGGGGTGCAACCGAACCGGATCCAACCTGTGACCGGATGCGTCCTGCCCGCCAACCAGCGCCCTATGACAGGCCCTCTAGGGCGCTGATCGAGCGGCCCAGCAGCGCGATGCCGAACCAGCCCTCCCCCTCCAGTCGCTCCAGCCGGCCGCCGTGGGCCCGGGCCACCCGGGCGGCGATCGCCAGGCCCAGGCCGCAGTGGCCGCTGCCGCCGCGGGCGGCGTCGAGGCGCTGAAAGGGAACCAGGGCCTGCTCCCACCGTTCGGGGGCAATGCCCGGGCCGCGGTCCCAGAGCACGATGCGGAAACCCTCGCCCTCCGGCTCGGCGGGCCGGAGCTCCAGGCGCAACGGCGGCGCGCCGTAGCTGCGGGCGTTGTCGATCAGGTTGGCCACGGCCCGCGCCAGGGCCACGGGCTGCACCACCCGCTCCAGGGGCTCGAGGTCGAGCTCCAGCTCGGCGGCCTCCAGGGCGGCCGTCTGCTCGGCCAGCAGCTGGTCGAGCGGCACGGCCACCGGCAGCTCGTTGTCGCCGCCACCGGAGAACAGCAGGAACTGACCGGTGATCCGCTCCATGGCCGCCAGGTCGGCCTCCGCCTGGCGCAGATCGGCGGCCGGCAGGTCGGCCAGGCTGAGGCGGAAGCGCAGCCGGGTGATCGGACTCTTGAGGTCGTGGGCGATGCCCGCCAGCATCACGGCCCGCTCCCGTTCCGCGGCCTGCAGGCGCTGCACCGTGGCGTTGAAACCGCCGGTGAGCTGGCGCACCATGGCCGTGCCGCGCTCGCGTTGCTGGCCGGGCCACTGGTGCTGGCCCACCCGCGCCAGCGCCTGCTGGAGCTGCAGCAACGGCCGCTGCACCTCCCACCAGAAGAACAGCAGCAGGGCCGTGCTGGTGCCCAGGCCGAGGCCCACCAGCAGCAGCCAGGGATCCGGCGGCCAGGGGCGCACGGGGGGGATCGGCACCAGCAACCACACCGGATCGAGCGGCGCCAGCACCTCCACCCACACCCCCCGCTGGGGGCCGGCCGCCGGCAGCACCGTGGGGCAGGGTTCGCTGCCCGGGCAGAGCAGCTGCCGCAACAGCGCCGCCTGCTCTTCCAGGGCCCGGTCGCGGCGGCTGGGCGGTGTGGGCCCCACCCGCAGGGGCAGGCCGCTGAGCCGGGCGAGCTTGGCCGGCGGCAGCCGGTCGAGGGCCAGCTCCGCCAGCCGCAGCTGGAACAGCACCTCCGGCCCCTGCTGGGCGATCCGGTCGCGCTGCAGCCGCTCCGCCAGCAGCATCTGCAGCTGGACCGCGGCCAGCAGCGCCACCCCCAGGCCGGGCAGGCCGTAGCGCAGAACCGACCTAACGGCCGCGAGGCTGGCCATCGGGCACAAACACGTAGCCGTAGCCCCACACCGTCTGCAGGTAGCGGGGGCGGGCGGGATCCGGTTCCACCAGCTTGCGCAGCCGCGACACCTGCACATCCATGCTGCGGCTGTCGGTGAGGGAGTCCGGCCCGCGGGCCAGCTCCACCAGCCGCTCCCGCGACAGGGGCCGGTGCGGATGCTGCACGAATGCCGCCAGCAGGGCGTACTCGCCGGACTTGAGCACGGTCAGTTCACCGTCGCACTCCAGGGTGCGGGCGGCCAGATCGAACACCTGGTCGCCGATGCCGATGCGCTCCCCCTCCGCCAGCGGGGTGCCGGCGGGCAGGGCCACCCGGCGGCGCAGCACCGCCTCGATGCGCGCCGTGAGCTCCCGGGGCAGGAACGGCTTGGCCAGGTAGTCGTCTGCCCCCTGTTCCAGGCCGATGATCCTGTCCACCGCATCGCCCCTGGCGGTGAGCATCACCACCGGCAGGTCATCACCGCCGTCGCGCAGCCGGCGCAGCAGGGTGAGGCCATCGTCGCCGGGCAACATCAGATCGAGCACCAGCAGATCGGGCCGCTGGCCGGCCAGACGGGCCAGCAGCTGTTCCCCGTTGGCCAGACAGCGCACGTCGTAGCCCTGGTCGGTGAGGTAGGTGCCCACCATCTTGCGCAGTTCGGGATCGTCATCCACCACCCAGATGCGCTGGCCCGCCACCCTCAGCTCCGCTGGAAAGATCTGGTCACAGCTTGCCGTGGGGTTGGCCACAAAGGCCCGGAGGACGCTGCATAGCCTGACGCCATGAACAGCTTTTCAACCGTGCGTGCAGCCGCCCTGATCGCTGGCCTGGCCGTGGTTTTCGCGGTGGTTTTCGCGCCGACCGCCCAGGCGGCCGTGGCGGGGATGCCGCCAGCCCTGGCCCGGGAGCAGGAGCATCACCAGCGGCGGATGGACGACCTGTTCCGCCGCCTGGACCGCAACGGCGACGGCCGCCTCGATCGCCAGGAAGCCGGCGGCAACCGCTACCTGCAGCGGCACTTCGACCGCCTCGACCGCGACGGCAAGGGCTACCTGGTGCCCGCGGACCTGCGCTGAACTGACCCGCGCTGAGCAAAGCTGCGCTGCATCAGGGTTTCAGCTGCTCGCGTTCGGCCACCACCCGCACCCGCTTGCTGGCGCTCACCAGACCATCGGGGTGCACCAGCAGCACGGCCCAGGTCTGCTCGCCGGGATTGAGGGGGGCCCGCACCACCCGGAACAGACCGCCACCGCCGAGGGCACCGATGCGCAGGGCGGGGCTGTCGAGCGCCGTCACCTGGTCGGCGGTGATGTCGGTGATGCCGCCGGCGAGGATCGCCCCGTCGAGGGGCTCATCCACGATCACGTCCACGTCGTAGCGCTGCCCGGTGAGCACGGCATCGGGGATCATTACGGTCACCGGCAGATCGGTATCCCCGCTGCGCAGCAGCGCCTGGTCGCGCAGCACGGTCTGGCCGTTGATGCGGCGGCCGTCGCTCTCCAGCAGCAGCTGCTGCTCGGCCTCCAGGCGGAAGCGCAGGGGACCGTCCTCACGGCTGCCGCGCACCTGCAGCAGCACCGTCGGCCGGCCGCCCGCCAGCTCGGGGCCAGGGCTGAGCTGCCAGCGGGCGTCGGGGAACTGGCTGAGCAGCCGCTGCCGGCGCGCCTTCACCGCGGCCGGATCCAGACCCGGCCCCTCCTGGAGCAGCTGGCCCAGATCGCCCTGGCCGTTGAAGGCCGCCTCCAGGGCCTGGAGCTGCTGGGGGGAGGGGGCCGCCGCCCGGGCGGGCAGGGCAGCACTGAGCAGCAGCGCCGCCGCGGCAGCCAGGGACGTGGCGGCCCGAGGCAGGTGGGGGCGGCGACGGACGAGGGGGCGGAAACGCCGCATGGGCCTGCTGGGAGCGCTTGGTGGGAGCGCTTTTAAGTTAGGCGCGCTCGCGAGCGCCGCTCATGCCCAGGCTCCTTGTCGCCGCCAGCGGCACCGGTGGCCACCTGTTCCCAGCCCTGGCGGTGGCCGAGGCCCTGCCGGCCGGCTGGGACGTGCGCTGGCTGGGGGTGCCGGACCGGCTGGAGCGGGAGCTGGTGCCCAGCCGCTACCCCCTGCACACCGTGCGCGCCGGCGGGCTGCAGGGCCGCGGCCTGCGCAAGCTGCTCAACCTGCTGCGCCTGCTGCGGGCGATCGGCAGCGTGCGGCGGCTGATCCGGCGGGAACGCATCGATGTGGTGTTCAGCAGTGGCGGCTACATCGCCGCGCCGGCGATCCTCGCGGCCCGTTGGGCCGGGGTGCCGGTGGTGCTGCACGACAGCAACGCCGTGCCGGGGCGGGTGACCCGGCTGCTGGGGCGGCTGTGCACGCGCGTGGCGGTGGGACTGGACGCCGCCGCCGAGCGGCTGCCGCGCTGCCGGCCGCTGGTCACCGGCACGCCGGTGCGCCGCGAGTTTCTGGAGCCCGCACCCGCACCCGACTGGCTGCCGCCGGGGCCTGGCCCGCTGCTGCTGGTGATGGGCGGCAGCCAGGGAGCGGTGGGCCTGAACCGCATGGTGCGTCCCCTGCTGGGACGGCTCAGCGCCGAGGGGGTGCGCGTGGTGCACCTCACCGGCCGCAACGACCCGGAGGCCGGCGGGGCCCTGCCGGCGGGGGTGGTGGAGCTGCCCTTCTGCGCTGAGCTGGCGGGCCTGCTGCAGCGCAGCGACCTGGCCATCAGCCGCTCCGGCGCCGGGGCCCTCAGCGAGCTGGCGGTGTGCGGCACCCCGGCGATCCTGGTGCCCTACCCGGCGGCGGCCGACCGCCACCAGGACGCCAACGCCGAAGCCGCGGCCCGGCTGGGGGCAGCGCTGATCGTGGCTGAACACGAGCCTGCCCAGCCCACCCTGGAGCGGGCGATCTGGAGGCTGCTGGGGCCGCGGCTGCGGGGGGTGGGCCCGGCCGCCGATCCGCTCACCGCCATGGCCGCGGGCATGGACCAGCTGGCGGTGCGGGACGCCGACCGGCGCCTGGCCGCCCTGCTGCAGGAGCTGGTCTGAGAGCTGCAGCCCGGGCGCCCTTAGCCCAGCTCCCGCTCCAGCGCCCGCAGCAGGCGGCGGTGGCCGCGGCGATCCTGCAGGCCGATGCGCAGCCAGCACTCCCCCAGGCCCGCGAAGGAGCGGCAGTCGCGCAGCAGGATGCCGTGGCGCGCCTCGAGGTCGCAGCGCAGGCCCACCAGGGAGCGATCGCTCCGCACCAGCAGGAAATTGGCGGCCGAGGGCAGGGGGGTGAGCTGGGGCCAGCGCCGCAGCCGCCCGGCCAGCCAGGGCCCCTCCCGCCCAGTCCAGCGCTGCACCCGCCCTGTCCAGCGCGGCAGCCACTGCGGCCGCTCCAGCAGGCGCTCAGCCACCGCCAGAGCCAGGCCGTTGACGGGCCAGGGGTCGCGCCAGGCCGCCCAGCGCTGTAGCCGCTGGGGAGCGCCCAGGGCATAGCCCAGCCGCAGGCCCGCCAGCGACAGCAGCTTGGTGAGGCTGCGCACCACCACCAGGTTGGGATGGTCGATCAGCAGGGGAATCAGCGACTGGGCCTCTCCGCCCGGCACCAGGGGCAGGAAGGCCTCATCGCAGATCACCAGCTGGTGGCGCCGCAGCAGGGGCTCCAGGGAGTCCCGGCTCCAGAGCTGGCCGGTGGGGTTGTGGGGATTGGTGAGCCAGAGCACCGGGGCGCCGGGGTGGCCGGTGGGCGGTTCCGGTCCGGCGGGGAAGGGCTGGGGAAAGGCGCCAGGCCAGGACAGCGGCAGGGGCAGGGGCTGCCAGCGCCCGCCCCAGCAGGCCAGGGCCCGCGGATAGTCGGCGAAGCCGGGCACCGGCAGCAGGCTTTCTCCGAGGGCGGCCGCGTCCCGAGCCGCCCAGGTGAACAGCTCGGCGGCGCCGTTTCCCGGCAGCACCCAGTCGTCCGGCAGCCCGTGCAGGCGCCCCAGCAACGCCCTCAGGCGCTGCCAGCCGCGGTCGGGGTACACCCGCGGTGCCGCTCCGAGCGACGCCCGCAGCAGCGCCAGACGCGCCGCCGGAGGGGGCGCGAAGGGCACCAGCGAGGCGCTGGCATCGAGCAGGAAGGTGGGGGAGCGGCCCAGCCGCCGGGCGGCGGCGGCCAGGTTGCCGCCATGGCGCTCGCTGGCCGGCCCGTTGCCCATCGGCGAACGCTACGGCCCGCCGCCACAATCAGGAGGTGCCGGCGGAGGGCCTTGGCTGCCTGGAACGATCTGGTGGCCGGCAGCCGGGACCCCGACCGCTCCGGGCGCCGCTCTCACCCCGGGCTTCCCAAGGGCTGGTGGCCGCGGGGCGGGCCTGCTCACTGCTGGGGTAGCGCGACTCCGTCACCCCCGCCGGAGCCGGGCAGCTCAGCCGCGCCCTGCTGGAGCGGGTCAGTGCCATCCACTCACCAGGCCAGCGGCGGCGATCTGGGCTGGCCGGGCTGCTTCGGGCGTGTGCAGCAGGGCGAGCGCCTGCAGCTGCTGACCCACACCCGCCACACCCGCCGCCACTACGGGAAGCCTGCAGGCCGCCACCCCTCGGCGCGGCAGGCGGCAACCAGATGGAGAAGATCCCTGCGCCAGCTGAAGCGCGCCCGCAGCAGCGCTATAAGGCAAAGAGGTGGATCCGGGCCATGACCCCACGTCGCTGGCCCTGTCCGGCCATCACCAGCCGCGCCGGTGCAGCCGCCAGCCTGCTGGCCCTGGCGTCCTGGCTGGGGGCTGCAGCTGTCGCAGCCACCCCGGCCTCCGGCACCGAGGCCCTGATCCAGTTGCTGGAGCAGCGCCGCTGCTTGGGCTGCGATCTGGCCGGCGCCGATCTGGTGCATGCCCAGCTCGCCGACGCCGACCTCAGCGGTGCCCGCCTGCAACGGGCCAATCTGGGCCAGGCACGGCTCGATGGCGCCCGCCTCGGCGGGGCGGACCTCAGCTTCACCAGCCTGATGGGCGCCTCCCTGCGCGGCGCCGACCTGCGCGGGGCGCGGCTGGAGGGCACCGACCTGCGCCAGGCGGACCTCAGCGGCGCCCTGCTCAGCCCCGGGGCCCTCAGCCGGGCTCACTGGCAGGGGGCGCGCGGCATCGACCAGGGGCTGCTGAGCTTCGGCGAACTGCACAACGCCGGGGTGGAGGCCGCCAAGCGAGGCCGCTACCCGGAGGCCGAACAGTTCTTCAGCGCCGCCATCCGCCGTGAACCGGCCGCCGGCGTGAGCTGGCTGGCGCGGGCCATCACCCGCAGCCAGCTGGGCCGGCGGGAGGAGGCCGCCAACGACTTCACCTACGCCGCCAGCCTCTACGAGACCGCCGGTGAACGGGAGCAGGCCGACCAGCTGCGCCAGGCGGCGCGGCAGGTGGGGGAGGCACCGCGGCAGCCGGGCGCCGGCGGCAACGGCATCGGGATGGCCGCCGTGAGCGGAGCGCTCGGGGCCCTGCAGTTCCTCGCCCCCATCGCCGCCAAGGCCTTCCTGCCGCTGCCCTTCTGAAGCCGTAAGGCCACTCCCGCCCTGTGCCCAGTCCACGGCCTTGCGGCCACCTGGTTCTCGCCGGCGGCGGCCACACCCACGCCCTGGTGCTGTTGCGCTGGGCCATGGCCGCCCGGCGCAACAGCGGCCAGGGGCCCCAGGCCCTGGAGCGGGGGGCGATCAGCCTGGTGAGCCGGGGCAGCACGGCCCTCTACTCCGGCATGGTGCCGGGCCTTCTGGCCGGTTTCTATAGCCATGACGCCTGCGCCATCGACCTGCGGCGTCTTTGCGCTGCGGCGGGGGTGACCTTCATCGCCGCCGAGATCACCGGCCTGGATGCGGCCGGCCGCACCCTGCTGCTGGAGGGGCGGCCGCCCCTGCACTGGGACTGGCTGAGCCTGGATGTGGGCTCCCAGACCGCCGTTGCCGCTGCCGACGGGGCGATGCCCGTGAAGCCCCTGGAACCCTTTCTGGCCTGGGCCGAAGCCAGCCAGGGCCAGGACGAAGCCCCGCACCTGGCCATCCGCGGCGGCGGCGCGGCGGCCGTGGAGGTGGCCCTGGCCCTGCGGGGCCGCGGCCGGCGGCCGGTTCTGCTGCTGCGCGGCCGGGAGCTGCATCTGGGCTCGGTGGCGGCCAACCGGCTGGGCGAGCGGCTGCTGGCCGAGGCGGGCGTGCCGGTGCGGCGCCAGGTGGACCCTGCCCAGCGGGCCTCCCTGGCCTGCACGGGCAGCCGCGCGCCCGCCTGGCTGGCGGCGGCGGGCCTGCCCACCGATCCCGGCAGTGGCCGGGTGCTCACCGAGGCCAGCCTGCAGGTGCTGGACCAGCCGCGCCTGTTCGCCAGCGGCGACTGCGGCCTGATCGCCGCCGACCCCCGGCCGGCCTCGGGGGTGTGGGCCGTGCGGGCCGCGCCCACCCTGGCGGCCAACCTGGAGCGCTGCCTGCGTGAACCCCTGGCCGCCGAACCCAGGGGGCTGCGGCGCTGGCGGCCCCAGCGCCGGGCCCTGCAGCTGCTGGCGGACGGCAGCCGGACGGCCGAGCCACGGGCGATCGCCCTCTGGGGCGGGCTCGCCATCGGCCCGAGCCGGCTGCTGTGGCGCTGGAAGAACCGCATCGACCGGGCCTTCATGGCCCGCTTCACAGCACTGGACGCGATGGCGGCGGCGATGGACTCCCCCATGGCCTGCCGCGGCTGCGCCGCCAAGCTGGCAGCCCCCACCCTGACGGCCGGTCTGCGGCAGGCGGGCCTGGGGGGCCAGGCCGAGGATGCCGCCGTGATCGGCCGGGGCGCGACCGGCGAGCTGCTGCTGCAGAGCGTGGATGGCTTTCCGGCCCTGGTGGGGGACCCCTGGCTCAATGCCAGGCTCACCACCCTGCACGCCTGCAGCGACCTGTGGGCCTGCGGCGCGCGCGTCACCGGCGTGCAGGCCCTGGTCACCCTGCCCGAGGCGGCGCCGGGGCTGCAGCGGGAGTGGCTGGCCCAGACCCTGGCCGGTATCGGCTCGGCGCTGGACCCCTTGGGGGCGCCCCTGCTCGGCGGCCATACCCTCGAGGGCCGCGACGGTGCCGGTCTGGCCCTGGGCCTGAGCGTGACCGGAGTGGTGGCACCGGAGCGGCACTGGGGCAAGGGTCCGCTGCGGCCGGGCCAGGTGCTGCTGCTCACCCGGCCCCTGGGCACCGGCGTGCTGTTCGCCGCCGCCATGGCCGCGGCCGCCCCCGCCGCCTGGATCGATCAGGCCCTGGAGCAGATGCAGCAGAGCCAGGCGGAGCTGGTGGGACCGCTCTGGGAGCTGGGCTGCCGGGCCTGCACCGACGTCACCGGCTTCGGGCTGCTGGGCCACCTGGGGGAGATGGTGGCCGCCAGCCCGCCGGGGCTGGAGGTGCTGCTTGAAGCCGAGGCGGTATGGGCCCTGCCCGGAGCCCTGGAGCTGCTGGAGCGGGGCCACGCCAGCAGCCTGGCCCCCGCCAATGCCGCCGCCCTGGAGCTGCTGAACGGCCCGGTGCGGCTCAGCGCCGCCGCCAGCGCCGCCCAGCAGGCGCTGTGGATCGATCCCCAGACCTGCGGCCCCCTGCTGGCGGCCCTGCCGGCCAGCGCTGCATGCGCCTCCCTGGAGGCCCTGCGGGAGCGGGGATTCAGGGCGGCGCGGGTGATCGGCCAGGTGCGCCGCCGGGCCTGGCAGCCGGACGCAGCCGGGACTGGAGCGGCAGGCGCGGGCCTGGGACAATGACGGGGTCGTCGCCGCTGCCCTTGTCCGCCCTGACCCGCTGCCTGGTGGAGGAGGCCGCCGCCATCGCCGCCGCCGCCTCCCGCCTCGATCCGCAGCAGGTGGAAACCGCCTTGCAGCATCTGGAGAGTTGCCGCGACCGGCGCGGCAAGCTGGTGGTGACCGGGGTGGGCAAGAGCGGGATCGTCGCCCGCAAGATCGCCGCCACCTTCTCCTCCATCGGCCTGACGGCGGTGTTCCTCAACCCGGTGGACGCCCTGCATGGGGACCTTGGGATCGTGGCCGCCGACGACATCACCCTGCTCCTCTCCAACAGCGGCGAGACCGTGGAGCTGCTGGCGATCCTGCCCCACCTGATCCGCCGCGGCACCCTGCGCATCGCCCTGGTGGGGCGCCTGGGCTCGAGCCTGGCCCGCGGTTGTGATGTGGTGCTCGACGCCTCGGTGGACCGGGAAGTCTGCCCGCTCAACCTGGCCCCCACCGCCAGCACGGCGGTGGCGATGGCGATCGGCGATGCCCTGGCGGCGGTGTGGATGGAGCGCGCCGGCATCTCGCCGGTGGACTTCGCCATCAACCACCCGGCCGGCTCCCTGGGCCGCCGGCTCACCCTCACGGTGGCCGACCTGATGGTGCCGGCCCACGAGCTCACCCCCCTCGCCCCCGACGCGCCCCTGCCGGACGTGATCGCCGAACTCACCCGGGGCAGCCCCAAGCGCGGCAGCCTCGGCGCCACCTGGGTTCACAGGGAGGGGGAGCCGGCCCAGCTGGCCGGACTGATCACCGATGGCGACCTGCGCCGCGCCCTGCAGCGCCACCGGGCCGCCGAGTGGGAGCAGGTGACAGCCACCGCCATGGCCACCCGCGACCCGATCACCGTGACCCCGGAGGTGCTGGCCGCTGAGGCCCTGGCGCTGATGGAGCACAACCGGCGCCAGGCGATCTCGGTGCTGCCGGTGGTTCACTCCGACCACCCCGCCCAGCTGGTGGGTCTGCTGCGGCTCCATGATCTGGTGCAGGCTGGCTTCAGCACCGCCCAGAGCCCATGAGTTTCCGCCTGATCGCCGGTCCCTGTGTGATCGAGAACCGTGATCTGGTGCTGAGCATCGCCGAGCGGGTGAGCGAGCTCTGCAGACGCCTGGGCATCGATTACGTGTTCAAGGCCAGCTTCGACAAGGCCAACCGCAGCTCCGGCACGTCGTTCCGCGGTCCGGGGCCGGACGAGGGGCTGGCGATCCTGGCCGAGGTGCGCGAGCGCATCGGCGTGCCGGTGCTCACCGACATCCACGAGAGCCACCAGGCCGCCGCCGCGGCCGAGGCCGTGGACGTGCTCCAGATCCCGGCCTTCCTCTGCCGCCAGACCGACCTGCTGGAGGCCGCGGCCCGGGCCGTGGCCGGCACCGACAAGGCTGTGAACGTGAAAAAGGGCCAGTTCCTGGCCCCCTGGGACATGGCCCAGGTGGTGGCCAAGCTGGCCGAGTGCGGCCTGGACGCGGCCAGCGGCCGTCTCTGGCTCACCGAGCGCGGCAGCAGCTTCGGCTACAACACTCTGGTGGTGGACTACCGGAGCCTTCCCCAGCTGCAGGCCACCGGCTGCCCGGTGATCTTCGATGCCACCCACGCCGTGCAGCAGCCGGGTGGCCGCGGCACCAGTTCCGGCGGCCAGCGGGAGTTCGTGGCGCCCCTGGCCCGCGCCGCGGTGGCCGTTGGGGTGGACGGGCTGTTCATGGAGGTGCATCCGGATCCGGAGCAGGCCCTCAGCGACGGGCCCAACATGGTGCCCCTGCACCGACTGGAGGCCCTGCTGGGCCAACTGGTGGAGCTGCGCCGGGTGGTGGCCGGCGGCACCGCCGTGAGCACGCTGTGAGGCGGCTCTCCACGGCACTGGAGCTGTGACCCCCTTCGGACTGCGCTCCCGCCTGCAGGGGCTGCTGCTCGGCCGCCGACTGAGGGCGGTGCGGCTGCTGGTGTGCGACGTGGATGGTGTGCTCACCGACGGCGGCCTGCACTACGACGAGAGCGGCCGGGTGGTGAAGCGCTTCGATGTGCGCGACGGCCTGGCGGTGCGCATGCTGCAGCGTGCCGGCATCGAGGTGGCCCTGCTCAGCGGCGGCCGCAGCGGCGCCATCGAGCAGCGGGCCCGCCATCTGGGCATCAGCCACTGCCGGGTGGGGGTGGGCGACAAGGCCGCCGGCCTGGAGCAGCTGCAGGCCGAGCTGGCGGTGCCCCCCGCCCACACCGCCTTCCTCGGCGACGACCTCAACGACCTCACCGTGCGGCCGCTGGTGGCCCTGCTGATCAGCCCGGCCGACGGGGCCAACGGTCTGCGCCAGCGGGCCCACTGGGTGCTGCGCCGCCGTGGCGGCAACGGCGCCCTGCGGGAACTGGCCGAGGCGCTGCTGCAGCAGCGCGGTGCGCTGGAGGCCCTGCACCGCCACGGCTGGCGGGAGGGCAACGGGTAAGCACTGGGCGCTCTGAGGGGGGATTCAGGTGGAGCGCCCTCAGAGCGCCTGCAGCAGCCGGCGGGCCTGCTCCAGCTGCTCGGCGGTGTCCACTGAGAGGCAGTCGGCCGCCACGGGGAAGGTGGCGATCGGGATGCCGGCCTCGATCAGGCGCAGCTGCTCCAGCTTCTCGAGTTCCTCCAGCGGCGATTCGGGAAGCTGGCTCCAGCCGGCGAGCACATCGCCCCGATAGCCATAGAGGCCCACGTGGCCCCAGTAGGGAGCGTGCCAGTGCCAGTGCTCAGGCGCGGCGTCGCGGACGTGGGGCAGGGCGCTGCGGGAGAAGGTGATCGCCCGGCCATCCCCGGCCAGCAGCACCTTCACAACATTGGGGTCGTGGATCTTCTCAGCGGCCAGCCGGTACACCGGCGTGAGCACCGGCGGCCGATCGCGCCGGGCGAATTCCGCGGCCATGGCCTCGATCACCGCCGGATCGAGCAGGGGCTGATCGCCCTGCACATTGATCACCAGCGTGTCCTGGGCTGCGCCACCGGCGGCCGCCACCAGCTCGGAGGCCACCACCGCCAGCCGCTCGCTGCCGCTGCCGCAGCTCTCGGGGGTGAGCAGGGCGGGAAATCCCCAGGTGGCGCAGGCCTCCAGCACCTCGGGGCTGTCGCTGCAGGCGAACACGGCCGCCACGCCCCGGGCTCGCCGGCAGCGCTCCAGCACGTGCCGCAGCATCGGCTTGCCGCCGATGTCGGCCATCACCTTGCCCGGCAGCCGCGAGGAGGCCAGCCGTGCCGGCACCGCCACCACCACGGGCGGCATTACGGGCGGCACCTCGGGCGACACCTCGGGATGGACCGCGGCGGCATCGGCCATCAGCAGTGCTCCTCGGCCAGGAGCTGCGAGCGTAGGCGGCGCAATTCGGCCCCCAGCTCGGGCCCGGGCCGCCAGCCGGCGACGATCAGTTCGGCGGCGCTGAGCGGCGCCTTGAGCCGGCGCCAGCGCAGCAGCCAGCGCAGCAGCGGGCGGCGGGGAACACCGCCGCTCACCAGGGCCAGGGTGATGGCCTCCACCGACAGTCCCGGGGCCTCCAGCAGCTCGCACCAGGCGGCGGCGTCACGCGGCGACCTGGCCTCCTCCAGGCGCTGCCGCAGCGCCAGCGCCTGGGCCAGCAGGCGGTGCTGGCGGTGGGGCAGCTGCAGGCGCTCAGCCAGGGCCAGGGGGTCACCGGCGCCCACCACCAACGCCGGCAGCAGCGGCACAGCGAAGCGTGTCGCCCACCACAGCCGCTGGTGCCAGCGGCGGTCGGCCTGCAGCGCCGGATCGAGCAGCACCAGACCCCCCCAGCGCTGCAGGGCCGCCAGGGCCGGCCGCCAGGGCTCACGCTTGAGAAGCAGCTCCAGCTCCATGCGCAGGCGGGTGCCCAGGGCCGCCGGCGCCTGGCCGGGGGGGTCGCCGGCCCGCCAGGCCCAGGGCCAGGCGGCCAGTGTGGCGCCCACCTGCTCGCGGCTGGCGGGATCGAGCTCAAAGCCCAGCCGGGCGGCATAGCGGGCGCCGCGCACCAGACGGGTGGGGTCGTCGGCCACGCTGGTGGCATGCAGCCAGCGCAGCCGGCGGTGCTGCAGATCGGCCTGGCCGCCGTGGGGATCGAGCAGACGGCCACTGGCCAGATCGAGGGCCATGGCGTTGATGCTGAAATCACGCCGGGCCAGGTCGTCGGCCAGGGCGCCGAGGGTCACGCGCGGGTTCTCCCCCGGCACCGCGTAGGTCTCGCGCCGGGCCGAGGCCACATCGAGCAGCACCGGCGCCCCGTCGATGGCCAGCTCCAGCTCCACGGTGCCGTAGGCGCCGTGCTCCAGGGCGCCGCGCACACTGCCGGCGGGCAGGGCCCGCTCCAGCCGGCGCACGAAGTCGCCGGCGCGACCCTCCACCACCAGATCGAGATCGGGCAGGCCGCGCCAGGGGTCGTTGTGCACCCGGTGCAGCAGCAGATCGCGCACGGCGCCGCCCACCAGGGCCACCCGCTGCTCGTGCGCCAGGGCCAGCAGCAACGGCGGCAAAGCCGCCGGAATGCCGGGGATCTCCAGCACCGCGCTCACGCCTGCAGCCCCGGGCGCCGGCTCACTCGCCCAGGGGTTCGATCGGCGCCAGGCGCGGATCGAGGATCTTCGGGCCCATGCCCTCGAACTTCACCGCGATCGAGATCTTCTCGCCGCTGCCGAACAGGTGGGTGATGTGGCCCTCGCCGAAGGCGGCATGGTGCAGGCGGTCGCCCACCGCCCAGGCCCGGCCCGGGGTGGCGACGGCCCGGCGGCGCACGGCATTGGCCGCAGCACCGGCGCTGCCTCCCGCAGCCACCCGGCGGCTGTCGTCGCGGTCGACGCGGGTGAGGCGATCGAGCCGCTGCTCGCGCCGGATCGCCGCCCCGCCGCTGCGGGGCACATCCCCCTGCACATGCTCTTCGGGCAGCTCGGCCAGGAACACCGAGGGCACCGCCGGCTCACGCATGCCACCCCAGAGGCGCCGCTCACTGGCATGGGAGAGGAACAGGCGCTCCTTGGCGCGGGTGATGCCCACGTAGCAGAGCCGCCGCTCCTCCTCCAGCGACGAGGGGTCGTCGAGAGAGCGGAAGCTGGGGAACAGGCCCTGCTCCATGCCCACCAGGAACACCACCGGGAACTCCAGACCCTTGCTGGCGTGCAGGGTCATCAGCGTCACCCGGTCCTGCTCGGTGTCCTTGCTGTCGGCGTCGCTGGCCAGGGCCGCCGAGGCCAAGAAATCCTCCAGGGAGCCCTCCTCGTTCTCCTCCTGGTACTGCAGGGCGGCGTTCACCAGCTCGTTGAGGTTGCGGCGACGGTCCTCGGCCTCGTCGGTGCCGGCGGCGATCAGCTCGGCCAGGTAGCCGCTCTGCTCCATCAGCTGCTGCAGCAGCTCCGAGGGGGGCGCGTCCTGGCTGCGGGCCTGCAGTCGGTTGATCAGCTCACAGAACTGCAGCAGCCCCTTGGCCGAGCGGCCGCCTAGGGAGCGCACCGCCTCGGCGTCACTCACCACATCCCAGAGGGGGATGCCGAGCTGGCCCGCCGCGTCGGTGAGGCGCTCGATGGTGGTCTTGCCGATGCCCCGGCGGGGCACGTTCAGCACCCGCAGCAGGCTCACGGTGTCGGCCGGATTCACCAGCAGCTTCAGGTAGGCGAGCATGTCCTTGACCTCGCGGCGGTCGTAGAAGCGCAGGCCCCCCACCACGATGTAGGGGATGCCCCAGCGCACCAGCGACTCCTCCATCGCCCGCGACTGGGCGTTGGTGCGGTAGAGCACGGCCATGTCACCCCAGCGCAGCTCGTCGTGGGCGGCGGCGAGCATGCGCATGCGCTGCACCACCGCCTCGGCCTCGGCGATCTCGTCGTCGCAGCGGGTGAGGGTGATCGGCTCGCCTGCGCCGCGGGTGGGCCGCAGCACCTTGTCGATGCGCTCGGAGTTGTGGGCGATCAGGGCGTTGGCCGCCTCCAGGATCGTGGCGGTGGAGCGGTAGTTCTCCTCCAGCTTCACCATCGTGCGGGTGGCGTCATCGGGGGCGCCATCGCCGAAGTCGTCCTGAAACCCCATCAGGATCGTGAAATCGGCGGCCCGGAAGCTGTAGATGCTCTGGTCGGCGTCGCCGACCACGAACACCGAGCGGCCGTCCCAGCTGTCGAAGCTCTCCGGGTCGCGGCCGCCCGTCACCAGCAGCTTGATCAGGTCGTACTGGGTGCGGTTGGTGTCCTGGTATTCATCCACCAGCACGTGGCGGAAGCGCCGGTGCCAGTAGTGGCGGATCTGCTCGTTCTGGCGCAGCAGCTGCACCGGCAGCAGCAGCAGGTCGTCGAAGTCGAGGGCGTTGTTGGCGGCGAGAGCTCGCCGGTAGCGCCGGTAGGTCTCGGCCATCAGCTTGCCCCGCTGGCCGCCGGCGTCGGCCTCCAGCTGCTCGGGCAGCCAGCCCTGGTTCTTGGCGTTGCTGATCGCCCAGCGCACCTTCTTGGGCTCGAAGCGCTTGGGGTCGAGCCCCAGCTCCTGGGTGACGATCTCCTTCACCAGGCTCTGGGCGTCGCCCTCGTCGTAGATCGAGAACTGGCGCGTCCAGGCCAGGCCCTCGGGATCCTTGAACTTGTCGATGTCGAAGCGCAGCAGCCGCGCGAACAGGGCGTGGAAGGTGCCGATCCAGAGGTCCTTGATCACCTCGCGGTAGATGCGCGAGCGCAGCTGGCGCTGCTCCACCGGCGGCAGGGTGCTCCAGGGCTGGCCGAACTGGCTCTGGGCCAGCTTCTGGGCCAGCAGCAGCTCCAGCCGCTCCTTCATCTCCCGGGCCGCCTTGTTGGTGAAGGTCACCGCCAGCAGCTCGGCCGGGTCCACGCCGTGGTGGCCCACCAGGTGGGCGATGCGGTGGGTGAGGGCGCGGGTCTTGCCACTGCCGGCCCCGGCCACCACCAGCAGCGGCCCGCTGTGGTGGTCCACCGCCCGGCGTTGGGCGTCGTTCAGGCCGCTGAGGAAGGCGCTCATCGAGGCAACCCTAGGCACCGCGGCGCGGGGCGCCAGGGGGCAGCAGCCGCGCCAGGCGGCCCTGCCAGCGGCGCCAGCGCAGGGCCGCCAGCGACGGCGCGCGCAGCGGCGGCTCGCCGGCCTCGAGGCGATCGAGGTGGGCGTTGATCGCCTCCAGGGCCCACTGCCAGCGCTCCCGCAGGCGCGGCTCGCTGTGCTCCGCCAGCAGGGCCTCCAGCGGCCCGGCCGGCGCCAGCCAGGCCTGCGGATCGGCGACGGCGGCGCTGATCCGCTCCACGTCGGCCGCCAGGGTGCCGGCGCCGATCTGGTGGGCGCTGCCGCCGGGATCGAGGCTGTCGGCCAGGGCGTGGTTGAAACTGCTGAACACCACACAGCCGCAGGCCAGGGCCTCCAGCGGCGGCAACCCGAACCCCTCGCTCACGCCGCTGGCGCGCCAGTGGTCGGCGGAGTCGTAGAGCACCACCGTGGCGCTGTTGAACAGGTCCACCAGGTCGTCCACCCAGCCGTCCTGCACCGTCACCGCCATGCCGCGGGCGCGCAGGGCCGGCACCAACTGCTCCAGCAGGTAGGCGCTGCTCTTGCGCCGCTGCACCAGCACATCCACCGGACGCGAGCCGGCTGCAGGCCTTGGGCCGCCGTTGCCGGCGCGGGCGCCGCGCTGGTGCCACGCGGGCTCGAGGGCATTGGGCACCAGGAACAGGGGATTGCGGCTGGCCCACTGGCCCCAGTAGCCGAGGGTGTTGCGGCTGGCCGCCAGCACCGACACGCCGGGGGGCAGCCGAAAGCCATAGCCACTGCTGTGGGCGTGGTAGGCCACCGGCCGGCCGCGCAGGGCGCGCAGCTGGCGCGACATCTCGAACCCCCAGCTCACGATCCACAGCGACCGCCGCGCCGTCGGGCTGGTGCGCGGTTCAGCGCGCAGCAGATCGGCGAGGAAGGGGCGCTCCGGCTCCCGCTGCCGGTAGGTCACCACCTCGGTGGCCACCAGCTCCCGCAGCAGCCGGGCGGTCTGCAGCTCCACCAGTAGCCCGCCGCTGCGCAGGCGGCCGCTGGTGCCGGGCACCAGAAAGCGGAGGGAACGCAAGGGCAGGGCAGCCGGGTGGGCCGACTTTGCCGCAGCCGGGGCGTGGCTCAGGCGGCGACGGCCTCGGTGCTGCCGCTGCGCTGGCGGCGGGTGAGGAAGCCGAACAGCACCTTGCCGATGGCGGCGATCAGGTTGCCCTCCAGCTCCTGGAACATCTTCATGTTCAGGTGGAAGGCGTGGTTGGCCTCCTCCACGATCCGGTCGGCGGTGGCCTGATCGATCGGCAGGCTGTCGAGGGTGGCGCGGTAGGCGGTCTTGAACGCCTTCTCGTCGGCGATGGCGTCGAACTCGTAGAAGCGCAGGCCGTCGTGCTCGCCCAGGTTCATGGCCTTCTGGGCGATGGCCTTGAGGATCTGGCCGCCGGAGAGATCGCCGATGTAGCGGGTGTAGTGGTGGCCCACCAGCAGCTCCGGGCTCTCGGTCCCCAGCTGGTGGATGCGGGCCACGTACTCCTGGGCGGCGGGGGTGGCCTCGATGGCCTTGCGCCAGTCGGCACCGAAGTAGTAGGCGAGGTCGAGCTCGAGGGCCTCACGGCGGTTGAGCTCGGGGGAGCCCACCGGCGCCACCACCGGGTGGCCCTGCTCGCGCAGCTTGCCGATCTCCTCCTCCATCGCCGAGTACACGAAGAAGAGATCGGCCACCAGGGTGCGGTAGCTGGCCTTGTCCACCACGCCCTTGAGGAAGCAGCTCACAAAGCCGGTGTTCTCGGCCATGGTGTGGGATTTCTTGGTCCCTTCACGCAGCTGGGAGGCGAGGGGAACGGCCATGGAATCGGAGGCTGGTTGCAGGCAGGGAGCCAAGGTAGGCGGGGGCTCCAGCGCTGGGACGGTTCAGGTTGCGAAGGGTTACGCCGCCGCCGCGTCGTTGCCGCCAGCGGCGTCGTTGCCGGCGTCACGGCGGGCGTCGCAGAACAGCTCGAACAGGTCGCGGCACAGCTGCTGCAGCTTGCCCGCCACCGCCGGCTGGGGCAGGTGACTGCCGGTGGGCTGCCACTCGCCCATGGTGGCCAGCCGCCAGCGCTCCGACTCATAGGTGAGGCCGCGGATCAGCACGCCGATCAGCCGCGGCCGGGCCTCGCCCTCAGGCGGGCGCTCCAGGCGCAGCTGCACCAGCATCGAGCGGCACTGGTTGCGGGGGTTCCAGCCCGGGAAGTGGAAGGAGAGATCGAGGCTCTCCTGCTCGGCCCAGGCGCGGGTGTGGGGGTCGTCGCGCCAGGGGGTGAGGTTGGCCCGGGCATCGGGAAACTGGCGGCGGAACAGGGCCGCCACCGAGGCGATCGCCTGGGCCAGTTCCAGATTGCGGGCCTGGTCGGCGGCATTCATGCCGGATCGGATGGCGAGAGTGTGTGGGCGGAAGAGCCCTGGCAAGGAGCTTGTGTGCGTCGACGCGCACAAGCGGTTGGTGCTGAACAGGACCAGCTGGGTTTGAAACCTAATCTCAGCGCTGCCTTTGTGCCGCAGGAATGGCTACCGGCTCCGCCAGCTACGAGAAGCTCACGCCGCCCACGGCGGGCACCCCGATCCGCTTCGAGGGGGGACAGCCGATCGTCCCCGCCGACCCGATCATTCCCTTCATCCGCGGCGACGGCACCGGCGTGGACATCTGGCCCGCCACCCAGAAGGTGCTGGATGCGGCGGTGGCCAAGGCCTACGGCGGCGAGCGACGCATCGAGTGGTTCAAGGTGTATGCCGGCGATGAGGCCTGCGAGCTCTACGGCACCTACCAGTACCTGCCCGAGGACACCCTCACCGCCATCCGCGAGTACGGCGTGGCCATCAAGGGCCCCCTCACCACCCCGATCGGCGGCGGCATCCGCTCGCTGAACGTGGCCCTGCGCCAGATCTTCGATCTCTACTGCTGCGTGCGCCCCTGCCGCTACTACGAGGGCACTCCCAGTCCCCACAAGCGGCCCCAGGATCTGGACGTGATCGTCTATCGGGAGAACACGGAAGACATCTACATGGGGATCGAGTGGGAGGCCAGTGATCCGGTGTGCCTGGAGCTGATCCAGCATCTCAACGACACGGTGATCCCGGCCAACGGCAAGCTCGGCAACCGCCGCATCCCCGAGGGTTCCGGCATCGGCATCAAGCCGGTGAGCAAGCACGGCAGCCAGCGCCACATCCGCAAGGCGATCCAGCACGCCCTCAAGCTCGAGGGCGACAAGCGCCACGTGACCCTGGTGCACAAGGGCAACATCATGAAATTCACCGAGGGGGCCTTCCGCGACTGGGGCTACGAGCTGGCCACCACGGAGTTCCGTGACGTGTGCGTCACCGAGCGCGAAAGCTGGATCCTCGACAACGCTGACCGCAATCCGGGGCTGAGCGTCGAGGCCAACGCCCGCATGGTGGATCCGGGCTACGACGCCCTCACCCCGGAGAAGAAGGAGGCGGTGTGCGCCGAGGTGAAGGGAGTGCTGGACGCCATCGGCGCCAGCCACGGCAACGGCCAGTGGAAGCAGATGGTGATGGTCGACGACCGCATCGCCGACAGCATCTTCCAGCAGATCCAGACGCGGCCCCAGGAGTATTCGGTGCTCGCCACCCTCAACCTCAACGGCGACTACGTGAGCGACGCGGCGGCGGCGGTGGTGGGGGGCCTGGGCATGGCCCCCGGCGCCAACATCGGCGACAACGCGGCGATCTTCGAGGCCACCCACGGCACCGCCCCCAAGCACGCGGGGCTTGATCGCATCAACCCGGGCTCGGTGATCCTCTCCGGCGTGATGATGCTCGAGTACATGGGCTGGCAGGAAGCGGCCGACCTGATCACCGCCGGCCTCAGCGCCGCCATCGCCAACCAGGAGGTCACCTACGACCTGGCGCGCCTGATGGAGCCCCGGGTGGAGCCGGTGAGCTGCAGCGGCTTCGCCGACGCCGTGGTGCGCCACTTCGGCGGCTGATCGGGGGCGGCTGATCGGGCAGCCG
The DNA here is from genome assembly GCA_007694915.1 of Cyanobium sp. PLM2.Bin73. Lineage (GTDB taxonomy): Bacteria > Cyanobacteriota > Cyanobacteriia > PCC-6307 > Cyanobiaceae > NIES-981. Next base: position 21,521 of record REEV01000045.1, on the reverse strand, counting down.
GGAGCCAGACTGCTCCCATGAACGCCTCCGGCTCCCCAGGCCTGCCCGGCGCCGGGTCGGCCACCGACCCCTGCGTGCACTGCGGCTTCTGCCTGCCAAGCTGTGCCAGCTACCGAGTGCTGGGCACGGAGATGGATTCGCCGCGGGGCCGCATCCATGCCCTCAAGGCGATCGAGGCCGGTGAGCTGCAGCTTGACACCACGGTGGCCCAGCACTTCGACAGCTGCCTGGGCTGCCTGGCCTGCGTCACCGCCTGCCCCTCGGGGGTGCGCTACGACCAGCTGATCGAGGCCACCCGACCGAAACTCAACGCGCCGGAGCTGCGCACACCGGCCCAGCGGGCCTTCCGCCGGCTGCTGTTCTCCCTGCTGCCCTATCCACAGCGGCTGCGGGCGGTGCTCACCCCCCTGCGGGCCTACGCCGGCACACCGCTGCAGGCCCTGGCCCGGCGTAGCGGTCTCACCCGGCTGTTCGGGCCCCAGCTGGAGGCGATGGAGCAGCTGCTGCCGCCCCTGGCCCCGGAGGCCTTCCGCGACGATTACCCCGCTGTGGTGCCGGCCCAGGGGGAGCGGCGGGCCCGGGTGGGACTGGTGCTGGGCTGCGTGCAGCGACTGTTCGATCCAGCCGTGAACCGGGCGACGGTGGAGGTGCTCAGCGCCAACGGCATCGAGGTGGTGATCCCGCAGCGGCAGGGCTGCTGCGGCGCCGCCACCCACCACCAGGGGGAACTGGAGCAGACCCGGGAGCTGGCCAGCGCCCTGGTGGAGAGCTTCGCGGCGGCTGGGCCGCTGGATGCGGTGCTGGTGGCGGCCTCGGGCTGCGGCCACACGCTCAAGCATTACGGCTCGATCCTGGCGGAGGAGCCGGGCTGGGCCGGGCGCGGCGCCGCTTTCGCCGCCCAGGTGCGCGACGCCCATGAATTCCTGGCGCAGCTGGGGCTGAGCGCAGCCTTCCAGGCCCGGCTGGCGCCCCTGAGCCACCCCGACGGCACCCCGGCCAGCGCCGAGCGGCCCCTGGCGGTGGCCTACCACGACGCCTGCCACATGCTGCACGGCCAGGGCATCCGCGACCAGCCGCGCCAGCTGCTGCGCCGGATCCCCCATCTGCGCGTGAAGGAGGCGGTGGAGGCCGGCGTGTGCTGCGGCAGCGCCGGCATCTACAACCTGGTGCAGCCCGTGGAGGCCGCCGAGCTGGGCCGGATCAAGGCGGCCGACCTGGCCGGCACCGGCGCCGACCTGGCGGTGAGCGCCAACATCGGCTGCACCCTGCAGATCCGCCAGCACATGGCCGAGCAGGAACGGCCGCTGCCGGTGCTGCATCCGCTGGAGCTGCTGCAGCGCAGCTGGCAGGCCGGTGCAGGGAGCAGCCGATGAGCCGCGACGCGCCCAACCTCGCGGTGCTGATCGATTCCGACAACGCCCAGGCCTCGGTGATCAGCGACCTGCTCACCGAGGTGGCCCAGGTGGGCACCGCCTCGGTGAAGCGGGCCTACGGCGACTGGACCACACCGCAGCTGGGCAGCTGGAAGGAGGTGCTCAACGTGCACGCGATCGTGCCGGTGCAGCAGTTCAGCTACACCAGCGGCAAGAACGCCACCGATTCGGCCCTGATCATCGACGCCATGGACCTGCTGCACGGCGGCCGGGTGGATGGCTTCTGCCTGGTGTCCTCCGACAGCGACTTCACCCGCCTGGCCACCCGCATCCGCGAGCAGGGGCTGCTGGTGATCGGCTTCGGCGAGCGCAAGACCCCGAAGGCGTTCGTGGCCGCCTGCGACCGCTTTCTCTACACCGACATCCTCAAACGCGGCGGCAGCGGCGGGTCCGGCGGCGGTGGCCGGCGGTCGGCGAGCGACGCCAGTGACGACAGCGCCCCACCGCTGAAACCGTTCCTGTGCGAGGCGATCACGGCGGTGACCCAGGACGACGGCTGGGCGCCCCTGGGCATGGTGGGCAGCCTGCTGCAGAAGAACGACCCCTCCTTCGACGCCCGCAACTACGGCTTCCGCAAACTCAGCGAACTGGTGAAGGGGCAGCCCTACCTGGCCGTGAAGGAAGTGCCGGTGAGTCCGGGCAGCCAGCAGATGCACCTGTTCGTGCAGGTGCGCGGGGGCTGATGCAGCCAGCAGAGATACAGCCAGCGCGCACCCCCAGCCGCGAGGATGGTTCGAATAGTTCGCTCCGCCTGCTTCCGTGCTGCTCTCCCTTGGCTGCCGACTGGAGCTGGAGTGTGAGGCGCCCACCCCGGTGCTCACCCTGGTGCGTCCCCACCTCGGCCTGCTGCCGGATCTGCAGGCCCCGGAGCGGGTGGAGCTGAATCCCGATCGCACCCTCGAGGCCCTCACCGACCGCAGCGGCAACCGCTGGAGCCGGATGGTGACCCCCAGCGGCATCACCCGCTTTCACTACGCCACCACCATCGCCTGCGCCGACAGCCCCGATCCCGTGGAGCCCTCAGCCCCCCAATGCCCGGTGCAGTCGCTGCCGATCGACACCTATCCCTTCCTCACCGCCAGCGCCTACTGCGACACACCGGCCGTGATGACCCTGGCCTGGCAACAGTTCGGGGGCATCGCCCCGGGCTGGCCGCGGGTCCAGGCGATCTGTGACTGGGTGCATGACCGCATCCGTTTCGACTACCAGGCCGTGGCGCCCCACAAGACAGCCAGCCACACCCTCGCCGATGGGGCCGGAGTGTGCCGCGACTTCGCCCACCTGGCCATCACCCTCTGCCGCTGCCTCAACATCCCCGCCCGCTACTGCACCGGCTATCTCGGCTACACCGGGATCCCGGTGGGTGAGGAGCCGGTGGATTTCTCGGCCTGGTTCGAGGCCTTCCTCGGCGATCGCTGGTATGTGTTCGACGCCCGCCACAACATCCCCCGCCGCGGCCGGGTGCTGATCGCCCGCGGCCGTGACGCCGGCGATGTGCCCTTCCTGCTCTCCTTCGGTGAGCACCAGCTGCGCCACTTCGAGGTGATCACCGAGGAGATCCCGGCGCCGGCGGCCGCGGCCGCGGCCGTCGGAGCCTGACAACGGCGGCCAGCCCTACGCTGAGTGGCCCGCGGTGGCCTCCTCAGCACCATGACCGCCTTCCGGGTCCTCGAGCTGCTGGTGCTCCTGGCGGTGCTGGCCGGGCTTGTCGCCCTGCTGCGGCACCGCAACCTGTTTCTCAAGGTGCTGGCCATGGACGTGACCAGCACCGCCGTGATCAGCCTGTTCGTGCTGATCGCCGCCCGCGACGGCCTGATCACGCCGATCCTGCACGGCGACACCCCCGCGGTCGATCCCCAGGCCGCCCTCACCTACGCCGACCCGATCCCCCAGGCCGTGATTCTCACCGCGATCGTGATCGGCTTTTCCGTGCAGGCGCTGCTGCTGCTGGCCACCACGCTGCTGGCCGGCCGTGATCCCACCCTCGATGTGGCCGAGCTCGACCAGCCGGAAGCGGCCGGGTCGCGAGCCGGACAGCGATGAACGCCATCACCATCGCCTGGCTGCTGCTGCCGCTGCTGGTGGCCTTCCTCGCCGCCCTGCTGCCGGTGGTCGCCCGCTCCGGCGTGCTGCTCACCTGCCTGGGCACCGCCGCCATGGCGCTGGCGGCCCATCAGAGCTGGCTGCCGACCAGCCTGCAGCTGCTCGGGGTGCTGGGGATCACCCTCCGGCCCGATGGCCTGGCCGCCCCGTTTCTGCTGCTCAACGCCTTGGTGTGTGCCGCCGTGCTGCTGGACGGCTGGAGGCGGCCCCAGAGCGAGGCCTGGCCGCTGCTGCTGCTGGTGCTCCACGGCTGCGTCAACAGCGCCATCGTCGCCGCCGACCTGATCAGCATCTACGTGGCCCTGGAGGTGGTGGGCATCGCCGCCTTCCTGCTGCTGGTGCTGGGCGGGCGCCGCCAGCAAGTGTGGCTCGGCCTGCGGCTGATGCTGGTGAGCAACACCGTGATGCTGCTGTTCCTGATCGGTTGCGGCCTGCTCTATCTCGAGCAGCGCAGCTTTGCCCTGGAGGCGACGGGCCAGGCCGGTGGGCTCGTGCTCGCCCTGCTGGCGGTGGCGCTGCTCACCAAGGCCGAGGTGTTCGTGGCCGGGCTGTGGCTGCCGCGCACCAACGCCGAGGGACCGCTGGAGGTGTCGGCCCTGCTCTCCGGCACCGTGGTGAGTGCCGGCGTGGTGCCGCTGCTGCGCATCAGCGCCGAGGCCACCAGCCTGCTGCCGGTGCTGCGCTGGCTGGGAATCGCCAGCGCCGCCGCCGGGGTGCTGCTGGCCCTGCTGGAACCCGACCTGCGCCGGCTGCTGGCCTGGAGCACCCTGGCGCAGATGGGTCTGGTGGTGATCCTGCCGGCAGTGGGCGGGCTCTATGCCCTCGGCCACGGGCTGGCCAAGGCGGCCCTGTTCCTGCTCGCCCGCCACATCCCCGATCCAGCCCTGGCCGGCTGGCGGCAGCGGCCCCTGGCGCCTCGGCTGTGGTGGCCGCTGATGCTCGCCTCCCTGTCGATCGCCGGGTTGCCACCCCTGCTGGGCTTTCTGGCCAAGGAGCAGCTCAGCAGCCAGCTACCCGGTGCGGCCGGCTGGCTGGTGACGGCCCTCGGCGCCGGCACCGTGGCGGTCTACGCCCGGATCTGGGCACCACCGGCCCCCCAGCAGAGCGATGCCGACGCCGGAGCCTCTCCCCCGGCGTCAACGGGCGCGACCGTGCTGGTGGGCGCCCTGGTGCTGCTCAGTGTCAGCCCCTGGGTGCTGCCGCTGTGGACGGCCATGGCCCCCGACGCCCTGGCGGGCGCCATGCTGAAGAGTGGGCTCGTGTTCGCGGCCGGTCTGATGCTGCACCACCTGCTGACTGCCCCAGGCTTCGCCGCGGCATCCGCCCCGGCATCCGCCACTGCATCCGCCCCGGCCCTGGGCCCTGCCGCCCCGATTCCGGCGCCCCCCTGGCGGCCGCAGCTGGAGGGGCTCGACGAGCTGCTCGGAGCCATCGTGCTGCTGGGGGCGGTGCTGGTCGGGCTGCTGGGGTGGCAGCCGTGATCGCAGCCCTGCTGAATGTGGCGCTGCGGGTGGGGATCTGGATGCTGCTCACCCAGGATCCCCGCACGCTGAATGTGCTGATCGGTCTGGCGGTGGCGTTGCTGCTGCCGATCCAGGACCACAGGGCCCTGCCTCTGCATGATCTGGTTGTGGCCCTGGGCCACGTGCTGGCGGCGATTCCCCAGGCCTTTCAGCAGGCCGTGCAGCTCCTGGGACGGCGGCGGCTGCGGGAGGGCTCCAGCCTGGTGAGCGGCCACGGCCGCCGTAACGACCTGCTGATGTTTCTGGAGGTGTTCACCATCACCCTCACCCCCTTCAGCATCTGCCTGAGCATGGAGCCCTCCGGGCGCCGCTACCACGTGCACACCCTGACTCCGGAGCGGCGGGCGCCATGACCTGGCTGGTGGACGGGATGCTGGTGGCGCTGCTGATTCCGATCGCGGTGGCCTGCCGCAGCCGCGAGCTCTGGCACCGCCTGGCCGCCCTCGCCAGCCTCTCCACCAAGGTGGCCCTGGTGATGCTGGTGGTGTCGGTGGTGCGCAACGACCCCATGCCCGGCCTGGTGGGCGTGCTGGTGCTGAGCATCGGCAACGCCGGCATCCTGCTGATCGCCAACCTGCTGCGCGAACGGGAGCAGCCGGGTCCGTGAACCTGCGCCCCCTGCACCTGCTGGCGGCCGGCGTGGTGGCGTTGGCGCCCCTGCTGCAGACCCTGCCGGCGCCCGCCAGCAACGGGGCGCTGATTGCCGCCCTCAGCGAGCAGACGAGGGTGCCCAACCTGGTGTCGGGCGTGCTCCTTTACACCCGCCTCTACGACACGGTGGCCGAGGTGGTGGTGTTCACCCTGGCCTCGATGGGGGTGGTGTGGATGCTCAGCGCCGAGCGTCCCCAGGCCAGCATCCACGGCCTCGACGACCCCGCCGTGCTCGTGCTCTGCCGGCTGGGGGCCACGGTGGCGGCGCTGCTGGCGGTGGAACTGGCCCTGCGTGGTCACCTCTCGCCGGGGGGTGGCTTCGCCGCCGGGGTGTCGGGGGGCACCGCCCTGGCCCTGCTGCTGATCGTGCGCTCCGGCCAGGGGCCGCTGCCCTCGGAAGAGGTCAGCCACCGCAACCTGATGCGCACCGAACTGATCGAGAAGCTGGCGGTGCTGCTGTTCATTGCGCTGGCCTTCCTCAGCCTGGAGGGGTTGAACCTGCCCGACGGCAGCTTCGGGGCCGTGGAGAGCGGCGGCTGGATCCCCCTGCTCAACGCGCTGATGGGGATGAAGGTGACACTGGGCTCCTGGACGATGGTGCAGCTGTTCATCCGCTACCGCGGCCTGCTCTGAATCGCCATGACCGCCTCCCCCACCCCGGATGCAGATCAGGACCCGCTGATCGAGCAGATGCGCTGACGTCTGGAGGAGAAGCTGAGCCGGGCCCTGGCCGCCCGGGCGCGGCTGGAGGCCCTTGAGCAGGGGCTGGTGCTGGGCCAGTTCGATCGCCGCGCCGCCACCGACTCGCTGCTGCTCTGCATCGAAACCACCGCCCTGCTCGACCCCGGCCTGGAACGACCGGCGGGTGGCCTGGGCCGGAGCCGGTAGCGTCGATGACGCCACCGAATCGCCAGGCCCGCATGGTCCAACCCCGCCTCCGCAGACCAGCCCGGCTGGGGCTGGCCGCCGGGGGGTTGGCCCTGGCGCTGCTGGGCGGGCTGGCACTGCGACCGGCACTGCGCGTCAGCGCCCTGGCCTTCGGTCAGGGCGGCGATCCGGCGGAGATGGCCACCCCCGAGGCCACCGACCCCGACCAGGCCACGGGCGTCGCCCTGCCGGAGAACCCGGCACTGCCGCGCCAGGCCGATGGCCGCCACTACCCGCTGGTGCCGGGTGATGCGGCCGAGCTGGCCGAACTGCTCACGGCGGTGGAGACGGCCCTGCGGGATCCCGCCACCCCCGCCGGGCAACTGCCGCGCCTGGGCCACCAGCAGCAGGTGATCTACCGCCAGCTCTCCCGGGAACCGGCCCGTTCCGAGGCGGTGCTGGCCCTGCTGGATCCCGCCTGGCGCAGCGTGGCCGCGCGCCACCTGGCGGCTCGCCGCGAGTTCCTCAGCATGCAGCGCCGCAGCCGCCCCCTGGCCGCCCTGCCGGCCTGGCGGATCATCCAGCCCGCGCCGGCCGAAGAGCTCCTCGCCCACTACCGCAAGGCCGCCGCCGCCACCGGCATCGACTGGGAGGTGCTGGCGGCCATCAACCTGGTGGAGTCGGGCATGGGCCGCATCGACGGCGTGTCGGTGGCCAACGCCCAGGGGCCGATGCAGTTCCTTCCCACCACCTGGGCCCAGGCCGGGGTGGGGGCGGGCGACATCCGCGATCCCCACGACGCCATCCAGGCCGCCGCCCGCTATCTGGTGCGCCGCGGCGGCCTGCAGGACATCCGCAAGGGGCTCTGGGGTTACAACAACAGCGACTACTACGGCCGCGCCGTTCTTCTCTACGCCTCCCTGCTGCGTGACGACCCCCAGGCCTACATCGGGCTCTACCACTGGGAGATTCACGTGAACACCGAAGCCGGCGACCTCTGGTTGCCGGTGGGCTATGCCCAGAACGGGCCGATCCCGGTGAGCGCCTACCTGCAGCAGGTGCCCGCCAGCGCCCCTCCCGCCATCACGCCAGCAGCGGCAGCAGCGGCAGCCACACCATGAGCGCCACCCTGGTGCTGCTGGCCGAGGCGATGGGCACTGAGCCCCTGCTCGCGTGGCTGGAGCGGCATCGGGCCGTGCTGGCGGGCTACCGGCTGCTGGCCAACAGCGAACTGGTGGCGGCGATGGCCAGCCGGCCGGCCCTCACCGGCCTCAGCCTCAGCGACCAGGCCGAACTGGGCAGCCTCGCCGGCGGCGCCGACATCCGCGCCGCCGGCCTGGTGCTCAGCGGTGAGGTGGGTGCCGTGGTGGCCTTTCCCGCCGCCGCCAGTCCGGCCCCCGGCCAGCCCGACGCGGCGCTGCTGATCCGCGCCTGCGCCATCGCCCACACCCCCCTGGCCCTCAACCCCGCCAGCGCCGATCTGGCCCTGCGGGGCCTGGGCCGCAGCCGGCTGGCCTACCTGCTGTTCAATCCGGTGGCGGGCACCGGCGATGCCGCCGCCGATCTGGCCCGCATCCGCTCCCTGCTCGAGCCCCAGCTGCTGGTGACCGTGGTGCTCACCCGCGCGGATGTGGATCCCGCCGAGCAGACCCGCGAGCTGGTGGGCCTGATCGAGGCCCGGGCCGAGGGAGCGGCCAGCACCGCCATGGTGGTGGCCTGCGGCGGTGACGGCACCGTCTCGGCCGCGGCCGGGGTGCTGGCCGGCACGACGATCCCCCTGGGGGTGATTCCCCGCGGCACCGCCAACGCCTTCGCCACAGCCCTGGGCATTCCGCTGGATCTGCCCGGGGCCTGCCGGGTGCTGCTGGCCGGCCACGAGCGGCGGCTCGACACCGCCCTCTGCAACGACACCCCGATGGTGCTGCTGGCGGGCCTGGGCTTCGAGGCGGGGATGGTGGAGCGCGCCAGCCGCGAGCTCAAGAGCCGCTTCGGCACCCTGGCCTACGTGCTGGCCGGGGCCCAGCAGCTGCTCAGCCAGCAGCCATTCAACGCCCGCCTGACGATCGACGGCAGCACCAGCGAGCTCCAGGCCGCCGCCATCACCGTGGCCAACGTGGCCCCCGGCACCTCGGTGCTGGCTCAGGGCTTCGGCGAGGTGCTGCCCGACGACGGCCTGCTGGAGGTGACCGTGGCCACCCCCGCCAGCCGCCTCCAGGGCCTCAACGCCCTGGGGGCGCTGATGGCCTCGGCGGTGGTGCAGTCGCCCACCAGCCACCCCGACCTGCTCTGCCTGCGGGCCAGGGAGATCCAGATCGACACCGACGCCCCCCAGAAGCTGGTGATCGATGGCGAGATGGTCACCACCGCCAGCGTCGACATCCGCTGCTGCCCCGCTTCACTCAGCGTGATCACCCCCCTGGCGGCGGCCCCATGAACGCCCCATGAACGTCGCCAGCGAAGCCGGCATCCCCACCAAGATCCGGCGCATGGCCGAGCGGGTGCGCTGGGGCCACCCAGCCCTGGAGGAGGCCGGCATCGATCCCTGCCGGCTCGTGCTGGAGGGCGATCCCGGCGGCAGCGAGGCCTTCAGCTTCCTGGTGATCGGCGACAGCGGCACCGGCCGCCGCGGGCGCCACGACCCCCAGCGCCGGGTGGCCGAACTGCTGCTGAGCCACGGCGAGGACGCCGGCTTCCTTCTGCACACCGGCGATGTGGTGTACCTGGTGGGCTCCAGCCAGCAGTACCGGCGCAATTTCATCGGCCCTTACCGCGAGTGGCTGGTGGGGGGCGAGCGGTGGCGGCGGCTGCGCCACAGCGAGCTGGTGTTCCGGCGGCCGTTCCTGCCGGTGCTCGGCAACCACGACTACTACGACCTGCCCCTGCCCCTGGCGCTGCTGGCGCTGCTCACCGCCCTGCCCCGGCGCCTGCTGCGGCCCTGGGTCAACCTCGATGTGGGCTGGCACGGCTCCTTCTGCGGGCGGGCCTGGAGCGAGGCCTTCGTCGACCGGCTGGCCGCCGTGCCGGAAGCACTCCTGCAGGACCACCTGAGCACCACCCGCGGCGCCGCGGTGGACGGCCCCGATGGCGAGCGCGCCCTGCTCTACCGCCCGGGCCGGTTCACGCGCCTGCCGCACCGCTACTACGCCAGCCGCTGGGCCGGCATCGACCTGTTCGCCCTCGACTCCAACACCTTCAACGAGCCCCTCGCCCAGCCCGGCGCCCCCGCCTGGCGGCGCAGCCTGCTGCAGCAGCGCGAGGCCCTGGAGGCCGAACAGGCCGACCTGCTGCGCCAGCTGGGGGGCGAGTGGCTGGCGGGCCACCGCGACGATCAGGCCGACGACAACCGCGCCGATGGACTGGGCCTGCTGGAGGAGCTCGATGAGCGCATCCACGACATCGACAAGCAACTGGCCAGCGCCGATGCGGCCCGCGCCGGCCGCCCCCCGTCCCTGGACAGCGAGCAGCTGGCCTGGTTCGAGCGCCAGCTGCTGGCCTCCTGGTGCAACCCGGCGGTGCGTGGGCGGCTGCTGGTGCTGCACCACCCGCCCTACGTCACCGAGGCCACCAAGTGGAACCAGGCCCAGACCCTGGCGGTGCGTCACCAGCTGCAGCGGGTGTTCGACCGGGTGGCGGCAGCGCTGGGGGAGCGGCCCGGGGGCCGGCCGCTACTGGATCTGGCCTTCAGCGGCCATGCCCACTGCCTGGAGCTGGTGGAGGTGGGCGACAACGGCCACGGCGACGCCGGCATCCCCTGGGTGGTGTGCGGCGGCAGCGGCTACAGCCTGCGCCGCCAGCGCCCCCAGGGGCCCGAGCTGCGTGATGGGGGCGGCCGCCCGCTCGCTCGCAGCCGCTTCTTCCATGGCCGCCACGGCCACGGCTCGGCGCTGCAACGCCGCTACTCCGGCCTGCGGGTGGATGTGGCCGCCGGATCGCCACCGCGGTTCACGCTCACCCCGCTGGTGGCGGAGCGAGCCGGGGGCGGGTGGCACTGCCGGCCCCTGGAGCCAGTGCGGCTGTGAGCGGCGGCGGCCCCGGCAGCGGCTGGGGATGCTCCATCAGCTGCCAGGCCTGGCGCAGGCTGCCGCCATCACCCAGGTTGCCGGGGAAGGTGAGCACCGGCAGGCCCGCCAGGCCAGCGGCCAGGGGCGGATCGCCGGCGGGCAGCCGCACCAGCGACAGCCCCGGCAGCAGCTGGCCCTGGAGCTCCACCAGGCCGGCCCCCAGCCCCTCGGCCAGCAGGGTGTGGGTGGTGATGCCGCCCTTGCTGATCAGGTACCCCAGCCGTGGCGCCAGGGCAGCGGCCAGCCGCGCCATCAGGGCTGCCAGCTCCAGCCCCAGCCGCCGCCGCTCGGCAGCCGAGCGGCAGGGCAGCTCCCCCCGGCTGGTGTAGAGCACCGGCGTGCGGCCGGCGGACAGCACCGCCCCCAGCCGCTGCAGCCAGGCCTGCTCCAGCGAGGCCAGCAGCTCAGCGGGAAGCGGTCCCTCCAGCACCCGGGCCAGCTTGACCACCTCGAGCTCGATGCCGCTGCAGCCGGGCGCCGTGAGCAACTGCTCGAGCTGGGCATCGGCCAGGGGCACATGGGAGCCCACCAGCACCAGGCCCGGCAGCCAGCCGCCAGGCCCGTCGCGGCGGCGCAGCCCCGCCAGGGCCGCAGGAGCGAGGGGCTGGGGGCCGATCGGCGCCAGGCCGTTGAGCAGGCTGGCCGCCGCCTGAAACAGAAACCGGCGCGGCCGACCCCAGCGCGCCGCGGCATGGGGTCCGCTGAGCTCCCGCACCGCCGCCCCCAGGGCCGCCAGCTGCCGCGGCCGCTCCGCGTCCACCGCCACGGTGCGGTTGCCCTCCAGGGCCGCCAGCCGCTCGCAGAGGGCCTGGAAGCCAGGGCCCGCTGCCGCCTCCGACGCGCCGTTGCCGCCCGGATGATCGGCGGCAGCGGCATCCAGTTCCGCCAGGCCGAGGCGCTCCACGGCGGCCGCTGGGACGCGCCCGCCGCTCTTCTCCTCCACCCAGGCGGGCAGAAAGCTGGTGCGGTAGCCCAGCAGCGAATCGCGGGCGAAGGCGCTGGTGTGCACCGGCTGGCCATGCAGGTAGTGCACGCCGTCGCGGGTGCTGCGACCACCGGGAAGGAAGGCCGGCACCAGCAGGGTGGCGTCCCAGCCCTCGGGTCCGCCCAGTTCGGCGGCGATCACCTCCACCTCCAGGGGGAAATGGCTGCGCAGGGTGGAATCACCACGGCTCACCAGCAGCCAGCTGCCGATCAGGCCCTCGGCACGCGCCGCCTCCAGGGCGGGTTTGATGGCCCGGCAGATCCGGCGCACCCGCGCGGCGGCCTGGGCCGGCGCAAGGGCGCGGGTGTTGGCCAGCAGAAACAGGAACGGCGAGGGATGGGCCAGGCCGGCGCGCAGGCTGGCGGCATCCCAGCGCAGCAACAGCGGGCAGCTGTGCAGGGTCTGGGAGCCGGTGGGGTCGTCGTCGAAGACAACGATCTTGAGCGGTGCGGCGGCCATGGCACCATCGTGCCGTGATGCGCCCTGAGCCCCGCGAGCTGCAGGAGCTGGTGCGGGATCTGCACCGGCAGGCCACCCCCTGGCTGCCCGCCGGCAGCGGCAGCCGGCTGGACTGGGGTCCACCGGTGCAGCCCGCTCAGGGGCAGGGCGAGGTGCTGGTGCTGAGCACCGCCCGGCTGGAGGGGATCGTGGAGCACAACCCGGGCGACTTCACCGTCACCGTGCGGGCCGGCACACCACTGGTGGTGTTGCAGCAGGAGCTTGCCCGCCACCGGCAGTGGCTGACGGTGGACTGGCCCTGGGGCACCGCTGAACCCGCCACGGCCACGGGCCCGGGCGCCGGCCTGGGTGGGGGCACGGTGGGCGGGCTGGTGGCCCGGGGCCTGGCCGGCGGCTACCGCCAGCGCTACCTGGGCGTGCGCGACCAGCTGATCGGCATCGGCCTGCTGCGTGCCGACGGCACCGCCGCCCGTGCCGGCGGCAAGGTGGTGAAGAACGTGGCCGGCTACGACCTGATGCGGCCGCTGTGCGGCAGCTGGGGTTCCCTGGCCCTGATCACCGAGGTCACCCTGCGCACCCAGCCCCTGCCGCCCCAGCGCCGCGGCCTCTGGCTGCACGGGCCGCTCAGCCGGCTGCAGCCCCTGGCCCGCTGGCTGCTCAACTCCAGCCTCAGCCCCGAGCGGCTCGACTGGCACCAGCGCACCCTGCCCCAGACGCCCAGCGCCCTGCTGGTGAGCCTGGCCAGCATCAGCCCCCAGACCCTCGACGAGCAGATCACCTGCATCGGCGAACAGGCGCAGCAGACCGGCGTGGCGTTGGACACCCTGGCGCCCGAGCGGCTGGAGGCCCACCTGGAGCTGGGCCGGGGAGCGGCCACGCCCCGGCCCGCCTGGCTGCTCCGCGCCGGGGTGCTCCCCGCCCGCGTGCCGGAACTGCTGGAGAGCCCCGAAGTGCGCGATCTGAGCGCGGTGATCGGCGCCGGCAGCGGCCTGGGCGACCTCTGGGCCGCTGCCGGGACGCTGCCCCCATACCGGGTGGAGGCCCTGCGTCGCCGCTGCCGGGAGCTGGGAGGCCAGCTCACCGTGCTGCGTCAGCCACCCGGCCCGCCAGCGACGGCCATCCCGGCCTGGCTCGATGCCCCCGCGCGGCCCCTGATCGAGGCGCTCAAGCGGCAGTTCGATCCGAAACAGCAGCTGGCGCGGGGGCGGCTGCCGGGAATTCAGCCCCGGCGTTGAGCTCCGCCAGCCACTCCCGCAGGGCGGCATTCACCTGATCGGGCACCTCGTCGTGGGGGCAGTGGCCGGCTTCCATTACCACCTCGGTGGTGGCTGCGGGGGCATGGCGCTGGAAGGCGGCCCGGCGGCCGGCGGCATTGATCCAGGGATCGCGGATGCCCCAGAGCAGCAGCAACGGGCAGTTGAGCTGGGCGAACAGCTCGTCGAGGGGCTGACCGCGGGGGATGTCGAACACCGTTCGGAACACCCCGAAGGCCCCGGGGTCGAGGGAGGGGCGGCGGATCGCCTCCACCAGGGCGTCATCGACGTTGCTGCGGTCGATGTACACCTGGTTGAGGGTGCGGCGGATGGTGGCGGGCCGGCGCAGGTTCTCGAACAGCAGCCGCTGCAGCACCGGGCTGCGCAGCAGGGCACCACCGATGGTCTGGCGGGCGATGGCCCCCCAGCCCCGCGGCGGAGCCTGCTCATCGCTGAACGGTCCTGCAGCGTTGAGCAGGGCCACCCCGGCCGCCTGCTCAGCGAGGGCCACGCCGGCCGCCAGGGCGGAGAAGCCGCCCAGGGAATTGCCCACCAGCACCGTGGGACGGCCGATGCGCTCGCCCACGTAGGCGGCCAGCTGGTCGCGCCAGAGGGCACCGCCATAGGCCAGCCCGGCTGGCTTGGCACTGCGCCCGAAGCCGAGCAGGTCGATGGCATGCACCTCATGGCGCTGGGCCAGCACCGGAATGTTGAAGCGCCAGTGGTCGGTGGAGGCCCCGAAACCGTGCACCAGCAGCAGCGCTGGCCCCTCGGGCTGCTCCGGGCCGGCCTTCACGGCATGCACGCCATGGCCGAGGTACTGCCAGGCTTCAACAACGACCTCGCTCACCACACCGTCTCTGAGGTCGTCGATGCTAGGGAGCGCGTGTGGGCGCCGGACCCCGCCCGGTTCGACCTCGACCCCGCCCGGCTGGTTTCCCTCCCCATGGTTCTGTCCCGATGGTTGTGCCCCACTGGATCCCCCTGCTGCCCGGCACCGCCTTCTGGGCCCTGGCGCTCTACCTGCCCCTGAGCCTGCCCCTGGGCCGCCTGGAGGCCGCCCTGGCCGCGGGCGACCTGCCGGAGAACCTGCAGCAGCTGGTGCTCGTGGCTGGCAGCCTGCTGCTGGCCCTGGCGATCGGGGCCCTCACCAACCTGGCCCTGAGCTGGGCCCTCGGCCCCGGCTGGGCCAGCAGCCTGGGGCTGATCGCCGCCGGCTGGGGCGCCTTCACAGCACTCGCCAGTCAAGCCAGGGACAGCGGGGAATGATCGCCGGTGTGGCGCTGCGGTAGGCGGCGTACTCGGGGTGGAGGCGCTCAAGGGCCCGCTCCTCGCGGCGGGCCTTGCCACCCAGCACCGCCACCAGGGCCAGCAGCAGGGCCAGGTGCAGCAGGCTGCCCAGGGCCAGGGCCATGCCCAGCGAGCACAGCAGCATCGCCTGGTAGAGGGGGTGGCGGCAGCGGGCATAGGCACCGCTGGTCACCAGCGCCGCATCGGCCATGGGTTCGGGCAGGGGCGTGAGGCTCGGCCCCAGCCGCACGAACGCCTGCAGGGCCAGCACCACACCCACCAGCAGCAGCGCGGCGCCGGTGACAGCCAGGGGCAGGGGCCAGGCATAGCCCCAGGCGCCGGGCGCCGGCCAGGCGGGCAGCAGATGGGCGGCGATCAGCAGCAGCTGGGCCAGCAGCCACCACTCACCACGCCGGTTGTCCAGCCAGCCGCCCCAGCTCAGGCCCCAGCGCCGCAGCAACGGCTCAGGTGGGGATTTCGGCGAGGGGGTCAAGGTCGGGCCCTCCGGTGTCGTTGCGCAACACCACCCGTAGCAGGATCGGGGCCAGGAAGGTGGTGCCGATCACCATCAGCAGGATGGCGGCCTCCAGGGGCTTGGTGAGCAGCCCGGCCTGGGTGCCGAGGCCCAGGAAGATCAGGCCCACCTCGCCGCGGGGCATCATCCCCAGGCCCACCACCAGCCGGTTGGTCTTCTCCTTGCTCACGTAGCTCCAGCCGGCGGCGATCTTGCCGGCGATGGCCACCACCAGCAGGAAGGCGGCCATCATCAGCCCCTCCCGGTTCTCGGGGTTGAAGGGGTTGAGCACCGCCAGGTCCATGCCGGTGCCGATCAGCACGAAGAAGATGGTGGCGAACAGGGCCACCAGGGGCTTCACGGCGGCGTCGATGTCGTGGGTGTGCTTGGAGCCGCTGAGAATCAGGCCGGCCGCGAAGGCGCCCAGGGCGGCCTCCAGGCCGATCGCCTGGGCGGCGAAACAGCAGAGCGAGAGCACCACGAAGGAGGCCACCACCACCTCACCCGGGGCCTTGAGCCGGTCGAGCAGCCAGTCGAAGCCGGGAGCGGCGGTGCGGCTGAGGAACAGGGCAGCGGCCACGAACACCCCGGCGGCTGCCACCAGCTTGAGCAGGGGCCCGAAGCTGAAGGCCCCGCCACCGGCCAGGCTCACCACCACCGCCAGGATCACGATGCCGAGGATGTCGTCGAGCACGGCGGCGCCGATCACCGTCTGGCCCTCGCGGGTCTTGAGGAACTTCAGCTCCCCGAACACGCTGGCGGTGATGCCGATCGAGGTGGCGGTCATCGCCGCCCCGGCGAACACCGCCGGGATCAGCGGCACATCGAACAGGTAGTAGAGGCCGGCCGTGCCCAGCGCGAAGGGCAGCACCACCCCGGTCACCGCGACGGTGGTGGCCTGCATGCCCACCGCCACCAGTTCGTCGAGCTCGCTCTCCAGGCCGGTGAGGAAGAGCAGGGCGTAAAGGCCGATCTCGGAAACGGCCTGGAGGTTGGGGAAGGTTTCGGTGTAGAGCTCCTGCACCGTGTCCGGCGAGACCTCCGCCAGGGAGCCCACCAGCGACAG
This sequence comes from Cyanobium sp. PLM2.Bin73, assembly GCA_007694915.1. Lineage (GTDB taxonomy): Bacteria > Cyanobacteriota > Cyanobacteriia > PCC-6307 > Cyanobiaceae > NIES-981. The sequence continues at coordinate 5,316 of REEV01000045.1, read as the reverse complement.
CAGCCAGGCGCTCAGCTGGGCCTGGGTTTCGGGGGGCACGATCAGGTGCAGACCGGACACACCGATGATCACGCCGGCCACCAGCTCACCCAGGATCGTGGGCAGCTGGATGCGCACCATCAGCTCGGCCAGGAGGCGCGCTGCCACGAAGATCACCAGAAATTCCCCCACCCCGATGAGGGTTTCAGCCACCTCGAGCTGGTGGTTGCCCACCTCCAGCAGCAGCGACGGAGCCATGGCCAGAGAAAGCATCGGCGGCGGAGACAACGGCAACAGGGCCATGGGCAACTGCATCGGCAGCAACGGGATGGCGAAAGCGCGCCGACCTTAAGGCGGTTGGCGGCAAGGCAGCCAAGCGCTAACGGGATTGCGGGCGCCGGTGTTCGCTTGCTGATCCCTAGTCGCCAGGAAGGGGTAGGTGTGGCAGCCGTGGCTACGGTCCGCACAGTGCAGATCTGGCATGACGCAGGCAAACCCGATCACCGCGATCCCGTCCGAGCCGGCCAGCCCCAGCCGGCCAGCCCAGCTGCGCCTGCCCACACCGGGCTGCTACGCCGATCCCCACCGCAGCGGCCTCGATGCCAGCGCGGTGTTCGACGGTATGACCGAGCACCTCTTCTACACGCTCGGCAAGCTCGCCCCCACCGCCAGCCGCCACGACCTCTACATGGCGCTCAGCTATGCGGTGCGCGACCGGCTGATCACCCGCTACCTGGCCGGCGTTGAGGCCCTGCGCAAAACCCCCACCCGCGTGGTGGCCTACCTCTCGGCCGAGTTCCTGATCGGCCCCCAGCTGGGCAACAACCTGCTGATGCTCGGCATCCAGGAGGCGGCCGCTGAAGCCATCAAGGGATTCGGCATCCACGACCTGGGCGAAATCCTCGATGTGGAGGAAGAACCGGGCCTGGGCAACGGCGGCCTCGGGCGCCTGGCGGCCTGCTTCCTGGAATCGCTGGCCTCCCTGGAGATTCCTGCCACCGGCTACGGCATCCGCTACGAGTTCGGGATCTTCGATCAGCTGATCCGCGACGGCTGGCAGGTGGAGATCACCGACAAGTGGCTCAAGGCCGGGTGGCCCTGGGAGCTGCCCCAGCCCGATCAGGCCTGCTTCGTGGGCTTCGGCGGTCGCACGGAGACCTACCGCGACGACGATGACGTGCTGCGCAGCCGCTGGATCCCGGCCGAGCACGCCATCGGGGTGCCCCACGACGTGCCGGTGCTGGGCTACCGGGTGAACACCTGCGACCGGCTGCGGCTGTGGCGGGCCGACGCCACCGAGAGCTTCGACTTCTACGCCTTCAACATCGGCGACTACTACGGCGCCGTGGAGGAGAAGGTGGGCAGCGAAACCCTCTCCAAGGTGCTTTACCCCAACGACGGCACCGATGAGGGCCGGCGGCTGCGGCTCAAGCAGCAGCACTTCTTCGTGAGCTGCTCCCTGCAGGACATGCTGCGCAGCCTGGAGGCCCGCGGCATTCCCGTGCAGGAGTTCCCCGCGCACTGGGCCGTGCAGCTCAACGACACCCACCCCTCGATCGCGGTGGCCGAGCTGATGCGGCTGCTGCTGGATGAGAAGCGCCTGGAGTGGGAGGAGGCCTGGGGCATCACCACCGCCTCCCTCGCTTACACCAACCACACTCTGCTACCGGAGGCCCTGGAGACGTGGGGGGTGGACCTGATGGGCGCGCTGCTGCCGCGCCACCTGGAGATCATCTACGAGATCAACCGCCGCTTCCTGCAGCAGGTACGGCTGCGCTATCCCGGCGACGACCAGGTGCTGCGGCGGGTGTCGATCATCGATGAGGACGGCCCCAAGGCGGTGCGCATGGCCCACCTGGCCACCATCGGCAGCCACCATGTGAACGGTGTGGCGGCCCTGCACAGCGATCTGGTGCAGCGGGATCTGTTTCCCGATTTCAAGGCCCTCTGGCCCGAGAAGTTCACCAACGTCACCAACGGCGTCACCCCGCGGCGCTGGCTGGCGCTGGCCAACCCCCGCCTCACCCGCCTGATCAGCGAGGCCATCGGCGATGGCTGGGTGAAGGACCTCGACCAGCTGCGCCAGCTGGAGGCCTTTGCCGACGACGACGGCTTCCTGGAGCGCTGGGGAGCCACGAAACTGGCGGTGAAGGCCCACCTGGCCCAGTACATCGAGCAGCACACCGGCGTGCTGGTGGATCCCGCCTCGCTGTTCGACGTGCAGGTGAAGCGCATTCACGAATACAAGCGCCAGCACCTCAATGCCCTGCAGGTGATATCCCACTACCTGCGCATCAAGAGCGGCCTGGGCGACGATCTGCCGCCACGCACGGTGATCTTCGGCGGCAAGGCGGCGCCCGGCTATTACATGGCCAAGCTGATCATCCGCTTCATCAACGGCATCGCTGACACGGTGAACGCCGATCCCGACATGGACGGGCGTCTGCGGGTGATCTTCCTGCCCGACTACAGCGTCAAGCTGGGTGAAAAGGTGTACCCAGCCACCGACCTCTCCGAACAGATCTCCACTGCCGGCAAGGAGGCCTCCGGCACCGGCAACATGAAGTTCGCCATGAATGGTGCCCTCACGATCGGCACCCTCGATGGCGCCAATGTGGAGATCCGCGAGCAGGTGGGTGCCGACAACTTCTTCCTGTTCGGCCGCACCACCGAGCAGATTGCCGAGCTGCGGGCCGAGGGCTACCGGCCCTGGGAATGGATCGGCGGGATCCCCGAGCTGGGGGAGGTGCTGCGCCTGATCGAGCAGGGCCACTTCAGCGACGGCGACGGCGACCTGTTCCGGCCGTTGCTGCAGAACCTCACCGGCCAGGACCCCTTCTTCGTGCTGGCCGATTTCCAGGACTACCAGCGCGCCCAGCAGGAGGTGAACCAGACCTGGGCCGACAGCCGGAGTTGGAACCGCATGGCCCTGCTCAACTCGGCCCGCACCGGCTTTTTCTCCTCCGACCGCTCGATCCGCGAGTACGCCGAGCGCATCTGGGGGGCCCAGCCCTACCCGGTGACGATCAGCTGCGAGATGGAGTGAGCGGAATCAGCCCCGGTCGGGGAGATCGGGGGTCTGGTGCAGCAGCCGGTTGAGGCGCAGGCGATCGGCATTGAGCGGATCGGGGGCGAGTTCACCGGCCTGCTCACGGAAGAGACGCTCCACCTCCTCGGGCACCCGCACATCGAAGATGCGCTCCATCAACGCCTCGATCGAGAACAGATGGGCGTTGATGTTCTCCAGATCGGCCAGGGCCTGCTGCATGGCATCGGGCTCCTCCGGCGTGTCCGGCTCAGCGGGGGCTGCGGCGGCTGGGGCGGCGGCGGCACCAGTGGCGGGCTGGGCCTCGCTGGCCTCCTGCTGCTTCTGCAGCTCCTCCATCACGCGGCCGGCCAGGGTGCGGAATGACTGCAAAGCAGCCCAGTTGAGCTCCTGCTGCTGGCGGAGGGTGGGGTTTTCGCGGATCAGTCGGTCGTGTTCCCGATAGAAACGCTGGCAATCAGGGCACTGGCAGGGCTCTTCGGGCACCGCGCTCCCTATCTGTCACAACCACCATCATGGCATCGCGGATCCCGTCAGGCCGCCGTCTCATCGGATTCGTCGGCGGCCGGCAGGGGAATCTCGATCGAGGTCACCACGTTGATCACATCGCGCAGGCGCATGGAATCAGCAAACCAGCCCATCGCCTGCTCGGTGTCACCGCGGCGCTCGGCATCACAGGCCTGCTCCTCGTGGGCTTCGACCAACAGCGCCAGCCAGCAGAGGCAGCGGGCCTGCACCACGGAGAGGTCGAGTTCATCGGGCTGGCTGTCGAGGATGCGCTGGGTTTCCTGCTGAACCAGAAGACGCAACCTGAGGTCGTGCAGCTGGGTCATCGCGGTGTAGCGACTGCACGCACGCTAGCGGCAGGGGCCGGTTTGTTCAGCACACCATCCGTAGTGGTCGCTACGTCCTCCAGGATCGCCGCGGGGCCGGTTCCGGGTCAGCCAAACGTGCGCCGATTCCAGCCCCACAGGTAGCCCTCGGCGGCGGCGAATTCGATGTAGGTGCGGGCCGCCGGCACCCCCAGCCGCTCCTCGACCAGGCCGCAGAGATCGGCGCTGATGGCGGTGGTGGTCTGGGGTGAGAGGCGGCCCACGCTCTTGAGCTCCAGATAGGCCACCGGCTCAGCAGCGCTGCCCGCGAAGGTCATGGCCACGTCCCCCTCGAAGGCGGTCATCACGTAGGACTCCGGTTTGCCCAGGTGAGCGGCGATGCGGCTGGAGATCTCCTGCAGCAGGCCGTCGAGCTCGGCAACCGCCGGGGCCGGGGCCGAGGTTCTGATGCTCAGCAGGGGCATGGTGAGGCAACTGACAACACCACCAAGGCTGGCAGGCTGACACCCGTGCCACCCCACTGCCATGGATGCCGCCACCCTGCAGGTCCTGTTCACCAAGCCCTATGGCGCACCGGGCCCCAGCGCGGAGCAGTGGCGAGCGCTCTACGACGAGGCCGTGCACTTCCAGGACCCCACCCAGGAACACCACGGCATCGACGCCTACCTGAAGGCCCAGCAGGACCTGCTGCGGCGCTGTGACGACGTGCTGCTCAAGCCGGGCGCCATCGCCATCACGGGCGACACCGCCTTCGTGGAGTGGGAGATGGGCCTGAAGATCAAGGGCATCGAATTCATCTATCCCGGCACCACCCGCCTGTTGCTCAATGACGCGGGCAGGATCGTGGATCACCGCGATTACTTCGATTTCGTGGGCCCCACCTTCGGCCCGGTGCCGGTGCTGGGCGGAGTTGTGCGCTGGATCTACCGGCGCTTCGTGGGCTGAGCGGCTGCAGCGGCGCACCCTCTGGTGGGTGCTGCTGATCAACGCCGCCATGTTCGTGCTGGAACTCGGCTGGGGCCGGAGGGCCGAATCGATCGCCCTGATCGCCGATTCCCTCGACATGCTGGCCGATGCCGGCGTCTATGGCCTGGCCCTGCTGGTGCTGGCGGACGTGCTGCGGCGCAGCCTGCAGGGGAGCGAACCGGTGAGCGGGCTGATGATGGGCGTGGGCCTGCTGGCCCTGGTGGCCAACCTGGTCTGTCTGGCCCTGGTGTTCCGGCACCACGGCGAGGGCATCCACATGCGCGCCTCGGTGATCTTCTCCAGCAAGGACACCATCGCCAACGCCGGCGTGATCCTCTCCGGCCTGCTGGTGGCCCTGCTGGGCAGCCCCCTGCTCGATCGGATCATCGGCCTGGCGATCGCCCTGCTGGTGCTGCGCGGCGGGCTGAGCCGCCGCGGACCCGGCCGCCCTGCAACCCCCCTTCACAAACCGCGCAACATCGTGTTACATTC
>REEV01000132.1 GCA_007694915.1 Cyanobium sp. PLM2.Bin73 | reverse complement strand
GTGGGCGGTGCTGCTGCTGCTGGCGGCGGTGCTCGGCGATCTGGCCGCCAGCGTCTGGATGGCCGCCCAGTCGCACCGCTGGCTGCCGCTGCCCGCTTCGGCCGCCGCCGGCCCGGTGGACGACCTGTTCGCCCTGGAGGTGGGCATCGGCAGCTTCATCTTCCTCGGCTGCAGCGGCGTGATGCTCTGGACCCTGCTGTTCAACCGCGCCCCCAAGTACGACCTCGACAACGGCGATCCGATCGAGGGCAACCTCAAGCTGGAGATCGTGTGGACGGTGATCCCGCTGGTGATCGTGATGCTGATCGCCTGGAAGGCGATCGATGTGAGCACCACCCTCTCCACCCTGGGGGGCAAGGTGCGCGTCACCGGCGGCCACGCGGCGATGCACGGCGCCGAGGCGCCGGCGGCCGCACCGATGGCGGCGGATGCCGCCGCCGCGGCCAATCCGATAGAAGTGATCGGCCGCCAGTGGAGCTGGGAGTTCATCTATCCCAACGGCGTGCACAGCTCTGAGCTGCATCTGCCCGAAGGTCAGCGCAGCTTCCTGCGCCTGAGCGCCACCGATGTGATCCACGGCTTCTACGTGCCGGCCTTCCGGCTCAAGCAGGACCTGATCCCCGGCAGCGTGATCGACTACAGCCTCATCCCCACCCGCGCCGGCCGCTACCGGCTGCGGGATTCGATGTTCAGCGGCGGCTACTTCGCCTCCAACCAGACCGACGTGGTGGTGGAGCCGCAAGAGGCCTATGAGGCCTGGCTGGAGCAGGCCCTGCGCCAGCCCCTGCGGCCCGCCGCCAATGCCGCCACCGACCTCTACAACCAGCGTCTGGCCCGCGGTGATCGCGGCTGGGCCACGGTGCCGCCGGCCCCGCCGCCGCTGGTGCATGTGAGTGCCGACCCCGAAGCCCCCCACGAGTCCTGACCATGACCAGCACCGCCCCGGCCCCCGCACCCTCGTTTGATCCCCGCGTGCTCAAGGCGCCCCATCCGGTGCCGGGCGCGCCCAACAACTGGCGGCGCTTCCTGAGCTTCAACACCGACGCCAAGGTGATCGGGCTGCAGTACATGCTCACCTCCCTGTTCTTCCTGCTGGTGGGAGGGCTGCTGTCGATGATCATGCGCGGCGAGCTGATCACGCCGGCGGCGGATCTGGTGGATCCCACGGTGTACAACGGGCTCTACACGATGCACGGAACGGTGATGCTGTTCCTGTTTCTGTTCCCGATCCTCAACGGCTTCAACAACCTGCTGATCCCGCCGATGATCGGCGCACCAGACATGGCCTTTCCGCGCCTCAATGCCGCGGCCTTCTGGATGGTGCCGGTGTTCGGGGTGATCCTGATGGCCAGCTTCCTGGTGCCGGGCGGACCCTCGGGCGCCGGCTGGTGGGCCTACCCGCCCCAGAGCATCCAGAACCCGCTGGGCCATTTCATCAATGGCCAGTTCCTGTGGATCCTGGCGGTGGCGCTCTCGGGCATCTCCTCGATCATGGGGGCGGTGAACTTCATCACCACGATCATCCGCATGCGGGCGCCGGGGATGGGCTGGTTCCGGATGCCGATCTTCTGCTGGACGGCGGTGGCGGCCCAGGCGATCCAGCTGATCGGCCTGCCGGTGCTCACCGCCGGGGCGGTGCTGCTGCTGTTTGATCTGAGCTTCGGCACCAGCTTCTACCTGCCGGAGGGCGGCGGCGATCCGATGCTGTATCAGCACTTCTTCTGGTTCTATTCCCACCCAGCGGTGTACGTGATGGTGCTGCCGGTGTTCGGCATCTTCTCGGAGCTGTTTCCGGTGTATGCCCGCAAGCCACTGTTCGGCTATCACGTGGTGGCGATCGCCTCCTTCGCGATCACCTTCCTCAGCCTGATCGTGTGGGTGCACCACATGTTCTACAGCGGCACGCCGCAGTGGATGCGCAACCTGTTCATGGTCACCACCATGCTGATCGCCGTGCCCACCGGCATCAAGGTGTTCGCCTGGATCGGCACCCTCTGGGGCGGCAAGCTGCGGCTCACCACGGCGATGTGGTTCTGCCTGGGCGGGGTGTTCAACTTCATCTTCGCCGGCATCACCGGCATCATGCTGGCCACGGTGCCGGTGGACATCCACGTGGGCAACACCTACTTCGTGGTGGGCCACTTCCACACGGTGATCTTCTCCACCATCACCTACGGCGTGTTCGCCGGCATCTACCACTGGTTTCCGAAGTTCACCGGCCGGATGCTGTATGAGGGCCTGGGCAAGCTGCACTTTGTGCTCACCTTCATCGGCAGCCAGCTCACCTTCCTGCCCATGCACGCCGCCGGGCTGCTGGGCATGCCGCGGCGGGTGGCCTCCTACGACCCGGAGTTCGCTTTCCTCAACGTGCTCGCCAGCCTCGGCGCCTTCCTGCTGGGGGTGGCCACCATCCCCTTCCTGCTCAACCTGGTGAGCTCCTGGGTGCGGGGCGAGAAGGCACCGCCCAATCCCTGGAACGCCATCGGCCTGGAGTGGCTGCTGCCCTCGCCGCCACCGGCGGAGAACTTCGAAGACGACGTGCCCACGGTGCTGAGCGGCCCCTACGGCTATGGCCTGGGCCGGCCGCTGGTGGCCGATGAGGAGCGCTACGTGGCCAAGGCCGCCAACGCCGCCAGCGCCGCCACGGGGGGAGCCTGACGCCATGACCACCACCACACCCACCCCAGCCGACCTGCCCGCCCAGCCCGCAGCCCAGGGCCACGGCCACGGCCATGCCGATCACACCCTCACCGGGTTCGTGATCTTCCTGCTCTCCGAGAGCGTGATCTTCCTGGCGCTGTTCGCCGGCTACGCGATCTACAAAACCTCCTCCCCCCTTTGGCTGCCGCCGGGGGTGGAGGGGCTGGAGGTGATCGAGCCGCTGCGCTTCACCGTGGTGCTGGTGAGCAGCAGCGGCGTGATCTACCTGGCTGAACGGGCCCTGCACCGGGGCCGGCTCTGGCAGTTCCGCGCCTGGTGGCTGCTCACCATGGCGATGGGCACCATCTTCCTGGTGGGCCAGGGGCTGGAGTGGGCGGCGTTGCCGTTCGGCCTCAGTGATGGCGTCTATGGCGCCAGCTTCTACCTGCTCACCGGCTTCCACGGGCTGCACGTGCTCACCGGCGTGCTGCTGATGGGGCTGATGCTGGCCCGCTCGTTCCGGCCCGGCAACTACGACGCCGGTTCGGTGGGGGTGACGGCCGTGTCGCTGTTCTGGCACTTCGTGGATGTGATCTGGGTGGTGCTGTTCGTGCTCATCTACATCTGGCAGCGATGATCATCGATCAGCAGGTCCACGACGTGGTGATCGTGGGCAGCGGTGCCGGCGGCGGCACCCTGGCCGGTGAACTGGTGGCGGCGGGGCGCTCGGTGCTGCTGCTGGAGCGGGGCCGCTCGTTGCCCCTCGACGAACAGAACCTGGCCGACATCACCCTGTTCCGCACGTCGCGCTACCACCCGCCGGAGCCCTGGTTCGGGCCCGATGGCGATCCCTTCTCCCCCCAGACGCTCTATGCCCTGGGCGGCAACACCAAGATCTGGGGCGGGGTGCTGCAGCGCCCGCGGGAGGCCGAATTCAGCGGCGTGCGCCTGCAGGAGGGCAGCAGTCCCGACTGGGGCCTGCGCTATGGCGACCTGGAGCCCTGGCTGGAGCGGGCCGAGCAGCTGTTCCGGGTGCATGGCGCGGCCGGCCGCGATCCCAGCGAGCCGCCCCGCCACGCCCCCTACCCCCATGCGCCACGGCCGATCGAGCCGTTTCTGGAGGCGATCGGCGCCGGCCTCGAGCGCCAGGGCCTGCACCCGTTCAACCTGCCCCTGAGCTGGACCGGCCGCACGGACGACCCCAGCGGCGATGCCGAGCGCTTCGGGGTGGAGCGGGCGGCGGCCGAGCCGGCGGCGGGGCGCTTCTGCCTGCGCGATGGCGCCCGGGTGCTGGCCCTGCACGTGAATCCCGGCGGCACGGAGGTGCAGGGGGTGGAGGCGGAGGTGAACGGCGAGCGCTGGCTGTTCCGCGGCCACCAGGTGGTGCTGGCGGCCGGGGCGATCAACACGCCGGCGATCCTGCTGGCGTCGGCCAACTCGGCCCACCCGGCCGGGCTGGCGAACGGTTCGGGCCAGGTGGGCCGCAACCTGATGAAGCTGCAGCTGAGCGCCATCCTGCAGCGCGCCAGCGAGCCCAATTCCGGCCGCTACGGCCGCAGCCTGGGCCTGAACGACTACCTCTGGGGCGACCGCAACGTGGACTACGGCCTGGGCACGATCCAGAGCGGTGGCGGGGTGCTGCAGGACCCGCTGTTCGCCGAGTCGCCGCCGCTGCTGTCGCTGGTGAGCCGGCTGCTGCCCGATGCGGCGCTGGAGTGGCTGGCCGACCGCTCGGTGTGCTGGTGGGCGATGAGCAGCGTGCTGCCCGACCCCGAGAACCGGGTGAGCCTGGAGAACGGCCGCATCCGCATCGATTACATCGCCAACTGCCGCGAGGGCCACGACCGGCTGGTGTACCGCTGGCTGGACACGATCCAGAAGCTGGAGCGCGATCCCCTCACCCAGGTGGTGCAGCGGGCGCCGATCTACCCCCGCGGCGAGGCCCCGCTGGCGGTGATGGGCTACGCCTGCGGCACCTGCCGCATGGGCAGCGATCCGGCCAGCTCGGTGGTGGACCTGAATGGCCGCGCCCATGGCCTGGCCAACCTCTGGATCGCCGACGCCAGCGTGCTGCCCAGCTGCCCAACCGTGGGCCTGGGCCTCACCGTGATCGCCAACGCCCTGCGCCTGGCCCGGGAGCTGCAGGGGGTG
>REEV01000100.1 GCA_007694915.1 Cyanobium sp. PLM2.Bin73 | reverse complement strand
AAAATCCCTCCGGCTTTTTCAGTGGTGGCGGGGCTTCTCGGGTGAGAGGGACTGGAGGGACAGGTGTTCTCTGAAAAAGCGGTTCTGTATCCGTTTGAACCGTTCGGCGTTTCTGGGGTGTCCATCGGTCCCTCCGTCCCTCTTTCGCCGTGATCGACTGCGGGAGAAGTCATCTCGGGAGGGATTCAGGGGGTCCCTCCGGGGTCCCTCCAATCCCTCCGGGTTTCCCTCAGGGCGGGAGTGATCCGGTGGCCCTGAGTGCCCGGGGGGATCCGTCCCTCTCCTTCAGCTCGCCGAGGCCAGCCCTCACCAGGGCGCCCATCGCCGCATTGCCCACGGCGGAGGTGATGCCCTTCTTCTCGCCGGCGTTCATCCGGTCGCGGATCTCCTTCCACGTCATCCACCCACCGGCGCGGGTGGTGATCTGGTGGATGCGGCGGGCCAGCTGCTGCATCTGCGGCTCCTCGGCCGCGGCCGGCGAGGCGTGGAAGCCCATCACCCACCGCTGGAGCAGCTCCACAAAGGCGAGGGATCGCTCCACCTCCGCCAGGCTCAGCGGGTCTCCAGGGTCGGCCTCGCCTGCGCCAGTCCAGAGGATGTGGGTCAACCCCATCACCCGCAGGCCCTGGCTGCTTGTCTTGCCCAGCACTCCTCGGCGTGGGTCCTCCTTGGGCAGGCTGTGGCGCTGCTTCTGGAGGTCGTGGTCCCAGTCGGCGAATCGTTCTTGCGCCTCCTGTGTAAGGGTCAGCCTCCAGGGCAGCGGCGGCATCCGTACGTCAGGGTTGCCGGCGGAATCGAGGTCGATTCGGGCGGCGTGCTTAATCGCCGCGGCCAGGGTTGCCCGTGCTTCTCCCACCACCTGAGACCATCCATCAGGAAGGCGGGTGGGGATGCGTTCGGGCCGATCCAGCAGCGGGGCGAACAGGAAACGGGCGAACTTGCCTTGATCGTCTCCGCTGCCCATCAGGGCCCGCAACGTGGCCGGCTGGATGGTGCCGGCGATCGACACATGGCAGCGGTCGTACACGCGCTCCACTGCCTCCACCCGCGCTGAGGCAAACGGTTCGCCGCCGTACATCTCGAGGAGCTGCTCCTCATCGCCACCTTTGCCGCCGCTGCGGTAGCGATCGAGGCTCCGGAACAGGCCGGAGAGCTCATCGCGGAAGATCAGGATTCCGCGCTGGATCTTTTCGGCCTCCATCAGTCGATGGGCCAGCGCCTCGCCGGTGTAGTCCTGAAGCTGGAGCCGATGGAGGAAGGGCTTAGGGCTGCGGTCCTCTTTCTTCTTGCCCTCGTTCTCCAGCTGCCAAGCCTGGAGCGCTTCAGCGTGGGCGCGGTTGTAAAGCCGCTGGATCTCCGCAGGTGGGCGGGTGATGGTGGCCCTTCCCAGCTGGCTTTTGCGGTCGCCGGTGTGCCCCACCAGCGCGAGGTAGAGGTTGATCGGCACCCGGTAGTCGGAGGCCTCCAGTCCGAGGATCTCGGAGCCGAGGGGCAGCACCCCTGAAACGGCAGCGAGGAAGGAAACGGCCAGGGTTGGCCCTGGATACGGCAGGCCGTGGGTGACGGTGTGGAGGGCTGCGGCGATGCGGGGCGGCAGGAAGCCGGCGATCTCGAAGCCCTGGATCTCGCGCTCGTAATCCCGCACCACCGCCAGCTCTTGGGCGGCAGCATCCCCGGCGATCTCGGCCTCGGCCTCGCGGTCGATCTCCTGGAGGATCTTGTGCAGCGCTGCGGGGTGGTGGCCGGACTGCTCCGCCAGCCCCTGGAGCAACGTCTCCAGCTCCACTCCATCGCAGCCATCGGCGCGGGCCTGGCGGAGCCGCGCTGTGGCCTCCTCGAGGGTGAGGGATGCGGTGGCCTTGGCCCCGGGCTGTGCTGGCGGCGCATTGGTCGGTGCGTCCTCCGGGATCCACGGCACACCATCCAGCGGTGGTGTCGGCGGCAGTGCCGCGAGGGCGAAACCTGCCCGGGCCGCCCTGCTCCAGAAGGTGCCCTCATCCAGCCAGGCAGAGGAGCCCAGCACCTGCGCCACGTCCCAGCCGCACTCCCGGCTGGGGGAGTGCTCCTCCATCAGCTCAAGGGCCTCGGCGTGGGCCGTGGCCTTGGCCTCCTCATCAATCTCCAGGTCCGGCCGCTTGTGGAGCCGGTAGAGGGCGTCACGCAGGCCGGCCGCCGCGAAGCGATGGGCCGGGTATCGCCACGGGTCGCCGTCCGGGAGTCCGCTCTCGCGCTTGGGGATGCACGCCAGGGCGGCCTTGATCTGCGCCATGGGCCGAGGCGGGAGGAGGGCCTTCTCGCGGCGCTGCTGCCGTTCCGCATCGGTCGGCGGGTCGTAGGTGGCGACGCTCGATTGCTTCAGCTGTTCCGCCAGCTCCGGCCGCTGCTGAAACTGGGCCTCCAGCTCCTCCAGGGTGGTGGTGGCCTCGGGGTCGTCGTGGAAGATGCGGGCCTGGCCCAGCACCTGGCCCTGGCGGGAGTGGCCAGCCTTGGCGATGTAGGCGGAGCCGGCCAGCCGCATCAGCCGGGAGGGATCGACACAGACCGGATCGGAGCCGAGGGCCACCACCAGCCGAACCATCAGCCGTTCCCACCGGGGAATGTCGGTGCAGGGCTGATCGAGGCGCCACCACACATGGGCGGAGCCGTGCTCCCAGGTGGTGAGGAGGAGGGTGGGCTCCGGCAGGCCCTGGAGCTGCGCCTCATGGAGCAGGGCCTCCACGTCCTCGAGGATCAGCCCGTCCCACTCGGCGAACACGGCGGGGATGGCCGCCACCGCTTCCCTGTTCCGCCCACCTCCGGCGATCACGTAGAGGCGGTGGCCCTGCTGCTGGAGCTCCTCGAGCAGCTGCGGGCTGTGCTTCCCTGGCGGCAGGTCGCGGGCGCCGCCGCCGTTCCAGTGGAGGGCGCGCAGGTGGGCCTGCTGCGGCTCCAGGCCGATCAGCTGGCAGTGCTGGGACGCGGCCTCACGATCAAACAGCGGCGCCGCTGTGGCCTGGCTGCGCTGCTGCTCGGGGCGGTGGTCGGTGAGGTCAGCCACAATGGGTGCACGCAATCGTTCCAGTGCCCCGCACGGTTGGCGCCGGCGGGGTCCTTTCTTGTTCAGGCATCAGCGGGTGGCCGCGGCGAAACGGTCGCCGTCTGACTTCGGCCGCCGGATCTGCTTGCTGCGGCGGCTCATGGTGTCCTCCACCGCCTCCAGGTCCCAGCGGAGGGTGGGCCTGCGCAGGCTTTCACCCACCGCCACGAAATGAACGCCAGGGCGGAGAATGTCGGCCGCTCGCATACGGCCGAGCGTATTTCTTGCCACACGAAGCGACTCCGCCACTTCGGCGGTGGTGTATGTGAAAGCCATGGAAGGGGCGGGATTTGATGAACGCAGGGGCGGCACTCGCCGTGCCTTGGAGTCACCGTAGCCCCACGATTGCCCCAGTCAACGCATAAAAAGGGAACAGTTTTTCGCTGCCATTTCCTTTTTCGATTCCAGGCCAGGTGCAGCGGGTGGGCGTACCTAGCGGCCTGCCCTGGCTGCCACCAGCTGCTGCACCTTTGCCTGGAGGGCTGGCCCATCGAGGTGGCGGCCGTAGGTGGCCAGGTGCACCTGCGGGGAGTGGCCCATCAGCTCGGCGCTCTCCCGCACGTGGAGCCCCAGGTCCAGCCCCAGCCGCAGCGCGTAGGCATGGCGCAGGCCGTAGGCGGAGAGGTCGCTGGGCATGTGCAGGCGGCGGAGCTGCTGCGTCATGTGCTGCCCCGGGCTCGCCAGCCGCTGGCTCCAGTCGGGGAGGCCATGCTCCCGCCAACGGCGCAGCAGCTGGTGGCAATCGGGCGGCCAGTCTCCAGGCGGTACGGCCACCACTTGCCGCGGTCGGGTGGTGCCCTTGCTTGATCGCTTGCTGCGGTGCACCACCGCCACAGGGCCACCATCGGCGCCGGCCTTGAGCTCCAGTCCGATCAGCTCCTGTGGGCGCAGGCCAAAGGCCGCCAGCACGTCCCAGGCGAGGAGGTCGCCGGGGCCGAGCCTGGAGCTGGCCGTGATCCGCTCGCGCAGCTGCTGAATCTCGCTGTCGCTGAATCCACGCACCCCGGCCGGGTTGGCGGCAGCGCGGCCACTGCCCCGCAGGGAGGCCAGCTCCTCCGGCCAGGGCCAGCCCGCCTCCTTCCACAGCCTGCGGGCGCGGTCGTAGCCCATCTGGCGAGCTCTGCTGTTCGGCTCCCACTGCCGCAGGTAGGCGCCGAGGAGGGCGGCATCTTCACCCGCGGGTGAAACTGCGGCCGCGGCCACCAGCCGGCTTAGGTACGGCTCCCAGGTGCGCTGCCAGGTGCGGGCTCCCATCTGTTCACCCACCAGGGCGGCGCGGAGGTGGGCCACCCGCTGCCGCAGGTGGTCGGGGTGAAACCGGGTGAGGTCGTCGCTGTCACGCGGCGCGTCAGGATCAGGCCAGCTCCAGGTGGCCGCCATGCAGCTGTCGAACACGTTGCACGCCTCCGCCAGGGCCGCGGCAGCGGTCAGTGGCCCGGGTGGGGTGGCGAGGGTGAAACTGCGGTGTTTCGCGGCTTCCAGCGATTCACCCGGCCGCGGCGGGAGCTCAGCACTCACCACCCGCAGGCGGTCGCGGTGCTGCTCGATGTACCACCCGGGCCGGCCGAGGCGGTGGCCCTTGAAGGCACGGCTCAGGTTGCGCAGCCAGGGAGGGGAGGCCAGGGCAGCGGGTGGAAATCTGGGTGAAATCCTGGCACCAATGGGGGCAAACGGGGTCAAACTGGCACCCATGCACCAGCCCGTAGCACCCCTGAAACCCCTTCTCCCACCTGGCCTGATCGCTGTCAGGGCCTGGCATCTCAGCCCATGCGCGATGCCGGGTTCGAACCAGCGACATCCTGCTTGTAAGGCAGGCGCTCTAC
>REEV01000130.1 GCA_007694915.1 Cyanobium sp. PLM2.Bin73 | reverse complement strand
GCCTCACGATCGCCGTGGCGGTGCTCGCCGCCGCCCTGCTGCTCGGCGAGCCGCTCGATACCGCCACCGTGGCCGGGGTGCTGTTGCTGCTGGCGGGGGTGGGGTTGGCGCGGCGGCGGCCGCTGCCGTTCCCTGGTGGCCGTGGAGATCATCTGTGAATGAGGCGCAGAGGCCCATCAGGCACAGCCGCTTAATCAACGCCTCCCCGATCTTCTATGGCTGGGTTGTGCTGGTTGCCGGCACACTTGGGATGTTGATGACCACCCCAGGGCAGACCGTTGGGGTGTCTGTGTTCCTCGATCCCATCATCGACGATCTGGGACTGACGCGATCATTGGTGTCTCTGCTTTACATGCTGGGAACGCTCACGGGTTCGCTGGCCTTGCCCTGGATCGGGCGTGGGATTGATCGCTTCGGCACCCGTCGGGCCGTGGTGGCCATAGCAGTTCTGTTCTCCCTGGCCTGCGGCGGTATGGCACTGGTGCAGGGGGTTGTGACGCTGGGCCTCGGCTTCATTGCCATCCGTGGCTTGGGTCAGGGAGCCCTGGGGCTGGTGAGCATCAACGCCATCAATCTCTGGTTTGTGCAACGGCGGGGGCTGGCCCTGAGCCTTTCGGGGATTGGCTTTGCCCTCGGCATCGGCACCTTTCCGCTGTTGATTGAGTGGCTGATCCGGCAGTACGGCTGGCGCTGGGCTTACGCCCTGCTGGGCGGCCTGGTTGCGGTCACGATTCTCCCCGCTGGCGCGCTGGTGTTCCGCCGCCAGCCTGAGCTCTATGGCCTGCAGCCCGATGGCCGGTTGGGGGCCAGGACCCAGCAGCGCCCCACAGAAGCCAACGTCACCCTCGCGCAAGCCCGCCGCACCTCCACCTTCTGGCTGTTTGCGCTGGGGAATGGGGTTGTGGCGGCCCTGGGAACAGGACTGCTGTTTCATCACTACTCGATCATGGCCACGGCCGGGGTGGACCGCACGCTGGCAGCGCTGGTGTTCCTTCCCTATGGACTGGTGGCCGCTGGCGCCAATCTGGTCAGCGGCCTGCTGCTCGACCGCATCTCTCCCCGGTTTCTGCTCAGTGTGATGGTGTGGATGTTGTGTCTGGCGCTGTTGCTGGCGGTGCGCGTCAACAGTCCGCAGTTGCTGGTGCTCTATGGCGTGTTGCTGGGTCTGATGCAGGGAACGAACGGTATTCTGCAGGCTGGGGTTTATGCCTACTATTTCGGCCGCGCCCACCTCGGCAGCATCAGCGGTTTTGCCGCCACGCTGATGGTGGCCGCCACTGCGGTGGGGCCGCTGCTGTTTTCCGTGGGCTTTGAGCGCTTCGGCAGTTATGCCCTGGTGCTCACGCTGGCCAGTCTGCTGCCCTTCACCGTTGGCCTGGTAGCCCTGGGCCTGGAGCTGCGCCAGCGTTGACCAGGGGGCGCGAGGCAGGATCGGTGAGCGGGAGGAGGCCATGAAACCCACGGCGCTGGCTCTGTTCACGGCCCTGCTGCTCGCTGGCGGCTGCGCCCGCGCCGACGCCCCTGCCGATGCCCCGAAGGCCGACGCCCCTGCCGCCGCCCCGATCGAGGCCGTGGACCCCAGCCAGGCCCCGGAAGCCACCGGCTTCCGCCAGACCGTGCTGGTGCGGGGTTTGGAGCATCCCTGGGCCCTGGCCTGGCTGCCGGATGGCGACCTGCTGATCAGCGAACGGCCCGGCCGCCTGCGGGTGGTGCGCGGCGGCGTGCTCGATCCGGTGCCGGTGGCGGGCGTGCCGGAGGTGCTGGCCAGCGGTCAGGGGGGCCTGCTGGATGTGGCGCTTCACCCCCGCTTCGCCGAGAACCGGCTCGTTTACCTCACCTATGCCGCCGGCACCCCGGAGGCCAACCACACCCGCCTGGCCCGGGCCCGCTTCGACGGCCGCGCCCTCAGCCAGCTGGAGGTGCTCTACGCGGTGCCGCAGCGCAAGAGCGGCACCCAGCACTTCGGCTCGCGGCTGCTCTGGCTGCCCGACGGCACCTTGCTGCTGGCCATCGGCGACGGCGGCAACCCGCCGCTGCGGCTCGAGGGCGACCTGATCCGCGAGCAGGCCCAGAACCGCGGCAGCGCCCTGGGCAAGATCCTGCGCCTCAGCGCCGATGGCAGCCCTGCGCCGGGCAACCCCTTCCAAGGCGATGGCGGAGCACTGCCGGAGCTCTGGAGCCTGGGCCACCGCAACATCCAGGGCCTGGCCTACGACCCCCTGCAGGATCGGGTGTGGGCGAGCGAGCACGGCGCCCGCGGCGGCGATGAACTCAACCTGGTGAGCGCCGGCGGCAACCACGGCTGGCCGCTGGTGACCCACAGCCGCGAGTACTTCGGCCCGGAGATCACCCCGCGCCGCTCAGCGCCGGAGATGGTGGATCCCCGCCGCGTGTGGACACCGGCGATCGCCCCCTCCGGCCTGGCCGTGGCCAGCGGCCGCGTGCCCCAGTGGCGCGGGGATCTGTTCGCCGGCGGGCTGGTGTCCGGCGATGTGCGCCGGCTGCGGATCGATGGCGAGGGCCGGGTGACGGCGGAGGAGCGGATCCCGATCGGCCAGCGGGTGCGCGACGTGCGCGAGGGCCCCGACGGCTTCCTCTACGTGCTCACCGACGACGCGCGGGATGGCCGGCTGATCCGCCTGGAGCCGGGGTGAGGGTTCAGCCGGCCAAGGACGGATCAGGTGAGGATGGGCACCATCTGGCGATTACGACTGCAGGGATCTTCCAGATCGAGCGTATTGATCGTCGTTATATTCGGCAGATCGGCGGACGAGGTGACGTCAAAGGACCAGATGGTTTGCAGACCCGAGAACCACGGCTAAGTTTTGGAGGTTGATCTTGAAATCGCGTGGGGTAGCTTGGTTTTGGAGAAGCGGATGGGTATCGCTCCCTTTGGTTATCGGAAAGGGAAGAGCCGGTGGCGGCCGTTAACGGAACCCTCTAATGACTAGTTCGGTGGTCTAAGATATCCTCCAGGTAGCAAGCCTGGGCCCTGCAGCACCCTTCATTCAAAGAGCAAGGGTGACAACAAGAGCAGATGGGGTCACAATGGTTCGATTATGCGCGATGTTTCGTGAGCCAGGGGAGGCACACGCTTCGGATATCAGGCTTGGGCCGCCGCATGCGTTTGTGGCTGATGGCGGCTGCCTCCACGATACTTTCCGTGTTGGTTCCTTTGGCTACGCAGGCGGTACTTGCCAAGAGCAGTGCGCCACCTACGCCCCTGGATCCGATCCTTGTCTGGCTGAAGCAGTGGGGCCTTCCAGGCTCTGTGGTGATCGTTCTGGGGTGGGCAGCCTGGCAGCTGCTCCCCCATATCGACAAGTTGGAGAAGATTACGGGCTGGTTCGGCGTTGGAAAGAAACCCAGGCAGGTGGTTCCAGAAGTACGGCCACTGATTGCCACTGAGCATCAATCCGGTGGGATCAATGTGGGCACCAACACCGGATCGATCAATCTGCAGCTACCGCCGCCCCAGCCAGTTGACAACCCAAAGCTTCCGGCGGGGAGGGTCAATAACACTCTTCCCGCCAGCCTCGATCAGATCGAAGCACGCTTTGTTGGCAGGGAAGCCAAACTGGCCATGCTCCTGGAGGGGCTCAGCAAACCTGGCGCTCGATGGGTGGTGAGCGGCATGGCCGGTGTAGGAAAAAGCGAGCTGGCTCTGCAGTTCGCCTGCCGCCATATGGAGGCCTTTGGTGGCGGCTTGCTATGGATTGATTCCAGTGGCTCGATTGAAGGAACAGCTGCGGAATTGGTGCGGCAGGTCAAACTCTGGCATCCCGAGATGAAGCTTCCTGTGGATGCTCCCCTGCTGGATCGATTGCATGCAGCATGGCGAGAGTGGCCCAGCCTTGTGGAGAGAAGCTCTGGTCCGCCGGAGGAAGTTCCACCTGTTCTGTTGATCCTGGATGATCTCGATCGGGAACATGGTGCCCAGGCAGAGGCTGCTTTGGTTGGCAACAGTCTGCCGGGGCGTTTTCGGCGTCTTGTGACCCAGCGAGAACGGCCTGGGGCAGAGGTCAAAGGGATAAATCTGGAGGAGCTTGATGAGCTGGAAGCCACTCGATTGATGTGCTTCTATGCAGGTGACAGTGGCACCCGACGGATAGAGAACGATGCTGCCAGCACGGCCTCACTCCTTGCGGCGGTGGAGCGCCTGCCCCTGGCGCTGGTGCTGCTCGGCAGTTGGTTGAATCAGGTGCCCCACCTGAGCGTGGTGAAGTTATTGGAGGAATTGCGCAACGACGGCCTGGCAGCGGAGGCGATTGCGGAGCGTTACGCGCCGCTGCGCTCAATTCCCGGTGTGAAGGCCACTCTGCTGTTGAGCTGGGATCGGTTGAGCCCTGGAGCCCAGAATCTGGCGCTGGTGCTCAGCCTCACGCTGCCCGAACCGATTCCCTGGTCTCTGCTGGAACGGTGCGAACAGTCGGGAGAGCGCCTCGATGGGGAGGGCCGCTGGAACAGCGCCCTGGCAGAGCTCCTGGGCGCGAATCTGTTGCGCCTGGAAGGGGGAGAATCCCGCTACTGGCTGCATCCACTGGTGCGGCAATTCCTGCGTATTCAGCGGCAGGGCTGGCCAGGCGAGCCCCGCTGGAGGCAGCGCCTCGCCCAGGAGGCCCGACAACTGGCCTTGGAGGTGAAGATGGTGGATGTGAGCCAAGCGGCCGGGTATTACCGGCAGGCGCTGGAGGCCGTGCCGGATGATCTCGATGCCGCGTTGCAGCTGGGTTATGCCTGGATCGCGCTTGGCTCCCTACACGAGGCAGCTGAAACGTTTGGCGGCCTACTTACCCGAGCCCGTGATCTGCACGAGCCCAGGTTCGAAGTGTGGGGGCAAAACGGCCAGGGTGATGTGCTGGTGGCGCAGGGCGACGGCCCCGCTGGCCTGAGGGCGTACCAGG
>REEV01000129.1 GCA_007694915.1 Cyanobium sp. PLM2.Bin73 | reverse complement strand
GGGGGGGCAGCCCCCTGAGAGAGCAGGTCGATGCCAGGAACCACACCTTTTTCATTGTTCGTTAGTCTTTATGCTGTCAGCGCAGCTCGCGTTGCTGATGCCGAGCGCTTCTGAAGCCGCGTTTTGCTGATGCTGAGCGCCGCTCAAGTCGTGTCCTGCTCAATCGGCACTCGGTTTCCATTTCCACTCTGGGCTCTTATCTCGGCAGGAGTACGAGCTTTTGAAAATCGGAAATGGTGGTGTAGTCCTTCGGATCATGGTTTGGATTGCCGTAGCGGTCGCTGAACAACACGGTCATTCCAGCCTCATCCGCCGCCTTGCATTCCGCCGCGGCGTCGCTGATGAACAGAATGTCCCCGGGATCAAGATTCAGGCTGCTGGCAATCGCGGTGTAGCTCGTGCTCTCCTGTTTCCTGCCCACCCGGGTGTCAAACCAGTGTGAAAACAAGCGCCTGAGGTCACCCGCAGTGCTGTGGCGATAGAGCAGTTGCTGGGCTGCCACTGATCCTGAGGAATACACGCCCAGTTCCACTCCTTCTCTTTTCCAACGCCGTAGGGCCTCCGCAACGTCCGGGTACAGAGGTGCCACGAGCTCTCCCTGGGCGTAGCCATCCCGCCACACAAGCCCCTGCAGGTCCTTCAGCGCGGGCAGTTTGCTGTCCCGCTGGATCAGTTGACGCAGGTAAGCCGTCAGATCTCCGGGCCTGCGCTCCCGCAGCGCGACAGCCTCCGGATCCCGATCCAGCCGCCAGGTCTCAGCGACGGCGTTGAGCAGCCGTTCCACCTCTCCCCCGCCCTGGCCCTCACGCGCCACAAATCCTTCCATCGCTTCGCTGGCATAGGGAAACAGCGTCTCGCTCACAAAGCTCACCGGACAGGTGGTGCCTTCGATGTCGAGCAGCGCCAGCCGGATCCCCGTCACGGTTATCAACGGACCATCGCCGCGGGCATTGCTGTGAGCTGTGGCATCAGGGCTGGGCATGGTGGGATGCGGTGGCGGTGATCAGCGGTCCAGCAGCAGCCTTCTCCAGGCGTGCTCCAGCAGGAATTCGTGAATCTCCAGATGGCGCCGGGCCACGCCCACCGTGGGCCCCCAGGCATAGAGGCCGTGGCCGGCAATCAACAATCCATGGGGGGCCGCGGCCAGGTGGGGGGCGGCTGCAGCCGAAAGGCGGTGCAGGTCCTGGTCGTTGGCGAGTACCGGCACCTCCACCGCGCAGGTGTGGCTGCCGATGCCCTCCAATCCCTTGAGCATCTCCAGACCCTCCAGGCGCAGATGGCCGGGGGTCCCTGGCTCGCCAGGGGCCAGCTGCTCGGAGAGCAGGGTTGCCGCCTGGGAGTGGGTGTGCAGCACCGCTCCGGCGTCGGTCTCCCTCACGATCGCCAGGTGCAGCAGGGTTTCTGCGCTGGCCCGCCCCCGGCCCCGCCGCACTACGGCGTTGCCGTCCACCACGATCAGATCCTCCGGCGGCACCTCGCCCTTGTGCACCCCACTGGGGGCCATCAGCAGCCGCAGCGGATTCCGCTGGAGCACGCAGCTGAAATTGCCGCCGGTGCCATCGCACCAGCCGCGGCCGTAGATGGTGGCCATGGTGGCGCTGAGTTCCGTGGCCAGCTGCCGCTGCTGCGGGCCGGTGGTGGGCAGGGCGTGCATCGGTGGTGGGCCTTCAGTGCTGGCAGCGGGGGCACCAGTGGCTGCTGCGCCCCCCCAGCTTCTCGCGTCGGATGCTGCTGCCACAGCTGCGGCAGGGTTGGCCGCCGCGGCGGTACACCAGCGCCTGGCCCCCGTAGTTGCCGTTGGTGCCGGTGAGATCGCGGAAGTCGCTGAAGGTGGTGCCGCCGGCGCCGATGCTGGTGTCCAGCACCTCCACCAGGGCCTGCCGCAGGCGCTCCAGCCGGGCCAGGCTCACCTTGCCGCTGGGGGTGTGGGGCCGGATCCGTGCGGCGAACAGGGCCTCATCGGCATAGATGTTCCCCACGCCGGCCACCAGCGCCTGATCGAGCAGGGCCGCCTTGATCGACCGCCGTGAGCCCCGCAGCCGTTGTTGCAGGTAGGTGGCGCTGAAGGCGGCGGAGAAGGGCTCCGGGCCCAGCCGCTGCAGCCCTGTGATCACCTGCTCCACCGGCAACGCCGCCGGCACCCACCACATCTGCCCGAAGCTGCGGGTGTCCACGAAGCGCAGTTCCTCGCCCTCCTGGTTCCAGATCCGCACCCGCGTATGGCCGCAGGCCGGCCGGTCGTCGCGGATCCACAGGAACTGGCCG
This sequence comes from Cyanobium sp. PLM2.Bin73, assembly GCA_007694915.1. Classification (GTDB taxonomy): domain Bacteria; phylum Cyanobacteriota; class Cyanobacteriia; order PCC-6307; family Cyanobiaceae; genus NIES-981. Next base: position 2,661 of record REEV01000129.1, on the reverse strand, counting down.
GTCATGCGCAGGTGCACTCCCCACCAGCCCGCAGGCTCCCCGACCTGCTCCAGCTGGCCCAGCAGATACTTGCCCCGCCGCTGCCAGCCCGCCAGGGTGCAGCCCACCAGGGCCGCCTCGAAGGCGCCGGGTTCGAGGGGGCTGGCGATGGCTCGCTGGCGCAGCACCTGCACCCGCCCCACGCTGAAGCCGGTGGTCTGCTGTTGCAGGCCGCGGCGCACGGTTTCAACTTCAGGCAGTTCCGGCACGCTGGCGGGACGGCGGGTGTGGGGGCGCGAGCTGTGGGGGCGCCAGCCGTTGGCGGTAGGCCGGATCCGAAAAGCCCCGGCTGGTGCAAAACCGCACCAGCCGGGGCTGCGGGGATGATGTCCAATCAGGCACCCGCTGAGCGCTCAGGCTCAGGCCTTTTCGAGTTCGCTCTCGGCGAAGTTGTTGGTGTTGATGCCACCGTCCACGCCGCTGTAGGCGCTGTAGTTCACCTTCTCGAAGCGAACCACCACGGGGTAGCGGATGCCGGAGGTGTCCACCGAGGCCACGGTGCCGACTTCGTTGAACCAGTAGGACTCAGGGCGCTTGATGCGGACCTTGTCGCCGCGGGAAATGGCCATCGCTGCGCTGAATTGGGGGGCTGCCAGAGGGAAGATACCCGCGCCGGCGGGGGGCTCCGGCGCCGACGTCACGTTTCGTCGTCCAACCCGGCCATCCACCCCAGCCCTGCGTGGGAGCATCGGCCCCTGTGCCCCTGCCAACCCCCTTGGCTCTCCCCGCGCCCGAGGCCCCGGTGCTCAGCCTCGACCTGCCCGATCCCGACAGCGACACCATCAGCACGATGGAGTTTCTGGCCCGGCTGGAGCAGGCCTGGGCCGTGTGCGACCGCTTTGATCTGCACACCGAGATCTGGCGCGGGCGCATCCTGCGGGCCGTGCGCGACCGGGAGAAGCGCGGCGGCGAGGGCCGGGGCACCGGCTTTCTGCAGTGGTTGCGGGAGCGGGAGATCAGCAAGACCCGTGCCTACACCCTGATCCAGCTGGCCGAGTCGGCCGACCGCATGCTCGCTGAGGGTGTGCTGGAGGAGGCCAGCGTGAATCAGTTCTCCAAGCGGGCCTTTCTGGACACCGCCGAGGCCGATCCGGAGGTGCAGCTGATGATCTCCGAAGCCGCCAACGAGGGGCAGCAGATCACCCGCAAGCAGGTGCGGCGCCTCGCCGATGAGTTCACGGCCGCCACCAGCCCCCTGCTGCCCGAGGAGATCCGCCAGCGCACCGCCGACAACCTGCTGCCGCCGCGGGCCGTGGCGCCGCTGGTGAAGGAGCTGGCCAAGCTGCCGGAGGAGCAGCAGCACGACCTGAGGCAGGTGCTGCGCGAGGAGCCCGACCTGGATCGGGTGCGCGAGGTGACCAGCACGGCCCGCTGGTTGAGCAAGGCGGCCGAGGCCTCCCTGGCGGTGCGGGCATTCCAGCAGGGGGATCTGGACTTCGAAAAGGCCCTGCAGGAGGCCCAGCGGCTCGAGGCCCTCGGTCTGCTGGCCGATGCGGTGGGCCAGGCCCGGGTGCTGGAGGCCGCCGTGCTCAAGCTGCACACCAGCTGGCGGCGGCTCAACGGCCTGCAGGAGCGCCTTTGGGTGGAGAGCGGCAGCAGCACCCCCCATCTGCGCGAGCTGCTCACGGCCCTGCAGTCGCTTAGTGGCAGCACCCTGCGCGTCTCCCTCGGTGAGTTGGCGGGGGGCAAGCGGCTGCGGCTGCAGCTGGTGGAGGAGTCGCCCGATCAGCTGGAGGCCCCTCCCCTGCCCTGAGCCGGTTGGTGCCTGCCCTGAGGGCGGTGGCGTGCTGACGCACCCGATCGGTATCGTCACGGCGATGGCGAGTGCTGACGTTGCCTGAGCCACAGTCCGGGGATCGCCAGCCCGGCGCGGCCACGGATCGGGGCCCAGGATCAACCGACCGCCCCGATGCTCTTGAAAGAGCCCTGCACTGCCATTTCGGCTGGGAGGAGTTCCGGCCGGGGCAGCGCCCGGTGGTGGAGTCGCTGCTGGCGGGGCGGGACTGCCTGGCGGTGTGGCCCACGGGTGCCGGCAAATCCCTCTGCTTCCAGCTGCCGGCTCTGATCCGGGATGGCCTGGTGCTGGTGATCTCCCCACTGGTGGCCCTGATGCAAGACCAGGTGGACCAGCTGCAGCGCCGTGGCATCCCTGCGGCCTGCCTGCACCGGGGGGTGGGGTCTGCCGAGCGCCTGCAACTGGTGCGCCGCATCCGTGAACGGCGGCTGCGGCTGCTCTACCTGGCGCCCGAGCGCCTGCAGGCGGAGGCCACCCGCCAGCTGCTCGACGACCTGCTCGCCGACGGCGCCCTGGTGGCCCTGGCGGTGGATGAGGCCCACTGCATCAGTGCCTGGGGCCACGACTTCCGCCCCGACTACCGGCGCCTGGGCCAGCTGCGCCGTCTCTGCCCCGGGGTGCCGCTAGTGGCCCTGAGCGCCACGGCCGCCCCCCGGGTGCGGGCCGACATCATCCGTCTGCTGGAGCTGCGCCGCCCCCTGATCCAGGTGCGCTCCGCCCGGCGGACCAACCTCCACTACGCCATGCGCCGGCGTCCGGTCGATCCCCTGCCGGAGGTGCTGGCCGCCATCGGCCGCTCCTGGGGGGCGGTGCTGATCTATGTGCGG
>REEV01000128.1 GCA_007694915.1 Cyanobium sp. PLM2.Bin73 | reverse complement strand
CCCTTCAGCCTGGCGCTGCAGCTGGCGATCGCCGTGCTGGTGGTGGCCTGCCCCTGTGCCCTCGGCCTGGCCACCCCCACCGTGATGACGGTGAGTTCCGGCCAGGCGGCCCGCGCCGGCCTGCTGTTCCGCGGCGGTGACGCGATCGAGATGGCCGCGCGGCTGCACGCGGTGCTGTTCGACAAGACCGGCACCCTCACCCTGGGCCGGCCGCTGGTGACGGGGGTGGAGACGGCGGCTGGCGTGACGCCGGAGCGGCTGCTGCAGCTGGCCGCCAGCCTCGAGGCGAGCACCCGCCACCCCCTTGCCCATGCCCTGCTGCAGGAGGCCACGGCCCGGCAGCTCAGCCTGCTGGAGGTCCACGCCGGCGCCACCGTGGCCGGCGCCGGCGTGGACGGCACGGTGGACGGCCAGCCCTGCCGGGTGGGCCGGCTCAGCTGGGTGGCGCCGGATGCCGACGTCCACTGGCGGAGCCGCCAGGCGGCCCTGGAGGCCGATGGGGCCTCGGTGCTGGCGGTGGCCCAGGCCGGACGTCTTCTGGGTCTGGTGGCTGTGCAGGACGCACCGCGGCCGGATGCGGCCGCGGTGCTGGCGCGGCTGCGTCAGCTGGGTTTTCGCCTTGGCTTGCTCAGCGGCGACCGTCGGCTGCCGGTGCAGCAGCTGGGCATGGCCCTGGGGCTCAGGGCCGATGAGCTGGCCTGGGAGCTGCGCCCGGAGCAGAAGCTGGAGCGGATCGTGGCCCTCCGCGCCGCCGGCCCTGTGGCGATGGTGGGGGATGGCATCAATGACGCCCCCGCCCTGGCGGCGGCCGATCTCGGCATCGCCGTGGGCACCGGCACCCAGATCGCCCAGGACAGCGCCGATCTGGTGGTGATGGGCGATCGCCTCGAGGGCATCGTGCAGGCCCTGGCTCTGGCCCGCCGCACGATGGCCAAGGTGCGCCAGAACCTGGTGTGGGCCTTCGGCTACAACCTGATTGTGTTGCCGATCGCCGCCGGGGTGCTGCTGCCGGGGTTCGGGCTGCTGCTCACCCCCCCGCTGGCTGCTTTGCTGATGGCCCTCAGTTCAATCACCGTGGTGCTCAACGCCCTGCTGCTGCGCCGTGCCTGAGCCAGAGCGCCGTCCCGGCCGCTTCCTGGTGCTGGAGGGCATCGATGGCTGCGGCAAGACCACCCAGCTCGAGCGGCTCCGCCGCTGGCTCCCCAGCAGCGGGCTGATCCACGCGGGCTGCGCTCTGGTGGTCACCCGCGAGCCCGGTGGCACCCCCCTGGGCCAGGTCCTGCGCCAGCTGCTGCTCCACCCCCCCGGGGAGGCGGCCCCCGTGAACCGGGCTGAACTGCTGCTCTATGCCGCCGACCGGGCCCAGCACGTGGAGCAGGTGATCAAGCCGGCCATGGCGGCAGGCCACTGGGTGCTGAGTGATCGCTTCAGCGGCTCCACCGCCGCTTACCAGGGCTACGGCCGCGGCCTGTCCCTGGATCTCATCGAGCAGCTGGAGCAGGTGGCCACCGGTGGCCTGCGGCCCGATCTCACCCTCTGGCTGGACGTGCCCGTGGCCGAGAGCCGCCGGCGCCGTGGCGACCGGCCCGCCGATCGCATCGAGGCCGGCGGTGAGGCCTTCCTGGAGGCCGTGGCCCGCGGCTTTGCCGAGCTGGCGCAGCGCCGCGGCTGGTGTCGGGTGGAGGCCGGAGCCGATCCGGCCCAGGTGGAGGCCGCCTGCCGGCACCACATCGCTCCGCTGGGGCTCCCGCGGTGAGTGCACTGTTCGCCGATCTGCTGGGTCAGGGCCCGGCCAGCGCCCTGCTGCTGGCCGCGCTCGAGGCCCGCCGGGTCGCCCCCGCCTACCTGTTTGCCGGACCGGACGGTGTGGGGCGCCGCCTGGCGGCCCTGCGCTTCCTCGAAGGGGTGCTGGCCGGCCTGGGGGGATCGCTGTCTCTGCGCCGCCGCCTGGCCGAGGGCAACCATCCCGACCTGCTGAGGGTGGAGCCCACCTACCTGCACCGCGGCGACCTGGTGCCCCTCTCCCGGGCCGAGGAGGAGGGGGTGAACCGGCGCAGCCCACCCCAGCTGCGCCTTGAGCAGATCCGCGAGGTCTCGCGCTTCCTGGCCCGCCGGCCGGTGGAGGCGCCGGGCTGTGTGGTGCTGATCGAGCAGGCCGAAGCGATGGCGGAGGCCGCCGCCAATGCCCTGCTCAAGACGTTGGAAGAGCCCGGCGATGGACTGCTGCTGCTGATCACGGCGGCACCGGAGCAGCTGCTGAGCACGATCCGCTCCCGCTGCCAGCTGATTCCCTTCCGCCGCCTGGCCCCGGCTGAGGTGGCCCAGGTGCTGGAGTGCCTGCCCCCGGCCGCTGGCGAGGGTCAGCGGCCAGCCGATTCCCCCGATCCCCCCGAGCTGTTGGAGCTGGCGGCCGGATCCCCCGGTGCCCTGCTCCAGCACCGCCGCCAGTGGCAGGCCCTGCCCGCCGAACTCACCGCCCGGCTGCAGGATCTCCCGGGCTGCGGCGATCCCCTGGTGGCCCTGGCCCTGGCCCGCGACCTCAGCGACGCGCTCGATGGCGAGCAGCAGCTGTGGCTGCTGGGCTGGTGGCAGCTCTGGCTCTGGCGCCGTCAGGCCACCCCGGCGGTGCTGCAGCGGCTGGAGCGCCTGCGCCGCCAGCTGCGCGCCTACGTTCAGCCGCGGCTGGCCTGGGAGGTGGCGCTGCTGGAGCTGGGCACGGCGCTGGGCAACTCCAGGCAGTAGCCGGCGCCGTACACCGTCTTGATGAAGAGGGGCTTGCGTGGATCCGGCTCCAGCTTGGTGCGCAGGTGGCGCACATGCACCCGGATCGTCTCGATGTCGTCGTCGGGTTCATAGCCCCACACCTCCTTGAGGATCAGGGCCGGCGACACGGTCTGGCCGTGACGCTGCAGCAGGCAGTGCAGCAGCTCGAACTCCAGGTGGGTGAGGCGCACGGGCTGGTCGAACCAGATCGCCTCGAAGCGCTCCGGCACCAGGGTGAGGGGGCCGAAGCTGAGGATCTCGCTGTGCTGGCTGGCCAGCGGCGCGTTGTCGCTGCGGCGCAGCAGCGCCTTGACGCGCACCGTGAGCTCCTCGAGGTCGAAGGGCTTGGTGAGGTAGTCGTCGGCCCCGGAGTTGAAGCCGCTCACCTTGTCCTTGGTGTCGCCCAGGGCCGTGAGCATCAGGATCGGGATGCGGGCCGTGCGCTGATCACGGCGCAGGCGCTGGCAGAGGGTAAGGCCGTCGACCTTGGGCAGCATCAGATCCAGCAGGATCAGGTCGGGCACCACCTGCAGGGCCAGGGCCTGGCCGCGGATGCCGTCCTCGGCCCGGTGCACGTCGAAGCCGTTGTGGCTCAGGTGTCCGGCCACCAGATCGCGCATGTCGCTGTCGTCCTCGATCAGCAGGATGCAGGGCTTCATCGCAGAGCGGACGGCGGGTGGACGGATCGGGTGGGTGCCTGGTTTTCTGGGCCAGGAACCGTGCCAATTGTGTCCGCTCGCCTGCACCCAGTGCTAGCAGCTCCCGTCGGGACGGGAGCCACCAAGGCGACCTGAGCTGAAACTCCCCGGGCGGGATTCGAACCTGCGACCAATCGGTTAACAGCCGACCGCTCTACCACTGAGCTACCGAGGAATGGCAGTTCCAACACTGACCCTTAAGGGGGTGTGCCTGAACTGAACCGGCCAGCACCAGCGGTGCTAGCGATTCCAGACCATACCGGTCGGCTGCCCCCCTGGGCAAGCGACGGCCGCGGATCAGCGCGCCAGCCGACGGGCCAGCTCTGCCCCCGGCTGCCAGGGCCCCACCTGTCCATCGCGCATCAGGGCGGCCCCATCGCAGCTGGCCAGCTCCTCGAGCCGGTGGGTGATCCAGAGGGCGGTGAGCGGCTGGGCGGCGCGGCTGGTGAGCCGGCGGATCAGGGCCAGCACCTCCCGCTGGCTGTCGGGGTCCAGCAGGGCGGTGGGTTCGTCGAGCAGCAACAGCTCAGCCTCGCTGGCCAGGGCGGCGGCGATGGCCAGGCGCTGCTTCTGGCCGCCGCTGAGGGCATGGATGGGGCGGTCGGCCAGCCCCGCCAGTCCCACCTGCTCGAGGGCCTCCTCCAGCCGCCGCTCCCGGCTGGTGCGATCCAGGCGGGTGTCGATGGCCAGCAGCAGCTCACTGCTGCAGCTGGGCAGCAGCAGCTGGTGGTCGGGGTTCTGAAACACCAGCGCGCAGCGCAGCCGGCAGCGGATGCGCCCCTGCTGGAGCGGCAGCAGCCCGGCGATCAGCCGCAGCAGGGTGCTCTTGCCGCTGCCGTTGCTGCCCACCAGCATCCACAGGCCGTTGAGGGGAAGCTGCAGCGCGCAGTCACGAAGGGCCGCGGCCTGGGTGCCCGGCCAGGTGTGGCTGAGGTCTTCAGCCACCAGCGCTGCGCTGGTGGCGGGGCCGGTACTGGGAGCGGGCAAGGGATTGGCGCAGGCGGGATGGGTTCAGCTGTCGAAGCTGAAGCCGGGTCGCTTGCCGCCCGCCCCGCCTGCCGACTTCTCAGAGATCTGCACCGCCACCACCTCGCTGCTCAGCAGAGTCACCTTCTTCTGCGGATCCTTTTCGCAGGTCAGCTCCAGCAGCCGCGGATTGCCGCTCTCCATCGCCGAGCGCACGTCCCCGTAGAGAGCCTGGGCATCGCCAAGCTCCTTGCGCTGCACCACGATCGGCATGGGGCTGAGCTTGATCGAGAGCTCGACGAGGTACATCGGGGCAAGGAAAACCTGCGCGCCACTCTGGCGAACCGCGGTCGGCGGCGGTTCCTAGGCGCTTCTACTCAACATCCGAGCTGGGGGGCGCGGTTCGGGTCTCCACCCCCATAAGATCTGGTTGTAACGCTTCATGAAGACCACTCACCCATGACAATCGCAGTAGGGCGCGCGCCAGCGGGCCGGGGATGGTTCGACGTCCTCGACGACT
>REEV01000053.1 GCA_007694915.1 Cyanobium sp. PLM2.Bin73 | reverse complement strand
GCTGGAGCAACTGCCGGAACTGCAGGGGCGGGTGCTGAAGATGCGCTACGGCATCGCCACCGAGGGGGAAGGCCTGCGCGAGCCGATGAGCCTGAGCTCGATCGCCAAGACCCTGGGCATGAGCCGCGACAAGACCCGCAACCTCGAGCGCAAGGCCCTGGAGGGCATCCGCTCCCAGTCGTGCCGCCTGGAGGGCTACCTGGCGGCCTAGAGGAAGCCGCTGAGAAGAGGCCGCTTAGAAGAACTGGTCGAAGTTGTCGAAGTCCACGGCGCTGAAGGTGCCGTTCTCCACCTGGCTCATCAGCCGCTGCAACTGCACCCAGAGGGCGCCGGCGGTGGCCACCGAGAGCACGAACGACACCAGCAGCGCCACCCCGGCTGAAAACCCGAACACCTGCAGGCTGCCGCCGATGAACAGGGTGACGCCGATCACCACCCCGGCATAGGGCAGCAGGATGTTGCCATTGGCCAGGGGCAGCAGGGCCAGGCGGTCCTGTTTCCATCCCTCCAGCTTGTCCTGCACCAGGCGGGCGAAGGTGAGTCCGCAGAGCACCCCCATGGCCAGGCCGATGCCCGCCAGCAGGTAGGGCGGCTGCACGAAGGTGGCGACCTCGAAGATGTAGAGGTCGGCATCGAGATCGCCATCCAGCTCGCCCGCGGCCATGGCAGAGCCAGCGAGGGAGAGGAACAGGGGCAGGGAGTGGATCACGGGGCAGCGGCGCTCAGGGCCCGACCCTAGTGGCGCCTCAGGCCGCTGAAGACAGGGGGTTGAACGCGAGGGGGTTGAACCGGGCCAGCATTCCCCCGGCCAGCTTGGCGGGGGTGAACGTGCGCCGCAGCAGGCCGGCCAGGGCCCTCAGATCTTCGGTGTGCAGGTGGTCGCCCTGCACCAGGGTGAGCAGCAGGCGCTGGCGCAGGCTGTTGCCCTCCGGGCCCAGCAGCAGCTTCAGGCCCGAGCCCATCACCGGCAGCAGGTCCGGGCTGGATCCGGCCTCCTCCACCACCGCCAGCAGGTTCTCGAGCCTCTGCACCCGCAGGCGTCCATCGCTGTCGAAGAGCACGTCGAGCAGCTTCTCGCGCATCTCGGCGGTGTCCCCCGCCAGCAGCCGCCGGGCCACGTAGGGATAGGCCACGCGGATGATCTTGAAATCGGGATCGAGGCGCAGCGCTAGCCCCTCCTGGCTCACCACCGCCCGGATGATCAGGGCGAAACGCGCCGGCACCCGGAACGGGTAGTCGAACATCAGCTCCGAGAAGCGGTCGGTGACCGACTTGAAATTGAAGCTGCCCACGTTCTCGCCGAGGGCACCTCCAAGCACCTCCTCGAGGGCGGGGATGATCGGTTCGCGGTCGGTGTCCGGGGTGAGGAAGCCGAGGGCCACGAAATCCTCCGCCAGGGCGCGGAAGTCGCGATTGATCAGATGCACCACCGCGCCGGTGAGGGTGAGCCGGTCGGCGTCGGTGATCGAATCCATCATCCCGAAGTCCACGTAGGCCACGTGGCCCAGGGCGCCGGTGCGGCCCGGCAGGGCGAAGAGATTGCCGGGGTGGGGATCGGCGTGGAAGTAGCCGAACTCAAGCAGCTGGCGCAGGCCGGAGATCACGCAGGTGCGGATCAGGGCGGAGGGGTCGAGACCCTGGGTCTCCAGGGTGCGGCGCTCCTGCAGCTTGGTGCCGTGGATCCAGCTGGTGGTGAGCACCCGGCGGCCGCTGAGCACCCGCTCCACCCGCGGCACGGTGACTTCGGGGTGGTGCTCGAACAGGGCGGCGAAGCGCTCGGCGTTGTCGGCCTCGCAGTGGTAGTCGATCTCCTCGAAAAGGGAGCGGCCGAACTCGTCGATGATGGCGCTCAGGCCCACCCCCAGCTTGAGGGGCAGCACCGGGGCCACCAGCACGGCCAGGGCGCGGATCAGCACCAGGTCACGGCGCAGGATGCGATCCAGCCCGGGGCGCTGCACCTTCACCGCCACCCAGCGGCCGTCGCTGAGCCGGGCGCGGTACACCTGGCCCAGGCTGGCGGCCGCCATCGGGTAATCGGGAAACTCCTCGAACAGCTGGTCGGCCGGTGCTCCGAGCTCCGCTTCGATCGTGGCCAGGGCCACGTCCTGGGGGAAGGGCGGCAGGTTGTCCTGCAGCTGGGTGAGCTCCTCCAGCCAGTCGCGCCGCACCAGGTCGGGACGGGTGGAGAGAGCCTGCCCCACCTTGATGAAGCAGGGGCCCAGGTGGGTGAGGGTGGCCAGGATGCGCTGGCCCAGCCGCCGCTGCACGCCGGCGTCCTGACTGCGTCCCTGCACCAGCAGCACCAGCGTGAGGCTGCCCAGCTGCCAGAGCACACTGCTCAGGCGGCCGATCAGGATCCAGGGACGGCGCAGCAGCCAGCCCCGGTCGGCCCGGGGGTCGTAGACGCTTGCAGCCGTGACGGAGCTTGTGACGGAGCTTGTGACGGAGCTCGTGCCGGAGCTGGCGGCGGGGGCCGCGGCGGCTGGCGTTGGCGAGGGGGAGGTGGCGCTGGCGGCGGTCAAGGGCGATGCCGGCCAGGGGCCACGGCAGGGGAGGCACCCAGACTCTAGGAACCGCGCACCGGTGTCTTGAAGCCCTCGCAGCTGCTGCCTGCTCTGGCGCCGCGCCGGTTCGTCCCCCCCTGGTGCCGGACCCTGGCCCTGCATCTGCCCGCCCATGGCCGGGGCCGGGGCCTGGCGCCGGAGCTGGCGACGCTGCTGCGCCGGCCCCCCGGCAGCTGGGACCTGCCGGAACTGCCGGCCATCGGTGGGCCCCTGGAGCCTGACGGCGCCGTGGCCCGGGCCCAGGACGCCTGCGCCAACCTGCTGGGCGCCGAGCGCTGCTGGTTCGGCGTCAACGGGGCCAGCGGCCTGCTGCAGGCCGCCCTGCTGGCCCTGGCCCCCCCCGGCAGCCGCGTGCTGCTGCCCCGCAACCTGCACCGCTCGCTGCTGCATGGCTGCGTGCTGGGGCAGCTGCGGCCGGTGCTGTTCAGCCTGCCCTTCGATCCAGCCAGCGGCCTCTGGCAGCCGCCGGACGCCGTCTGGCTGGAGCGGGTGCTGGCGGCGGCCCTGGCCGGCGGGCCGCTGGCGGCGGTGGTGCTGGTGTCACCCAGCTACCAGGGCCTGGCGGTGGATCTCGCCCCCCTGGTGGCGGCGGTGCATGGCGCCGGCCTGCCGCTGCTGGTGGACCAGGCCCACGGCCGCGGCGAGGCCCTGGCGGCCGGCGCCGACCTGGTGGTGCTCTCCTGCCAGAAGGGCGGCGGCGGCCTGGCCCAGAGCGCCGCCCTGCTGGGCCAGGGGCCGCGGCTCGATGGCGCGGCGATCGCGCGCAGCCTGCTGTGGCTGCAGACCTCCAGTCCCAGTGCCCTGCTGCTCGCCTCCACGGAGGCGGCCCTGCGCCTGCACGGGAGCCCGGCGGGCCAGCGCCGTCGCCGCCGCGCCGAGGCGGTGGCGGCCCGGCTGCGCCGCCGCTGCGCCGCCTTTGGGTTGCCGCTGCTGGCCAACCACGACCCCCTGCGCCTGGTGCTGCACACCGCCGCCCTGGGCATCAACGGCCTGGCGGCCGACGCCTGGCTGCTGGAGCGGGGTGTGATCGCCGAGCTGCCCGAGCCCGGTGCGCTCACCTTCTGCCTGGGGGAGGTGCCGCCGGCGGGGCTGGTGTGGCGGTTGCCGCGGGCCTTGCGCGCTCTGGCCCAGGCCCTGGGTGGCGATCCCCTGCCGCCCTTCACGGCCCCGCCCCTGCCGCTGGTGGCCGAACCCGACCTCGACCTTGGCGTGGCCTGGCGGTCCCCGGCCCGCCTGCTGCCTCTGCACCAGGCCGCCGGCCAGCTGGCCGCTGAGCCACTCTGTCCCTATCCCCCCGGCATTCCCCTGCTGGTGCCCGGCGAGCGCATCGACGCGGAGCGGGCGGCCTGGCTGGCCGCCGAGGGCCGCCGCTGGCCCGGACAGATCGCTGATACGGTGAAGGTTGTGGCCAGTTAGGACCCCGTGTCCGGACCACCAGCGCCCTGCGACCAGCCCTACAGCTGGGACTTCGTGACCCCCGGGTTGCCGGACGGCGCCTTCGACGACGCCCCCGGCTTCAGCCCCACGCCGATGGAGCTGCGGGTGATGCTGCTGGCCCATCTGCGGCCCAGGGCCGACTCGCTGGTGTGGGACGTGGGCGGGGGCACCGGCGCCCTGGCCCTGGAGATCGCCCGGCTGATGCCCGCCGGAGCGGTGCACACTCTGGAGCGCGATCCCGAGGCGATTGCCCTGCTGGAGCGCAACCGCCGGCGCTTCGGGATCGCCAATCTGCACATCCATGCCGGCGCGGCGCCCGCCGACCTGGCGCTGCTGCCGCCCGGGCCCGACCGGGTGCTGCTGGAGGTGGGCCGTCCCCTCGGCGCCGTGCTGGCGGCGGTGTGGCAGGCGCTGCAGCCCGCGGGACGGCTGGTGATCAGCACCGCCAGCCTGGAGGGGCTGGTGGATGCCACCGACACCCTGGGCCAGTTGGCCGCCAAAGACCTTCAGGTGGTGCAGGCCACCGTGCACCGCATGCAGCGGCGGGGCTCCCAGGCCAAGCTGGCGGCCGCCGAGCCCCTGTTCCTGATCGCCGCAGAGCGGCCTTGAGCGCGCCGTTGCTGCCGTCGCCGTCGCCGTCGTCGCCGACGCCGCCGTCGCTGCCGCAGCGATCGCCCAGGGGCACCTCCCTGGCCCGGCTGGCCAGTGGCTGGGTGGCGGGGGGCTTCGGCTTCGTGGTGGTGATGCTGGGGGGCTGGTGGTTCACCGTCGCCGTGGGGGTGATCGTGCACCTGGGCCTGCTGGAGTTCTTCCGCATGGCCCAGTTCAAGGGGATCCGGCCGGCCACCAAAACCACCCTGGTGGCCGTGCAGCTGCTCCTGTTCACCACCCAGGCCATCCCCAGCGACGTGGCCGCGGCGGTGCTGCCCGCCTCCGGGGCGGTGATCTGCGGCTGGCTGCTGCTGCAGCCGCAGACGGGCACCATCGCCGACATCGCCGCCTCGATCTTCGGGCTCTTCTATCTCGGCTTCCTGCCCAGCCACTGGATCAAGCTGCGGGCCCTGAGCGATGGCGGCCTGGCGCTCACCCTGCTGGCCTGCTTCCTGATCGTGGCCACCGACATCGGCTCCTACGTGATCGGCCGCCGGCTGGGGCGCCGCCCGCTGTCGCCAATCTCCCCGGGCAAGACCGTGGAGGGGGCCCTGGGGGGCGTGGCCTGCGCCATGGCGGTGGGGGTGATCGGCGGCCTCTGGATCGGCTGGCCGTGGGGCTGGCTGATCGGCGCCCTGCTGGGGGCGGTGGTTGCTCTGTTCGCCCTGGTGGGGGACCTCACCGAGTCGATGATGAAGCGCGATGCGGGGTTGAAGGATTCCGGTGACGCCATTCCCGGCCATGGGGGCATCCTCGACCGCATCGACAGCTATCTGTTCGTGCCGGCGGTGGTGTACTCCCTCGTCACCCTGGTGCTGCCCCTGCTGAAGCGCTAGGGCGTGACGGTCAAGGTGTCACGGTGGCCTCGCCCTCGAGCACCAGCAGGCCGGCCTCGATCGCTGCCCGCTCCACCCGGAGTGAGGGATCCATCGCCACCAGGCTGCGGTGGCTGCCGTCCTCGCTCACCAGCGCCAGCCCGCCAGCGCCCGCCTCCACCGTGGCGGCCACCTCCACCGGACTGCTCTCCCCCAGCCCCTGGGCCGCCAGCACCAGGCGGTTGTCGCCCAGGCGCAGCCCCACCAGGGGCGTGATGCCCAGCAGCTCTTCGCCCAGCTGGTCGGCCAGGGGCCGCCAGCGCGGCTGGGCCAGGGAGTGGTTCAGGCCGGCGGCGGTGAAGCTCACCAGGCCGCGGACCGCAAAGGGCTCCTGGAGCTTCACGGGCTGGCCTCGCCAAAGGCTGCCCAGCTGCACCCGCAGCGCTCCACTGGTGAGGTCCACCAGGTCCAGCTGCAGGTGCTGGTAGCGGACTCCCCGCGCCCTCACCCGCACACCTGCCAGCCGGCCGCGCCACAGGCCCGCCGCTGAGCCCTGCAGCTGCAGCTCCAGGCTGTCCAGGCGCTCGCACTGCTGGCGCAGCCAGAGCTGCAGGGCCGTGGCAAGCAGTCGCAGCACCGGATCGCCACCGACGTCGTCGTCGCTCACAGGACCGTTGCCGGGCGGGCCAGCCAGGTGGCCGCCACGGTGGCGGGCTGATCGATGTGGGGCAGGTGGCCGCAGGCATCGAGTTCGCGAACCCGCTCGCCCAGCAGGGCCACAGCCGCCCGTTTCTGGGGTGGGCGCAGGATGCGGTCCTGGGCTCCCCAGAGCACCTCCAGGGGCTGGGGCGGCAGGGGCAGGCCGCAGCCGGCGAAGCCGCCGCTGCGGGCGAAGGCGGCCAGGGCCGGAGCCCAGCCCGGGGCCTGCAGGTGCAGGGAGGCGATCTCCAGTTCCGCCGGTCCCACGGCGCTCTCGGGATCGGCGAAGGCGCTGCGGCAGAGGCCTCGCCGCACGCCGGGCAGGGCCAGAAAGCGCACTCCCAGCCCATCCAGCAGCGGCGGCAGGGGCATGGGCCGGCCCGTGAGCCCCGCCGGCGCGAGGAGCAGCAACCGCTGGATCTGGCCCGGGTGGCGGCGGGCCAGCTCCACCGCCACCGAGCCGCCCATGGAGGCGCCGATCAGGCCGAGGCCAGCGGCACGGGTGCTGCTGCCCGCGCCGTGGCGGGCCTCGATGGCCGCCAGCAGCCGTTCCAGATGATCGAGCACGGGCCCCGGTCCGAAGGGGCCGGCGGCGGGCCGCGGGCTGAAACCGAAACCGTGCAGATCGGGGATGAACAGCTGGTGGTGCTCCGCCAACAGCGGCGCCAGGCGGCGGAACTCCAGAAAGGAGCTGTCGAAGCCGTGCAGCAGCAGCAGGGGCGGCCCCTCCCCGAGCACGGCCAAGGGCCAGTCGCCAGCGAGTCCCTCGAGGGGCCACCACTGCACCTGGGCGGCGAGCTGGCGGCCCTGGGGATCGAGGAGGCCTGCGGCGGCCTCGCTCACCAGGGTCCGGCAGCGGTCCTGCTGCTCGCTGGCGATCACGCCGGCTGACGCTCCGGGCTGGGGATGGGTGCGCTGGTGGTGCTCACCATCGCCGCCAGCAGATCGGCCTGGTGCACGGGGAAGGGCAGGTGGTGCAGGTCGGAGCCGGGGGCGCAGGCGTGGGCGCACACCGCCTCGAGATCGCTGAGGCTGGCCTGGGCCAGGCCCAGCTCGGCCAGGGTGCAGGGGATGCCCAGGCGCTGGAACAGGGGCAGCAGCTGGCGCCGAGCCTGGGCCGCCAGCTGCTGGCCGCCCACCAGCTCCTCCAGCCGCAGCTGCACCAGCACGCCGAAACCCACCTTCTCGCCGTGCAGGCTGCCGTGGCAGGCGGCCAGCTGGGTGAGGCCGTTGTGCACCGCGTGGGCGGCAACGGTGCGGCAGCGGGCACCACCGAGGCCACCGATCAGGCCGGCCGTGAGAGCGCAGGCCTCGGCCACCCGCACCCAGGCCTCGCCGCCGGGCTCCCCGAGGGCGGCCTCGGCATCGAGCAGGAGCTGATCGCGCAGCACCCTGGCCATCTGCACCGTCTGCTGAATCAGGCCGTCGTGGCTGCCGCCGCTGCTCACCGAGGCCTCGTACCACTTGGCCATGGCATCGGCGATGCCGCTCACCAGGGTCCGCGGAGAGGCCTGGCGCACCAGGTCGTGGTCGAACACGAGCAGATCCGGGCAGCGGTCCAGGGCCACGTCCCCCTGAAAGGCCCCCTGGGGGGAATAGAGGTTGGAGAGGGCTGTCCAGCCGGCGCAGGTGGCGGCGCTGGTGGGGACAGTGACGCAGGGCAGCACCAGGCGCTGGGCCAGCAGCTTGCCGGCGTCCAGCACCTTGCCGCCGCCGGCGGCGAGCAGCAGATCGGCGTCTGTGCTCCGGGCCTCGGCCTCCAGGCGTTGCAGATCCTCGGCGCAGCAGTCGTGGCGCAGGGCGAGCTGCCGCACGGCCAGTCCGTTGGCCGCCAGGTCATCGGCCAGCGACTGGCGCAGCCCGGCGGTGGCAACGCTGCGCCCCAGCAGCAGCACCCTGGTACCGAGGCCGGCGATCAGGGGAACGGCCTCAGACCAGGCTCCGGACCCGCGCAGCACCTGGGCGGGAGCGATGGAGTGACTGCTGGTGGCGCTGGCGGGAGCGCTGGGAGAGGGGGACGCTGCGGAGCTCATCGCGGATCGCTGAGCAGCGCCTCAGGGCGCTGCTCTGGTGGGAAGGGAAGCCGGGCTCAGGCGCCGGCCCCGGCCAGTTCCGGCACCGCCGGTTCGGCGGTGTCCTGCTTGCGGATCACCACCTGCTTGGCGTCGTTCACATCCACCAGGGCGTGGTCGCCCTCGCGGATGCGGGAGCTCAGGAATTCCTCGGCGAGGGAATCCTCCAGCAGGCGCATCACGGCGCGACGCAGGGGCCGGGCGCCATAGGAGGGGTTGTAGCCCTCCTCCACCAGACGCTCCTTGAAGGCGTCGGTGACGGCCAGATGGATGCCCTTCTCCTCCATGCGGGCGAACACCTCTTTGAGCATGATCTCGGCGATCACCTTCACTTCGTCGCGGGTGAGCTGACGGAAGACGATGATCTCGTCGAGACGGTTGAGGAACTCAGGGCGGAAGTACTGCTTGAGTTCTTCGTTCACCAGCGAGCGGATGCGGTTGTACTGGGTGTCTTCCACCGCTTCGCCGGAGAACTCGAAACCGAGGCCGCCGCCACCCTTCTCGATCACCTTCGAACCGATGTTCGAGGTCATGATGATCAGGGTGTTCTTGAAGTCCACCGTGCGGCCCTTGGAGTCGGTGAGGCGGCCGTCTTCCAGGAGCTGCAGCAGCAGATTGAACACATCGGGATGGGCCTTCTCGATCTCGTCGAACAGCACCACGGTGTAGGGCCGGCGGCGCACCGCCTCGGTGAGCTGACCGCCCTCGTTGAAGCCCACGTAGCCCGGAGGCGAGCCGATCAGCTTGCTGACCGTGTGGCGCTCCATGAACTCCGACATGTCGAGGCGGATCATCGCCTCCTCGCTGCCGAAGAAGTAGGTGGCCAGGGCCTTGGTGAGCTCGGTTTTGCCCACACCGGTGGGACCGGAGAAGATGAAGCTGGCGATGGGCCGGTTGGGGTTCTTGAGGCCCACGCGGGCCCGGCGGATGGCGCGGGACACGGCCTTGACCGCTTCGTCCTGGCCGATCAGGCGCTGGTGGAGGGTCTCCTCCATGTTCAGCAGCTTGGCCGACTCGCTCTCGGTGAGCTTCTGCACCGGCACGCCGGTCCAGGAGGCCACGATGTGGGCGATGTCCTCCTCGGTCACGGTGGGCCCGCGGTCGAGGTCTTCGAGGGCATGGGCCTCACTGATGGCGACGGTCGTCTCGCCGCCTGCTGCGGGGGCGGCTTCGCTCTTGCGGGCCTGGAGGATGGTGCGGATCTGATCGCGCAGTTCCACCTCCTTGTCGCGCAGTTCACCGGCCTTGGTGAAGTCCTGCTCGCGCACGGCGTCCTCCTTCTCCTTCTGCACGGCGCGCAGCTGCTTGTCGATCTCCTTGGCCGCCGGCGGCAGCTTGGAGTTCATCAGCCGCACCCGGCTGCCGGCCTCATCGACCAGGTCGATGGCCTTGTCGGGGAGGAAGCGGTCGGAGATGTAGCGATCGCCCAGGGTGGCGGCTGCGATCAGGGCCTCGTCCTCGATGGTGAGGCGGTGGTGCTCCTCGTAGCGGTCCTTGAGGCCGCGCAGGATCTCGATGGTGTCGACCACCGAGGGCTCACCCACCATCACCGGCTGGAAGCGGCGTTCCAGGGCGGCATCGCGCTCGATGTGCTTGCGGTATTCGTCGAGGGTGGTGGCCCCGATGCACTGCAGTTCGCCACGGGCGAGGGCCGGCTTGAGGATGTTGGCGGCATCGATGGCCCCCTCGGCGGCGCCGGCGCCGATCAGGGTGTGCACCTCATCGATCACCAGGATCACGTTGCCGGCGCCACGGATCTCCTCCATGATTTTCTTGAGGCGCTCCTCGAACTCGCCCCGGTATTTGGTGCCTGCCACCAGCAGCCCGATGTCGAGGGTGAGCACACGCTTGTCCTCGAGGATGTCGGGGATGTCGCCCGATTGGATGCGCTGTGCGAGCCCCTCGGCAATGGCCGTCTTGCCGACGCCGGGCTCGCCGATCAGCACCGGGTTGTTCTTGGTGCGGCGCCCGAGGATCTGGATGACGCGTTCGATCTCGTTCTGGCGGCCCACCACCGGGTCGAGCTTGCCGTCGGAGGCCTGCTGGGTGAGGTTGCTGCCGAATTCGTCGAGGGTGGGAGTTTTGGTGGAGCCCTTGCCGCCACCGCTGCCGGCGGCCACTTCGGCGGTTTCGCCGAGCATGCGGATCACCTGGGTGCGCACCTTGGCCAGGTCGACCCCAAGGTTTTCAAGCACCCGGGCGGCGACGCCCTCACCCTCGCGGATCAGGCCCAGCAGCAGGTGCTCGGTGCCGATGTAGTTGTGGCCCAGCTGGCGGGCTTCCTCCAGGGACAGCTCCAGCACCCGCTTGGCGCGGGGGGTGAAGGGGATCTCCACGGCCACGAAGCCCGAGCCGCGGCCGATGATCTTCTCCACCTCAACGCGGGCATCCTTGAGGTTGACCCCCATCGACTTGAGGACCTTGGCGGCCACGCCAGTGCCCTCTCCGATCAGGCCCAGCAGGATTTGCTCGGTGCCCACGAAGTTGTGGCCCAGGCGGCGGGCCTCCTCCTGGGCCAGCATGATCACCTTGATGGCTTTCTCAGTAAACCGCTCGAACATGGGGCGGGCCTGTTGCACGTTCCACCAACCTATCAGGGTTGACAGGGCCTGTGTGGTTGCAGGGAGCGGGAGGAGAGATCCCCTGTGGCAGCAGTGGCTGGATGGGGTCCAACTACAAATGAAAGGGTTCGACTAACGCCTGCTCCACATAACAAAAGGCGGTTAACCGTACCCGTCTTGAGCAAGAACTCCTAGCCGTTCTCCAGGGGCAGCCACAGGATCAGGGCGTCTTCCCCGTTGCGGTAATAGCCGGGGCGGCGGCCGGCCTGGCGGAAGCCCAGGCGCTCGTAGAGGGCTCGTGCCGCCCTGTTGCCCGCGGCCACCTCCAGGGTCGCCCGCTCGGCGCCGCCGGCGCCGGCCTCCGCCAGCAGGGCCTTCAGCACCAGCAGGCCTAGGCCACGGCGGCGCAGGTCCGGGTCCACCGCCACCAGGGTGATGTGCAGTTCCTCCAGGATCCGCCAGCCGCAGGCCATGGCCTGCAGGCCGCCATCGGCCCACAGGCCCAGCCCCGGCCGCTGCGGATCGGCCAGCTCGGTGCTCCACTGCCCCCGGCTCCAGAGCCCGCCGAGGCTGCGGCCATCGAGGGCGAGGCAGGCCTCCAGGTCGGGGGGACCGAGCCAGGCCGCCCGGCCCGGGACGCGCCGCTCCGGGCTGCTCGGTTCATCAGGCACGGCAGGCCCCGCCAGGCATTCCGTACATTCGATCTCCCCAACGTGCCCGGTGCGGCCATGGTGATTTCCAGTCAAGCCGCCGGTGTGGAGCAACCCGCCGGTGTGGACCGTGCGGGTGATCAAGGTCCCGATCCCGGCCCAGGGCTCGGCAGCCGGCCCTTCGAAGCCGACTGCGACCGGTTCAGTCCCAACCGCAACCTGGCCCCGATCACCACCAGCCTCGATGCCGAGGGCCGGCTGCTGGTGGGCGGCTGCCGACTCAGTGAGCTGGCCCGCACCTACGGCACACCGCTCTATGTGCTCGATGAGGCCACCCTGCGCGCCAGCTGCCGCGCCTACCGCCAGGCCCTGGAGGCCCATTACCCGGGCCCCTCGCTGGCCGTCTACGCCTCCAAGGCGAACAGCTCGCTGGCGCTCACGGCCCTGGTGGCGTCCGAGGGGCTGGGGCTCGATGCGGTGTCCACCGGCGAGCTGCTCACCGCCCTGGGCGGTGGCATGCCGCCGGAGCGGATCGTGCTGCACGGCAACAACAAGAGCCGCGATGAGCTGCTGCTGGCCGCCCGCAGCGGCGTGACGGTGGTGGTGGACAACTGGCGCGACATCGAGCTGCTCACTGAGCTGGCGCCGGCCCTGGCCGAGCCGGTGCGGCTGATGCTGCGGTTCACACCGGGCATCGAGTGCCACACCCACGAGTACATCCGCACCGGCCATCTGGACAGCAAGTTCGGTTTCGATCCCGACCAGCTGGAGGCGGTGCTGCAGCATCTGGCCGCCTGCCCCTGGGGCCGGCTCACGGGCCTGCATGCCCACATCGGCTCGCAGATCTTCGAGCTCCAGCCCCACCAGGACCTGGCCGGGGTGATGGCCGATGCCCTGGCTCTGGCCCGCTCCCTGGGCCATCCGGTGGACGACCTCAATGTGGGCGGTGGCCTGGGGATCCGCTATGTGGCCAGCGACGATCCACCGACCATCGAGGACTGGGTGGGCGCCGTGGCCTCCGCGCTGGTGCAGGCCTGCCGCCAGCGCCAGCTCGACCTGCCCCGCCTGATGTGCGAGCCCGGCCGCTCCCTGGTGGCCAGCGCCGGCCTCACCCTCTATGAGGTGGGCAGCAGGAAGGAGATCCCCGGCCTGCGCACCTACCTCTCGGTGGACGGCGGCATGAGCGACAACCCGCGCCCGATCACCTACCAGTCGCTCTACACCGCCGTGCTGGCCGACCGGCCGGGCGCCGAGGCCAGCGAGACCGTGACGGTGGCCGGCAAGCACTGTGAGTCGGGCGATGTGGTGCTCAGGGACGTGGCCCTTCCGCCCGCCACCAGCGGCGATGTGATCGCCGTGTTCGCCACCGGGGCCTACAACGCCTCGATGGCCTCGAACTACAACCGCATCCCCCGGCCGGCGGCGGTGCTGGTGGCCGACGGCGTGGCCGAACTGGTGCAGCGCCGGGAGCAGCCGGAAGACCTACTGCGTTACGACGTTTTGCCCCCCCGCCTCACGCCGGTATCCTGACGAACAGGTTTCGGTGATGGTGTGAGCGGGCCCTGGCTCGGCGGTTGGCTCCGGGTTCTCGATCCACGCCTGTTCTTCGACCTGGTCCTGGCCTTCGGGCTCGGGGTGGTGGTGCTCGGCCGGGTGCGCGATGCCCGCACCCTCTGGCTGCTGCGGGGCTACCTGCTGCTGGTGGGCCTGGCCTGGGCGGTGCAGCGCTTCGCCAACCTGCCGCTCACCGCCCGGCTGCTGGACGCCCTGGTGCTGGCCTGCAGCCTGGCCCTGGCGATCCTGTGGCAGGGCGAACTGCGGCGGTTCATGGAGCTGCTCGGCACCGGCCGGCTGGGGATGATGTTCGGCAATGGCAACGGCGATTCCCAGCGCTCCGGGTCGGTGGCGGTGCTCAGTGAGGCCGCCGGACGGCTCTCCCAGGCGCGGCGCGGGGCCCTGATCGTGGTGGACCACGGCAGTGACCTCCGCCCCGAGGACTTCCTCAACCCCGGCATCGCCCTCGATGCCCAGCTGTCGGTGGACCTGCTGCTCAACCTGTTCGCCGCCGACACCCCGCTGCATGACGGTGCCGTTCTGGTGAAGGGCAACCGCATCCTGGCGGCCGGGGTGATCCTGCCGCTGTCACGCCAGGGGATCACCCGCTTCGGCACCCGCCACCTGGCGGCCCTCGGTCTCACCGAGCGCTTCAACCGCTGCCTGGCGATCGTGGTCTCGGAGGAAACGGGTACCCTCTCGCTGGCCTGCCACGGCCGGTTGGAGCGGCCGATCACCAGCAGCCGGCTGCACGACCTGCTCAGTGAGGCTCTGACCAGGCCGGGTGGTCGTAGCGTGGCCAAGGACACGCCGGAATCCCGCGGATGAGTCGCGCCCTGGCGACCGACAGCCACAGCACCGACCGCCACAGCATCGACCAGCCTGTGGGGCTTGCTGCACCGGCGGCTCTCGATCCCGCCCGTCTGCCGGCCCATGTGGCCGTGATCATGGACGGTAACGGCCGCTGGGCCCGCCGCCGTGGCCTGCCCCGGGTGATGGGGCACCGGGCCGGGGTGGAGGCGCTCAAGAGCACCCTGCGCCTCTGCAGCGACTGGGGCATCGGCGCCCTCACCGCCTACGCCTTCTCCACGGAGAACTGGAACCGGCCGGGGGAGGAGGTGAGCTTCCTGATGGCCCTGTTCGAGCGGGTGCTGCAGCGGGAGCTGGAGGCACTGGAGCGTGAGCGGGTGAGGATCCGTTTCCTCGGCGACCTCACCCCCTTGCCGGTGGGCCTGCAGCGGCTGATCGCCGAGGCTACCGGGCGCACCGCCGGCAACGACGGCATCCGCTTCAATGTGTGCACCAACTACGGCGGTCGCGCCGAGCTGGTGGGAGCGGCCCGGCGGTTGGCCGAGCGGGCGGCCCGGGGCGAGCTGGATCCGGCCGCCATCGATGAGGCCGCCTTCGCCGCCGAACTGCACACCGCCGGCCAGTGCGATCCCGATCTGCTGATCCGCACCAGCGGCGAGCAGCGGATCAGCAATTTCCTGCTCTGGCAGCTGGCCTACGCCGAACTGCACATCACCGAGGTGCTCTGGCCCGACTTCGATCAGGCGGCCCTGCTGGCCGCCCTGCTCGACTACCAGAACCGCCAGCGCCGTTTCGGCGGCGTTGACCCCGCCTCCTGACGTCGCCCCCTGACCCCGCCTGTGATCGCCACCGCCACCGCCAGAGCCTCAGCCGTGCCCCTTCGCCACGATTGGAGCCGGGCCGAGATCCAGGCGTTGCTGGAGCTGCCGCTGATGGAGCTGCTCTGGCGGGCTCAGCAGGTGCACCGGGCGGCCAATCCCGGCTACCGGGTGCAGCTGGCCTCGCTGCTGAGCGTCAAGACCGGCGGCTGCGAGGAGGACTGCGCCTACTGCCCCCAGTCGCTGCACCACAGCAGTGATGTGAGTGGCCGGCCGGAGCTGGCGGTGGAGCCGGTGCTGGCGCGGGCGCGGGCGGCCAAGGCGGCCGGTGCCCACCGCTTCTGCATGGGCTGGGCCTGGCGTGAGATCCGCGACGGCGCGCCGTTTGAGGCGATGCTGGCGATGGTGCGCGGCGTGCGCGCGCTGGGGCTGGAGGCCTGCGTGACCGCCGGCATGCTGAGCGACAGCCAGGCGGCGCGGTTGGCCGAGGCGGGCCTCACCGCCTACAACCACAACCTCGACACCAGCCCCGAGCACTACGAGCGCATCATCACCACCCGCACCTACCAGGAGCGGTTGGAAACCCTGCAGCGGGTGCGGCGGGCCGGGATCTCGATGTGCTGCGGCGGCATCATCGGCATGGGCGAGGGCCTCGAGGACCGGGCGGGCCTGCTGCAGGTGCTGGCCAGCCTCGACCCCCATCCCGAGAGCGTGCCGATCAACGCCCTGGTGGCGGTGGAGGGCACGCCGCTGGAGGAACAGCCGGCGGTGGATCCGCTCGAGCTGGTGCGCATGGTGGCCACCGCCCGCATCCTCATGCCCCAGGCCCGGGTGCGGCTCAGCGCCGGCCGCGAGCAGCTCAGCCGCGAGGCCCAGATTCTCTGCCTGCTGGCCGGGGCCGATTCGATCTTCTACGGCGACACCCTGCTCACCACCGGCAACCCGGCGGTGGAAGCCGACCGGGAGTTGCTGGCGGCGGCCGGCGTGCAGCCCTGGTCGTGAGCCCGATGCAGGGTGGTGCGCAGTTCCCGTCGGGCCTGGTGGTGGCGGCCTTCTACCGCTTCGCTGCCCTCGAGCACCTGCCGGAGCTGCGGGCCGAGCTGCTGGCGCTGGCGGCGGACCGGGGGGTGCGGGGCACGATCCTGCTGGCGGCCGAGGGGGTGAACGGCACCATCGCCGGCCCCGAGGCGGGGGTGGAGGCGGTGCTGGAGCGGCTGCGGCAGGTGGCGGGACTGGAGCGGCTGGAGGCCAAGGTCAGCCGGGCCGACGAGCAGGCCTTCCACCGGCTCAAGGTGCGGCTCAAGCGCGAGATCGTCACCCTCGGCCGGCCGGAGGTGGCGCCGTATCTGGCATCACGGGTGGGCACCCACGTGCCGCCCGAGCGCTGGGATGCGCTGATCGCACACCCCGACACCCTGGTGATCGATACCCGCAACGTCTACGAGGTGGCGATCGGCAGCTTCGCGGGGGCGATCGATCCGGGCACGGAGCGTTTCCGGGAGTTCCCCCAGTGGGTGGAGCGGCAGCTCAGGCCGCTGGTGGACCAGCGCCAGCCCAGGGCGATCGCCCTGTTCTGCACCGGCGGCATCCGCTGCGAGAAGGCCACGGCTTATCTGCAGCAGCAGGGGTTCGAGGGGGTGCACCACCTGCAGGGGGGCATCCTGCGCTATCTGGAGGAGATTCCCGAGGAGAGCAGCCGCTGGCGGGGTGAGTGCTACGTGTTCGACCAGCGGGTAGCGGTGAACCACCGGCTGGAGCCTGGGCAGCACAGCCTCTGCCATGCCTGCGGCCTGCCCCTCTCACCCGCCGATCGCGCGCTGACGAGCTATTTGGAGGGCGTGAGTTGCCGCCATTGCCTCGGTCGCTTCAGCGACGCAGACCGCCAGCGCTTCGCCGAGCGCCAGCGCCAGATCGAGCGGGCCCGTGAGCGCGGCCAGCAGCACGTGGGTGCCGCCATGCCCCCGCTGCCCCGTGAGGCCTGAGCGGCCCCGTGGCGGTTGAGCGGCCGGTGGCGCCGGTGCTCTACAGCTTCCGCCGCTGCCCCTACGCCATCCGCGCCCGGCTGGCGCTGGCGGCTGCGGGGCTGCGGCCCGGCCGCGATCTGGAGCTGCGCGAGGTGAGCCTGAAGGCCAAGCCCCCGGAGCTGCTGGAGGCCTCGGCCAAGGCCACGGTGCCGGTGCTGGTGGACGGCGCGGCAGTGATCGACGAGAGCCTGGCGGTGATGGGCTGGGCTCTGGAGCGGTGCGATCCCCAGGGCTGGCTGAGCGGCTGGAGCACAACCGAGACCGCCGCCATGGACGCCCTGATCGGCGAGAACGACGGACCCTTCAAGCACCACCTCGACCGCTTCAAGTACGCCAGCCGCTTCAGCGCCGATGCGGGCGGGGAGCGTGACGGGCACCGGGTGGCTGCCCTGGCCATCCTGTGCCGCTGGAGCCGCCGCCTCGAGCCCGGCGGCTGGCTGCTGGGCACGCGGCCCTCGCTGGCCGACTGGGCCCTGCTGCCCTTCGTGCGCCAGTTCCGGCTTGCTGATCCGCAGCGCTTTGACGCCGAGCCGGGGCTGGAAGCCCTCCAGAGTTGGCTGGCGAGGTTTCTGGCGGGCCCGGAGCTGGCGGCGGTGCTGGAGATCCCCTGGGCTCAGCGTTCTCCCTGGCCCTCGCCCGGTTGGCTGTACCACCTGGCCCTGCGCTCCGAGTGGCAGGCGGCGCGCGCCGCGGGCGTCTACCGCCGCTCCACGCGGGGGCGGTCGCTGGAGGAGGTGGGCTTCATCCACCTCAGCCAGGCCCACCAGCTCACCGCCACATACGGGCGGTACTACGCCGATCTGGATCCCGGCGAGGTGACGCTGCTGGCCCTCGATCCCGAGCGGCTGGTGGCGGCCGGCCTGGAGGTGCGGCTGGAGCCGGCGCCCGGCAGCGGCGAGCTGTTCCCCCATCTCCATGGCCCCTTGCCGCAGTCGGCGGTGCTGTGGGCGGAACGGTGGCGGCCGTGATCGCGCTCCGGGCCGGCCGGGCGGCGGATGAAGCGGCGATCCGGGAGGTGCATCAGGACGCCTTCGGGCCGGTGGAAGGCCCTGTGGTGGCCGATCTGGCCCTGGCGCTGCTGCACGATCCCAGCGCCCGGCCGCTCACCTCGCTGGTGGCCTGCCGCGCCGCGGAGCTGATCGGCCACGTGCTGTTCACGCGGGTGCGAATCGAGGGCCAGACCAGCGGCCAGACCAGCGGCCCGGCCCGCTCAACCGTTGCCAGCATCCTCGCTCCCCTGGCGGTGCGGCCCGGGCTGCAACGGCAGGGCATCGGCTCGCGGCTGGTGCGCCGGGGCCTGGCGGTGCTGGCGGCGGAGGGGTGTGGGCTGGTGTTCGTGCTCGGCCATCCCGGCTTCTATCCGCGCTTCGGGTTCCGTCCCGCCGCGGAGCGCGGCTTCCTGGCGCCGTACCCGATCGCGCCGGAGCAGGCCGAGGCGTGGATGGTGCTGGCCCTCTGCGACGGCGTGGTCGGGGCTGTGGCCGGTTCGGTGGTGTGCGCCGATTGCCTGCGGCAGCCCCAGCACTGGAGCCCCTGAGCGGGGTGCCGCTGCCCGCACGTTGCGCGTCGGTGGCGGCCTGGCCCCGGCGGCTGGAGCATGGGATGCGGCTGGTCTGACGATGGTGAACTCCTCTCGAGGTCCGGAACGGTTGGTGCGGGCCGGCCAGTGGCTGATCGCCCTGCTGTTCGCCTACTTCCTGATCCAGGTGGGCGCTGCCCTGATCGCCGATCTGCCCCTGCTCTCCAGCCAGCCGCAGCTGGAGCAGTACATCGATCAGCCGCGGATTTCCGCGCTGCAGGCCGAGCTGGAGCCGCTGCAGAGCCGGCAGCAGGCCCTGCAGGAGCAGGCCGATCGCCTGCGCGAGCGCCAGCAGCAGGCCAGCCAGGCCTACGCCCGTGAGAAGGCCAGCTTCGACAACTGGCGCTCCACCCGTTCGGTGACCGAGCAATCGGAGCAGAACCCGGAGGTGATCGCCCGGGCACGCCAGCTCGATGGCCTGTTGCAGCAGCAGCAGCAACTCAGCGGCGAGCAGGAGCAGCTCGAGGCCCAGCAGCGCACGCTGCGGGCTTCGCTGGCCCCGCCTCAGCAGCAGCTCGAGCAGCTGCAGGCCGAGGCCAGAGCGCGCTGGCAGCGGGCGCTGCAACGGGCCGAGCTGCGCATCTTCGGCATCCGGCTGCTGTTCGTGGGCCCTCTGCTGGGCCTGGCCCTGTGGCAGTTCCGCCGCTTCCGCGGCAGCGACCAGTGGCCCTTCGTGTCGGGCTTCCTGCTGTTCGGCCTGTTTGCCTTCTTCGTGGAGCTGGTGCCCTACCTGCCCAGCTTCGGGGCCTACATCCGCTATGGGGTGGGGGCCCTGCTCACCTTCCTGGCGGGCCGGGCGCTGATCCGCTGGCTGAATGCCTACCTGGCCCGTAAGCAGCAGGAGCAGGTGGCGCCCCAGCAAGAGCGCCAGCGCACCATCCGCTACGAGAAGGCCCTGCAGGCCCTGGGCCGCAACCAGTGCCCGAGCTGCGAGCGCAACCTGCCGCGCCGCGACGGCGTGCTGCCCAACTACTGCATGCATTGCGGCCTGCAGCTGCAGCACGACTGCAGCCAGTGCGGCTTCCACCACTACGCCTGCTTCCCCTACTGCCCCAGCTGCGGTCACCCCGCTGCAGCGGCCGGGGCTCCGGAGCAGCCGGCGTGAGCGCCGAGCCGCTGGCTGCCCTGCCCACCCTGGCCGCGCTGGAGGCGGAGGCCCGCCGCCGGGGGCTGCTGCTGCGGCTGCAGGTGCGCCGCCCGCTGGGGCTCTGGACCCTGCGGGTGGGGGTGGCGCGGCCCCAGCCGCTGGCGCTGCTGGGGGAGCTGAAGGGCTGGGCGCTGCCCAGCGCCGCCGGCCTGCGGCTGGACACGATGCGCGTGCAGGGGGAGCGCACCGCGGCGGTGGGCGCCCTGATCTGGGCCGCCACCTTTGCCTGGACCCTGGAGGCCACCCCCTGCCGCCGCGCCCGGCTGCTGGCGATCCGCGACGACGAGTTCCAGCACCGCCGGCTGGTGCGCTACTTCCGCCAGCTGGGGTTCAGCCCCCTGCGGGAGCTCGGCGGTGGGGTGCTGGATCTGGCACCCCGGCTGCTCTGGGGTGGCGCCGGCCTGCTGATGGAGGGCGACTGCGCCGAGGGCCTGCGCCGCAGCGCCCGGCGCTGGCAAGCGGTAACGGCAGACCTGTGCTCCACGGATCCTGTGTAAGGCTGGGCTGATGGCCAATCTCACCCTTGCTGTGGACGACGCCCTGCTCAAGCGGGCCCGCGAAGTCGCCCTGCGCGAGAACACCTCGGTGAATGCCGTGGTGCGGGAGTTCCTGACCCGCTACGTCGATGCCCATCAACTGGCGATCAAGGAAACGATCAGTTGGTTTGACGCCCTGATCGTGGAAGCGGCGATCCGCAGCCGCTGCGAGGTGCTCTTCTCCGAAGACCTGAGCCACGGCCGCAAGATCGGCCACCTTGAGCTGATCAATCCCCTGCTGGAATCACCCTGAGCTGCACGCACGCCGGGCGCCTGGCTCAGTCGCAGCCCTCCACCGACACGCGGTAGCTGAAGCCGATGGAGCCGGGCATGGTGGTGGCTCCCACGCGCACGTTCACCTGGTTGGTGCGTCGGCCGGGAACGGCCGGAAAGGGTCCGAAGCTGCGGCGCTCCTCCGGCTCGAGGGTGACGTTGTCGTCAAACAGCCGCAAGTTGGTGTTGTCGGTGAAGCGCAGGAACGCCGCAGTGGGAAACACGGCCGGTTCGCTGGAGGCCGACTGGAGATTGATGCGGTAACTGGCGAAATCGCGCTCCACCGCGAAATCGGTGTTCCAGTTGGTCCGGCCCAGCAGCATCCCCAGGGGGGCGACGCGGGGACGTTCCACCCGTTTGGTCACCACGGGGTTTTGACTGTCACCGCCGATGGGTCGCAGGAAGGAGCAGGTCTCGGCCCGGGCCAGGCCGGCGCTCGCCAGCGTCAGGGCGCAGGGCAGCACGAGGGCAATGGCCCTGAACGGTCGTTGCGCTGCGACAGGAAGCCAGGCAGACCGCCAGGGCGCCAGGTGTCGACGGTGGCTCATGGTCTCGGCCGAAGGGTGGGAGCTGGAACCTAGATCAGGGGTCTGGCTCAGTCGCAGCCCTCCACCGACACGCGGTAGCTGAAGCCGATGGAGCCGGGCATGTTGGTGGCCCCCACGCGCACGTTCACCAGGTTGGTGCGTCGGATGGGAACGGCCGGAAAGGGACCGAAGCTGCGGCGCTGCTCCGGCTCGAGGGTGACGTTTTCGGTGAACAGCCGGAACTCGGTGTTGTCGGTGAAGCGCAGGAACGCCGCCACGGGAAACACACCCTGGTCGCTTGAGGCCGACTGGAGATGGATGCGGTAGCTGGCGAAGGACCGGTTCACCGCGAAGTCGGTGTTCCAATTGCTGCGGGTGAACACGCCGCCAGGGGGGCTGATGCGTTTCTCCACCACGGGCTGGCCGCCGCCGCCGACGGGCATCAGGAACGTGCAGCTGGCCTGTGCCGCGCCGGCGCCGGCCGTGAGCCCAAGGGTGGCAACGGCAACGAGAACAGTCCCCAGGGCGGGAGCTGTTCTGGCGGCGTCACCGCTTAGGGCCGTGGGGAGAGGCATCGGAGGAGATCAGACGTGATTGGACGTGATGAACGCTACTCCGCCTGTGGGAACTGGTCCCTGAAGTCAATGATGAACAGGACGTCAATGATGAACTGATGGACTCCCGTTGAACGGTGCCATCCGGGTCTTCCCCGGCGTGATCGGGTTGGTGAGGGTGGCCCGCGGTTTGGTGCCAGGAATTGAGCAGCAGCACTGGATAAGCTGACACGAAAACGTTGCTTGGATCACCGTTTTACCTGGGAATTCTCCTCGCTTCATTGCTGTTCCTCCCGCCGCCAGGCTGTTCCTCCCGGTGGCAGCGTGGGCCATGTTGTGGGTTCGAGGCCATCCCTGCCAGGCCGTCGTGTCGGGCGAATGCCACAGTCCTACGGTCCGGATCAGCGGCTGTGCAGGTCCTGGGGATGGTCCATTCATCCAGAGGCCCTGAACGTCCGGTGCACCAAGGCCGCTGCCTGACCGATGGGCTTTGATCCTCGCCACTGGCGGCCACCGGCCGGCAGCCGGCCCGTGACCAGCAACGTGGACACCCTGCTGGCCGAAAACGACGCCCTTCGCCGTGAAGTGCGTGCCCTGCGCCAGCAGGTGGAGCTGTTGCGGCAGGGGCAGGGGCACGGGCGGGGTTCAGCGGCCGGTGGAGTGAGCATGGGTCACTCCCACGGCGTGACGGCTGAGCAGGTGGAGCGCTGGGGCTGGGCCATGGCCCGCCATCCCCGCTGGCAGAGTCTGCGCATCGGGACTCCGGTCGGTCTGCGGGCCCTGATCGACGAGCAGCGCCGGCGCTGGTGGAATCCGGCCCTCAGCCTCGAACAGGAGCTCGATCGCCGTTCGCCCGGTCTGGGCGCCGAATTGCAAGAGGCGTTGCGCGGACCCCAGAGCCGGGTCCGCTGGGCGGTGCGTGCCGCCTTTGCCCTGTACGGCCAGCGGGCGCCTGAGTGGCTCAGTGATGAGCCGCTGCGGGTGGTGGAGGAGCTGTTGCGGCGGGTGGAGCAGCTCGCCCAGCGCGCACCGGGTGGCCGGCACCACCGGGGCACGCGCACCGCGAACCACACGCAGGGGCCCGGGGGTGGCCCCGCTCAGGAGGATCCGCGTCAGCAGGCCCTGCGGCTGCTGGGCCTGGAACCGGACGCGGGTGTGGCGGCGATCCGCCGTGCCTACCGCCGTCTGGTGAAGGCCCACCATCCCGATCTGGGGGGTGACGTGGAGGCCTTCCACCGCCTCGATGCCGCCTACCGATTGTTGATCGGCTGAGCTGACCAGCAGCCGCACAGGCGGCCACCCCTGGCACCCTCGCCCTTGCGCGCCCATACAACGTCTGGGAGGGAGTGCTGCGGATCTAGGTGCTCGGCAGCGAGTCGAACAGGTTGAGGCCCAGCCGTTCCGAGAGGAAGTGGGCGGTGAGCTGGCCGCGCACGCTGTTGCCGGCCTCGTCGAGCGGTGGCGACCAGGTGGCCAGCGCCCCCTTGCCCGGCGCCACCGTGATCATCCCGCCCGACACGCCGCTCTTGCCGGGCAGGCCGATCTGATAGAGCCAGTCGCCCGAGGTTTCGTAGAGCCCGGCGGTGACCATCACCGCCAGTACCCGGCGGCAGATCAGCGGCGCGATCACCTGCTCGCCGCTGAGGGGGTGGCGGCCGCCGTTGGCCAGGGTGCAGGCCATCAGGGCCAGGTCCTGGGCGGTCACCAGCAGGGAGCACTGACGGGTGTAGAGGTCGATGGCCGTGGCGGGATCGCTCCAGAGCTGCTGATGGGCACTGAGCAGGCTGGCGATGCCCTTGTTGCTGCAATTGGTGGCCCGCTCCGAGTGGTACACCTCGGCATCGAGCGTGAGGCGGCGGCCGGCGAACCGGGAGAGGCCGTCCTCGATGAAGCGCCATTGCGCCGCGGCGTCCGCGCCGGGCACCAGGCTGGTGGTGGCGATGGCGCCGGCGTTCACCATCGGGTTGGAGAGGCCCTCCACCGTGCGCTCCACCGCCAGCACGGAGTTGAAGGGCAGGCCCGTGCTGTTCACCCCCAGGGCGTCGCGCGCCAGCTGCTCGCCGATGGCCTCGCACACCAGGGCGAACAGGAACGGCTTGGAGAGGCTCTGGATGCTGAACGGCACGGCCCAGTCGCCGGCGTTGAAGCTGGCGCCGTTGGTGGCGGCCACGCAGATGCCGAAGCTCCGGGGCGAGGCGGCCGCCAGGGCGGGGATGTAGGTGGCCACGTTGCCCTCCTCCACCGAAGCGAAGTGGGCGTGGGCCTCCTCCACCA
>REEV01000048.1 GCA_007694915.1 Cyanobium sp. PLM2.Bin73 | reverse complement strand
CTGGCCGACGGGGTGGAGCAGGCCGCGCCGTTCTTCACCACCCCGGAGCTCAACGACGCCGCCCGCGCCCAGCTGGAGCTGGAGGGGGCCCGGGCGGCCCTGGGGGCCTTGGCCGAAGCCCTTGAGCCCCTGGCGGCCGCAGACCTCGGCGCCGATCAGGCCCAGGCGCTGCTGGGCGAGGCCGCCGCGGCCGCCGGCGTGAAGAAAGGGGTGATCATGAAGAGCCTGCGCGCCGCCCTGCTCGGCAGCCTGCAGGGGCCCGACCTACTGGCCACCTGGCTGCTGCTGCACCGCAGCGGCGACGACCTCCCCCGCATCGCCCGCTGCCTCTGACAGCCCCAGGCGGCGGGCCAGGGGACCGGCACTGAGACCCTGCAGGCCCACGGTGAGCAGGATGGTGAGGAACACCAGCCCCTGCAGCCGCCCGGCCCCCACCACCCCGGCCTGCTCCAAGCGGATGGCGAACAGGCTGGCCACCGCCGCGGTGACGATGCCCCGGGGTGCCAGCCAGCTGAGCAGGGCGCGCTGGGCCAGGCTGAAACCCATCCCCCAGGTGGCCAGGCCGATGGCCAGGGGGCGCAGCAGCAGCATCAGGGCCAGCACGCAGGCCACCCCGCCCCAGCCCAACGGGCTGAGCTGGGCGAAGGTGACGTCGGCCGCCAGCAGGGGAAACAGCATGGTGATGGCCAGCTGAGCCAGCTGACGGATCAGCTCATCGAGCTCCTTGGCATCGGTGTCGGGCCGGCGGCCCACCACCACCCCGGCGGCCACCGCCGCCGGCAGGCCCGATTCCGGCAGCAGCTGTTCGCAGCCGGTGAACATCAGAAACAGGATGCCCAGGCTGAGTTGCAGGCGCAGGGCGCCGTTGCCGGCAGAGGCGGGAATGCGGCGCAGCAGTTCGGCCAGCAGCCAGCCGCAGGCGGCCCCGATCAGCACGCCGCCGCCCAGGCGCTGCAGCAGACCGGTGGCCAGCTCCCGCCAGCCATGCAGGGTGCCGAGCACCAGCTCCAGGAGCAGCAGGGCGAGCACGGCGCCGATCGGCTCCAGCACCAGCCCCTCCCCCTCCAGCACCTCCCCCAGGGGGGCCGCCAGGCCGATCTGGCGCACCAGCGGATTCACCACCGTGGGGCCGGTGGCCAGCACGATGGCGCTGAACACCGCCGCCAGGGGCCAGTTGAGGCCGGCCAGCCCATGGGCCAGCAGAAGCCCGCCCAGCAGGGCCAGCACCAGGCGCACCGCACAGATGCGCAGCACCGCCTGGCGGGTGCCGTCGGCGGGCAGGCGCAGGTTGAGGCCGCCCTCGAACAGCACCAGGCTCACCAGCAGGCCCACGATCGTGCCCAGCCCCGCCCCCAGATCGAGGGGTTCCACCAGCCCCAGGCCGGAGCGGCCGATCAGCAGCCCGGAGCTGAGCAGCAACACCACCCCCGGCAGGCCGGTGAGCCAGGCCAGGGCCTGGGCCACGGCGCCGGAGAACACGGTGACCCCCCAGAGCAGCCCCAGCCGCTCAGGCGTCATTCATCGTCGAGGGGATTGAACCGGGGTTCCACCCGGATCCCCACCACGGCGCTGGGCCGCACCACCAGGTATTCCCCCTCCAGCTCAGCGATCGGCACGTTCACGAACGTGTCGGGCGCCGAGGCGGTGAGCACCTCGCCATACCACTGCTGGAAGGCCTGCAGGCTGGCGAACATCACCGTTTCCGTCTGGCCGCCGCTCATGTGCAGGTGAACGGCGTAGCGCCGTGGGTGGGAGGACATTCCCTCAGGATGCCCCAGGCGGGTGGCATCGTGCCACGGGCCGGCAGGCCAGGGCTGCAGAGCGGCACTGGCAGGGAGATAGAGGGGATGGCGGGGATGGCCGCCGCGGGTGGCACCCAGGGCCAGCAGCCGCCGGCCCTCCAGCAACGCCAGCACCGCCCGGTCGCGCTGGCGCCAGCCGCCCAGGGCGCCCCAGCCCAGCCACAGCGGCGCGGCGGGGCTGGCCGCCAGGCGCCGCCGGATCCAGGCATCCGTCTCGGCGCCCACCGGATCGGCCAGGCGTCGCAGGGCCGCCGGGCTGGGGCTCACGGCGGCGAACAGGTTGAGCACCTCCAGCTCGCCGTAGCCCCAACCCCGCGCGAAGCCGATCAGCCGCCGCAGGGTGGGGTCGTCGCGCTCGCCGTCGGCGCGGGAGGGGTTGAGGCCGATGAACAGCAGCCGCGGGGCGCCGGGGTGCCAGCGCCGCCGCAGCCACCAGCGGTAGCGGCCACAGCCACTGAAGCGGGCCTGAGGCACAACACACACCCCGTACCCTGAAACCCTGCCGCAGGCAGCGGGCCACTGCCACGACAACGGACCATGGGGCCGAATCAGGGATGGGGCTGAATCAGGGCTGGATGCGGGCTCGAGGGGCGGGGAGGCGCTGGCGCTGGCCCCTGCTGCGCAGGCGGCTCTGGCACCTGCCCCTGCTGCTGGGCCTGGGCCTGAGCCTGCTGCTGGGCCAGCCGGCGGCGGCCTTCCTGGCCATGCCCGGCGGCAGCAGCAGCAGCAACGCCGCCGCCGGGGAGGAGAGCCTCCTGCAGCGCAACACGGCCTTCTCCTGCGGCCGCCTGTGGTGCAGCACCGTGGTGTTCCGCCACGACGTGATCAACCTGATCACCCTGGCGATCGAGCCCGAGGAGGGCATGAGCGACCGGGCCGCCGCGCGGGCGGTGGAGCGACGGGCGGCCACGGTGGAGCGCAGCGTCAAGGAGGTGATCCTCCAGGTGCGCACAACCCTCCAGGGCGACAGCACCAGCCTGTCAGCGGAGCAGCAGCAGGCGGCGGCGGCGATCCGGGAGCGGGCCGCCCCCACCTTCTGGAGCGTGTTGAATCGCCAGTCGCTGCACCCCCTCACTCCCACCGTGGCGGTGGGCTTCCGCAACAACGTGCCGGTGGTGTTCGTGCCAGCGTCCCCCGAGCTGGGCCTGGGTCCGTCGACGCTGGTGACGGTGACCGAGCCCGACGCCGCCCACGCCGGCAGCACGGAGCTGGAGCTGGCGGAGCAGTGGAAAACGGCGCTGCAGAAGGTGATCAGTGAATCGCTGTGGGGCGTGGAGTTCAACCGCCGGTTTCCCGCCGGCCGGCTGCTGCTCACTTCAGCCGTGGCTGGCGTGGTGGTGACGCTGCTGCTGGGCCTGGCCGTGATCCGCTCGGAGCTTCTCCGGGCCCTGCGACGCCTGCGCGCCAGCAGCGAGGCCCTGCGCGACTCCGCCAAGCGCGAGGTGATGGCCGCCTACAGCGGCAGCCTGGAGCCCTCCGGTGTGGCGCCCCCCCCTGACGCCACCCCTGACGCCGCCGCTGGCGAGGCCGGGGCTGATGCCTCTCCCGAGGCCGAACACTCCGGGCCGCCGCCGGCACGCCGCCAACGGCGGCGGGGCTGGCTGGAACGCCTGGGCAGGCGCGCAGGGCGTCAGCCCCAGCTGCTGATCGAGGGCACCGGCCGGCTGTTCGACTCGCTCTCGATCCCCAGCCTGCGCCAGCAGGGCTGGCGCAACCAGGCCCGCAACCTGCTGGAGATGGCGCTGCTGATCACGGGCCTGCTGCAGCTCAGCCTGCTGGCAGGCGGCATCGGGGCGATCGCGATCTTCTATCCCAACACCCGCATCGGCTCCCTGCTGCTGATGCAGCGGTCGGTGAGTGTGCCGCTGATGTGGCTGGCCCTGATCGTGGTGCGC
Source organism: Cyanobium sp. PLM2.Bin73 (assembly GCA_007694915.1). Taxonomy (GTDB): domain Bacteria; phylum Cyanobacteriota; class Cyanobacteriia; order PCC-6307; family Cyanobiaceae; genus NIES-981. The sequence continues at coordinate 1,455 of REEV01000048.1, read as the reverse complement.
TGGGTGCTGCTGCTGGCGATCGACCACAGCGTGAACTCCTGGACAATCGAATCGACGATCCGCAATCCCAGCTCCCGGCGCTATGCGCTGCAAGCTGTGACGTACACCAAGATGCTCAGAAACCTAGCCACCATCGTGTGCATCGGCATCGGCATCGTGCTCACCTTGGTGATCGCGGGCATCAACCAATCGATGCTCACCGGTGCCGGCGTGCTGGCCGTGGGCGCAGGCCTGTTGCTGCGCAACATCCTCGATGACTTCATGCAGGGCCTGCTGATCATCCTCACCGACCGCTTCGCCATCGGCGATGTGGTGACGATCCCGCCCCACAGCGGCTTCGTGGAGAACATGAACCTGTTCAACACCCAGTTGCGCGGCATCGACGGCCAGCTCACCAGCCTGCCCAACGGCCAGATCCGCGCCGTGGAGAACCTCACCAAGGACTGGTCGCGGGTGAACTTCCTGGTGGAGGTGGCGGCCGACGAAGACCTGCGGGCCGTGCTCGACCTGATCCGCCGCGTGGCCGAGGGCATGCGCCACGACCCCGACTGGGCCGACTCGATCCTCGGCACCCCGGAGGTGCTGGGGGTGGATGAACTGCGCCAGTCGGGCTGCCTGATCCGGGTGTGGATCCAGACCCTGCCCCTGGCCCAGTGGCCGGTGGGCCGCGAGTTCCGCCTGCGCGTGAAGGAGGCCTTCGACCGCGAGGGCATCCGCCTCGGCCTGCCGCGCCAGGAGGTGCTGATGCAGGGCACGCCGGCGTCTGCCGCCGGCGGCCTGCCCTTGCCGAGGCCCTGACCCCCTGCTGCCTAACCTGGGGCCATGGGCAGCCTGGCCGCCATCCGTGAGCAGCGCCGCAGCGCCCGCCTGGCCCCCTTGCGCCAGGGGGCCCAGCGGGTGGCGGCCGCCCATGCGGAGAGTGAAGTGTGGCTGTTCGGCTCCCTGGCCCGCGGCGACTGGGACGCCTACTCCGATGTCGACCTGCTGGCCATCGCCCCCAGCCAGGCCGCGGCCGAGGCCCTGGCCGACGCCCTGCGTCTCGATCAGCCATGACCCCGCGGGCTGAGGCCTGGATCCGCCAGGCCCAAAACGATCTGGACGCGGCCCGCTGCATGATGCTGCAAACGCAGGGCCTCAACACCCAGGCCCTGGCGGAGCTGCACCTCAAACCCCTCACCCGCATGAACAGCGACACCCGCTACCCCCAGGGGGATGAGGCACCGGCCGATCTGTTCGATGCCAACGACAGCCAGGCCGCCCTGGCCACGGCGGAAGCCGTGCTGCGGATCGCCACGGCTGAGCTCCTGAGTTGAAGGCAAAACCGGCCGTGGGCCCGGCCAGGCTGACCACCAGGTCGCCGCCCATCCCTGGCTCAGCCCTGCGGATCCAGAACGTTGATGAGCGCCTCCCCTCCCGGCAGGCGGTAGACGCCGAAATCGCGGCGATCGAGGGTGG
>REEV01000041.1 GCA_007694915.1 Cyanobium sp. PLM2.Bin73 | reverse complement strand
CAGACCGTGAAGAATCAGACCGTGGCCATTGATGCGGATGGGGAGACTTGAACTCCCACGACATTGCTGCCACTAGTACCTGAAACTAGCGCGTCTACCAATTCCGCCACATCCGCGTGGCTGCCGCCTGTGGCGACCGCCCAAAGGTACGACATCACCAGCCGGCGGGCCGCCCGGGCGCGCCCCCCCGCCAGGGCCAGTTCACCTGGCGGACAGCTGGACGAAATACGAGTTTGTTGGCACACTTCGTCGACCATTGCAAGGGACAGACCGGCCCGTGACCCTCAACGCTGTCCCCACCAAGACCCAGACAACCGGCACCCGGGCAACCGGCGTGATCACAGCGACCGCTTCCGGGCCCGGTTCCCCCTTACTCTCGGCCACGCAGCTGGCCTCCCCGATGGCCGCCGCACTCACTAATAGCGAGCCTCCCCTGGACAGCGATCGTTCCTTTCTGCGCGTCCTTGGCGGACGGTCCCTGAGCGGCGAGCTGCGCGTCAGCGGCGCCAAGAATTCGGCCCTGGTGCTGATGGCCGCCTGCCTGCTCAGCCGCAACACCATCCGCCTCCGCAATGTGCCGGCCCTCACCGACATCGGCGGCATGGCGGACATGCTCGAGAGTCTCGGCGGACGGGTCCAGCGCCATGGCGATGCCCTGGAGCTGGACGGCTCCGGCATCGACCGCACCGAAGCTCCCTACGAACTGGTGAACAGCCTGCGGGCCAGCTTCTTCTGCATCGGCCCCCTGCTGGCCCGCATGGGCATGGCCCGGGTACCCCTTCCCGGAGGCTGCAAGATCGGCAGCCGTCCGGTTGAAGAGCACGTCAAGGGCCTGAAGGCCCTTGGGGCCCAGGTCACCATTGAGCATGGTGTGGTCACCGCGGCGGTGCCAGGTCCCAGCCGTCGGCTTAAAGGGGCTCGCATCGTGCTCGACTGCCCGAGCGTGGGGGCCACCGAAACGCTGATGATGGCGGCTGCTCTCGCCGACGGCGAGACGCTGATCGAGAACGCCGCCCTCGAACCCGAGGTGGTGGATCTGGCCGACCTGCTGGTGGCCATGGGCGCCCGCATCCGCGGCGCCGGCACGGCCTCGATCACCATCGCCGGCGTCGACCGCCTGCACGGGGCCGACTACGCGGTGATTCCCGACCGCATCGAGGCCGGCACCTTCCTGCTCGCCGCCGCCATCACCCGCTCCAGCCTGCGGGTGGCACCGCTGATCCCGGAACACCTCTGTGCGGTGCTCAGCAAGCTGGAACAGGCCGGCTGCGTCCTCGACTACGACGATGATGGCGGTCTCACCCTCTCCGCCGAGCGAGTGAAGGGCCTGGATCTGCGCACCCAACCCTTCCCCGGCTTCCCCACCGACCTTCAGGCCCCGTTCATGAGCCTGCTGGCCACCGCCGAGGGCACCAGCCTGGTGACCGAGAGCATTTTCGAAAACCGCCTGCAGCACGTGGCTGAGCTGCAGCGCATGGGCGCCTGCATCCGCACCCAGGGCCACACCGCCTTCATCGAAGGCGTCGCCAGGCTGAGCGGCGCGCCGGTGCAGGGCACCGACCTGCGGGCCTCGGCGGCGATGGTGCTGGCCGGGCTGGCCGCTGAAGGCAGCACCGACGTCTACGGCCTGGAATACCTCGACCGCGGCTACGCCAACCTCGAAGGCAAGCTGAATGCCGTGGGAGCCTCGATCGTGCGCTGCAGCCCCACCACCAAAGCCGGCGCCAGCGCCCTCGCCGCCTAAGCTCCCACCCGTGGGAGCGTGCCGGAATTGGTAGACGGACTCGACTCAAAATCGAGCGCCTTCGGGCATGTGGGTTCAAGTCCCACCGCTCCTATCCCCAATCCGGTGATGGACACCTACGCCCGCTTCCCGGTGGAGCTGGCCCGGGGCAAGGGGGTGTGGCTGTGGGACACCGCTGGTCGGCGCTACCTCGACTGCGTCGCCGGCATCGCCGTGTGCACCCTCGGCCACAGCGACCGGCGCCTGCGCGAGGCCCTGTGCCGCCAGCTGGGGACGCTGCAGCATGTGTCCAACCTCTACCGGATTCCGGAACAGCAGCAACTGGCCGCGGCGATCACCGCACGCAGCTGCTTCGACCGGGTGTTCTTCTGCAACTCCGGCGCCGAGGCCAATGAGGCGGCCATCAAGCTGGCCCGCAAGCACGGCCAGCTGGTGCGCGGCATCGATGGGCGTGACGGCCGCCCGCCCCTGATCCTCACCGCCGAGGCCAGCTTCCACGGCCGCACCCTGGCCGCCGTGACGGCCACCGGCCAGCCCCGCTACCACCAGGGTTTCGAGCCCATGGTGCAGGGCTTCCGCTACTTCCCCTACAACGACACCGCCGCCTTCGAGGCGCTGCTGGCCGAGTGCGAGGCCGACGGCCCCCGGGTGGCGGCGGTGCTGGTGGAGCCCCTGCAGGGGGAGGGTGGGGTGAATCCCGGCGATCCGGCCTTCTTCCAGCGCCTGCGCCAGCTCTGCGACCAGCACCGCATCCTGCTGATCTTCGATGAGGTGCAGATCGGCGTGGGCCGCAGCGGCCGCCTCTGGGGCTATGAGCGGCTCGGGGTGGAGCCCGACGCCTTCACCTTGGCCAAGGGGCTGGGCGGCGGCATCCCCATCGGCGCCCTGGCGGTGAAGCAGGCGGCGGACCACTTCCGCCCCGGCGACCACGCCAGCACCTTCGGGGGCAATCCCTTCGCCTGCCGCGCCGGGCTCACCGTGCTGGCGGAGATCGAGCGCCGCGATCTGCTCGCCCAGGTGCAGCGCAGCGGCGACCTGCTGCGTCAGCAGCTGGAGGAGCTGGTGGCCCGCCACCCCCAGCTGCTGGCCGGCCAGCGCGGCTGGGGCCTGCTGCAGGGTCTGGTGCTGCGCCCCGAGGCCCCCAGCGCCCCGCAGGTGGTGAAGGCGGCCCTGGCGGAGGGGCTGCTGCTCGTACCGGCCGGGGCCACCGTGGTGCGCTTCGTGCCGCCGCTCACGATCAAGCCCAAGCACCTGCGTGAAGCCGTGCAGCGCCTGGAGCGGGCCCTGCTCAGCCTTGTCTGACGCAACGGGCCTGGGGGCCGCCGATCCCTTCGCCGACCTGATCGAGCCCTTCAGCCGCCGTGGCGTGGACCTGGGGCTGGAGCGGCTGCGGGGCGCCCTGGCAGATCTGGGGCACCCGGAGCGCCGGTTTGCGGCCGTGCAGGTGGCCGGCACCAACGGCAAGGGCTCGGTCTGCACCCTGGTGCACCAGGCCCTGCTGGCCACCGGCCTGCGCGCCGGCCTCTACACCTCGCCCCATCTGGTGAGCTGGACCGAGCGCATCCGCCTGGGGGCCGACTGCATCACCGCCCCCGAGCTGCGCCGGCACCTGCAGGCCGCCGAGCCCGCCGCCCGCCGCCGCGGGCTCACCCCCTTCGAGTTGGTGACAGCCGCGGCCTTCCTGGCCTTCGCCGACAGCGGCCAGGAGCTGGTGGTGCTGGAGGTGGGTCTGGGCGGACGGCTGGATGCCACCAGCTGCCATCCGGGCCGGGAGGTGGTGGGCTTCGCCAGCATCGACCTCGACCACGCCGAGTTCCTGGGACCGGACGTGGCGACGATCGCCGGCGAGAAGGCGGGTGTGCTGCAGCCGGGGGTGGTGGCCGTGAGTGGTCCCCAGCGGCCGGAGGCGGCGGCGGTGCTGCGCCGCCGGGCCGAGGAGCTCGGGGCGGAGCTGCGCTGGCCGCCGCTCCTGGATCGTCAACGCTGGCCCCTGGGACTGCCCGGAGCGGTGCAGAGCGCAAACGGGGCCGTGGCCCTGGGCATGCTGCAAGCCCTGGCCGAACGGGGCTGGCGGATCGACGAAGCGGCGATCCGCCAGGGCTTCGCCGCCGCCCGCTGGCCGGGCCGCCTGCAGCCGCACCGCTGGCAGGGGATCCCGCTGCTCCTGGATGGCGCCCACAACCCCGCCGCGGCCAGCGCCCTGCGGGCGGAGCTGGATGCCGATCCCGGCCGCTACGGCCTGGCGCCGGGGCCGCGGCGCTGGGTGCTGGGGATGCTGGCCGCCAAGCAGGGCCCGGCGATCCTCGAGGCCCTGCTGGGGCCCGCCGACCGGGCCTGGATCGTGCCGGTGGCCGGCCACAGCAGCTGGACCCTGGCCGCGCTGCGGGAGGTCCTGGCCGCCGGACCGCAGCCGGGACTGGCCGCCCAGCTGCAGGCGGCCGAGGATCCCGGCAGCGCCATCCGCGAGGCCGTGCAGGCCACGGACGCTGAGCGTGCGTGCCTCGGGGCTGGCTGCGGCGACCCTGCCGTGATCGTGGCCGGCTCCCTCTACCTGATCGGCCAGCTGCTGGCTGACGCTCCCGGGGTCAGAGTGTGATTCAGCCCCCCGCCGATCGCCCGCGTGTCCACTCCCGCCCTGACGGCCGCCCCGCCGGCCACGGTCCTGCCTCCATCCCAGGCCGCCCAGCCCAGGGCGGCAACCCGGCTGCTGACAGCCCTGCTGCTGGTGGGGCTGGCCCTGGCCCTGCTGCTGACGGCGGCACCGGCCCGGGCTGAGTTCTCGGGGGTGGACTACACCCTCACCAACCAGAACGAGGCCGACTTCCATGGCCAGGATCTGGCCAACACCTCCTTCGCCGGCGCCTCCGGCCGCCACGCCAACTTCGCCGGCACCAACCTGCACGGGGCGATCCTCACCCAGGCCGCCTTCCCCGAGGCCAGCTTCCGCGGTGCCGATCTGAGCGGCGTGCTGATGGACAAGGTGGACTTCGCCGGCGCCGACTTCACCGATGCGCTGCTCAGCGGCGTGATCGCCTCGGGCAGCAACTTCACCGGCGCCACCGTCACCAACGCCGACTTCAGCGAGGCCCTGATCGACCGGGCCGATCAGCTGCAGCTCTGCCGCGAGGCCGAGGGCGTCAACCCCGTCACTGGCGCCGACACCCGGCTCAGCCTGGGCTGCCGCTGAGCGGAGCCCCTCAGCGGCCAGCCGCGGGCCAGCCGCGCAGCTTGCCGGGGTTGAGCAGCCCGGCCGGGTCGTAGGCGGCCTTGGCGGCCACCTGGTCCGCGTCCACCACCCCCAGGCCGCCGTCCTCCACGGTGATCACGTGGGGGTTGAACAGCACCGCCCCCAGGCCCCGGGCCTGGTCGATCAGCTCCTGCAGCCGCTCCTGCCCCTGCCAGCGCAGCAGCGGCAGGGCTGCCAGCCGCGGCACCCCCTGCTGGCGCACGGCCTCCAGGTGCCAGAGCAGGTCGTCGCCCCAGCGCTGCCGCAGGGCCTCCAGGCAGGGGGCCACGGGCTCGGGCAGCAGCAGCTGCAGGTAGGTCCAGCCGCTCACCTGGGCGCGCCAGTGGAGGGTGGTGTGGTTCCAGCACAGCTCCCGCAGCGGCAGGCCGCGGCTGGCCCCCTGGGGCGCCTGCCACACCAGCGTGCCGCCCCGCTCGGCCAGCCAGGCGGGCAGGGGCTCGAGGGCATCGGGGGCCGCCAGCAGCAGCAGGCGGTGCTCGCCGGCCGCCGCCGCCGGGCAGCCTGCCGGCCAGGGGGAGCGCTGGGCGATCGGCGCCTCCAGCAGGGTGAGGCCGTTGAGCAGAAAGGCCGTGGCCGGCAGGCTGCGGGCCGCCTCCAGGGCACGCTCCCAGCTGGCGAAGCCCACCACCAGCTGCTGCCAGGCCAGCGCCTCGGTGGTAGGCAGGCGCAGGGCGGTAAGGATGCCGTTGGTGCCGTAGGCGTGGTTGAGCGGGGCGCTGGCGGCCGCATCCAGCCGCAGCAGCCGCGGCTCGGGCTCCACCGTCACCACCTCCAGGCCCAGCAGGTTGCCGGGATCGCGCAGGAAGCCCCAGCGCAGCGAACCGATGCCGCCGGCGCCGCCGGCGATGAAGCCGCCGATGGTGGCGCTGCGCCAGGTGCTGGGCACCAGCCGCAGGGCCCGGCCCTGGGGGGCCAGCTGCTCGTCGATGGCGGCCATCACGGCGCCGGCCTCCACCTCGATCACACCACTGGCCGGCTCCAGCTGGCGCAGGCGCCTGAGGCCTGTGAGATCGAGCACCACCCCGCCGGCCAGGGGCACGCATTGGCCGTAGTTGCCGGTGCCGGCACCGCGCACGGTGAGGGGCACACCACGGCGGGCGCAGGCGCCGGCCACCAGGCGCACCTGCTCCACGGCGGTGGCCCGCACCGCCAGCTGGGCCCGGGCGCCGGCGAAGCGCTCCACCAGCACCGGCGAGTAGTTGAAGAAGTCGCGCGAGAGGCGCTCCAGCTCGGCGCCGTCGGCCGTCGTCACCTGGGCCAGGGCCGGATCCAGACGCCGCAGCTCAGCGGCCAGGGCGTCGATCTGGGCATCGCTGGAGATGGGCGCCATGGCGGCCAATCGGCTCAGGCCATGCTGACGGTCGGCAGCAGGGGCGAGGGTTGCTGCAGCGGCGGCGGCGGCAGGCAGTGCCCGTCGCGCAGCACCAGACGCTGGGGGCTGCGGGCCAGCAGGTCGGTCCAGTCGCCGGCGGCCAGCAACACCAGATCGGCCGGTCCGCCCTCGCGCACCAGCCCGTCCCACTCCAGATCCAGCAGCCGCGCCGGGGCGGTGCTGAACGGCGCCAGACCCTGGCGCTGGGCCGGCCAGAGGTGGCTGGTGAGCGGCGCCAGCCGCAGCAGTTCGATCGGATCGAAGTCGCCGCCTGGATACCAGGGGTCCTGCACGTTGTCGCCGCCCATGGCCACCAGCACGCCGGCGCGCTGCAGGCTGCGGATCGGCGCCTGCACCCGCAGCAGCGGCGTGCGCTCGGGCCGGCGGCCCAGCAGCCAGAGGTTGGTGAGCGGCAGGGCCACCACGGCGATCCCGGCCGCCGCCAGCTGCTCGGCCAGCCGCTCCAGCCGCCGCCTGCCCAGCAGGGCGACGCTGGCGGCATGGCTGCAGGTGATCGGCACGCCGCAGCGCCGTTCGGCGGCCACCGCCGCCACCAGGGTCACGCCGCGGCCGGGCTGGTCATCGGCCTCGTCCACGTGCAGATCCACACCGGTGCCCAGGCGCTCGGCCAGCCCCAGCAGGGCCCCCAGGGCATCGCGGTCGGAGCGCAGGCGCCCGTAGGGCGGCCCCAGCACGCCCCCCAGCAGGCCGCCGCGGTCGGCCACCCAGCGCGCCAGCTCCTCCCCCTCGGCGCTGCTCCAGTGGGCCAGGGGCACCAGGGCCACCAGCTGCAGCTCCACCCGGCCGGCCCAGCGGCGGCGCAGCTCCAGCAGGGCCTCCCAGCTGGGGCGGGTCGCCGGCCCGCCGCTGTCGATGTGGCTGCGGATGGCGCGCAGACCGTGGCGCCAGGCCCGCTCCAGGGCCCGCTCCCCCCGCTCCAGCACCTGCTCGGCGCTGCGCTGCTCGCTCTCGCGGCGGTTGCTGGCCATGGCCCCGGCGATGGTGCCCTCCGGGTTGGGGAAGGCGCCGGCGGTGAAGCACTTGTCGAGGTGGGCATGGGGCTCCACCAGGGGGGTGAGGGCCAGGGGCAGGGGCCCGGCCGCGGCGGCAGCCGCCTGGTCCAGGGGGCGCAGGGCCGTGATCCGGCCCTGGCGCTGCTCCAGCTCAATCGCCACCAGTCCGTCAGCGGCGCCCACCGGCAGGCCGCTGAGCCGCGGATCCAGCAGGGCCCGCGGCAGACGCAGACAGAGACGCTCGGGGGCCGCTCTCATCGCTCGACGTCGTCGAGGCTGGCCTGCACGATCAGAAACCGGCCTGCCACCCCCAGCACGGTGGCGCGGAAGCGGGGCAACTGCCAGATCAGCACCTGCTGGCCGCCCAGGTCGGTGCGGTACACGCTCAGCAGCCCCAGGTTCCAGCGCTGGCTCTGCTGGCTCACCAGGGCGCCGAGGGCCACGTTCTGGGCCTGCACCAGCTCGCTGCAGTTGGGCAGCGCCAGCCGCACTAGGGGCGGCAGGGCGTCGCCCTCACACAGCAGGCGGTCGAGCTCATCCACCAGGTGGCGGGCGGCGAAGCGCTCGAAGGCGGCCGGCGAGGGGTTGGTCGCCCCCAGGCCGGCCGCCGCCAGAGCGGCCAGCAGCAGCCCACCAAGCCAGGGACCTCGGAGGGCAGGGGCCAAGCGGGAGCAGCAGCCGGACGCATTGGTACATTGGCACCCACCACGGCGGGCGTCGCCAAGTGGTTAAGGCAGCGGCTTGTGGCGCCGCCATTCGGGGGTTCGAATCCCCTCGCTCGCCCCTTCTTTCCCGGCCAGCCGCGATCAGGCCAATCCGGATCCGGCCAGCACAGCGGCCAGCAGGGCCTCACCCCCGTGGCGCACCGGATCGGCACAGGGCAGCCCGGTGAGTTCGGCCGTGGCCGCCAGAGCAGCCAGGGCGGCGGCGTCATCCAGCTGGGCCGTGTTGAGGGCCACGGCCCGCACCCGCGGCCGCTGCCCGTCGCTGCGGCCCAGGCCGGCCAGACCTTCGGCCACCGCGATCAGTTCGGGGAGTGGGGGGATCGGCACCTGGGGCAGCCCCTTGAGATGGCGCTGGCCGGCCCGGTGCACCAGCAGCAGGTCGGTGGGCTGGCTGCCACGCAACAGCGGCAGGCTGGCGCTGGAGCCGGGATGGGCCAGCGAGCCCTGGCCCTCCACCAGCAGCAGCCCGCCGGCGCCGAGCTCCTCGCCGGCCCTCAGCACCGCCGCCTCCACCGCACCGGCGGCGTAGTCGACCCGCACCGCATCGAGGGCCACGCCCGCGCCGCTGATCAGGATGCCGGCCTGGCCGGTGCCCACGAAGCGGGCTGCCAGACCCTGCCGCCGGGCCGCCGCCGCCAGCTCCAGGCAGGCGCTCATCTTGCCCACGGCCATGTCGCTGCCCAGGGCCAGCAGCCGCCGGCAGGGCAGGGCCGCCGCCCGGCCGCTGGCCACCGCCAGGTCCGGCGGTTCCTGGCGCAGGTCCCAGATCCAGGCTGGATCGCGCCGCAGCGCCGCCAGCTCGGGGTCGTCGCCGATGCGGCTGTGCAGCCCGCAGGCCACGCTCAGCCCGGCCGCCAGGGCCGCCGCCAGATCGCCCCGCAACGCCGGCCCCAGCCTCCCGCCCGAGGGGGCCAGGCCCACCACCGCCACCTCGGGCTCGTAGGGCAGCGCCTCCGCCAGGGAGGCCACCACCGGCACGGGCCGGTCGATGCCGGTGACCTCCAGCAGCGAGCAGCCGGCGTGGGCCGGATCCACCACCGCCACGATCGGGCCTGGCCGGTAGCGCAGCAGGGCCAGGCCGGTCTTGCCGGAGAGGTCGGCCAGGCCACCGTGCTGCAGCAGCACAAGGGGCTGCTCAGGCTTCAGCATCGCTCCCCCCGCCCGCCATCCAGCTCCCCGTCACGCAGGCCAATTCCCAGCCCGGGAGCGCCGGGAGGCACCAGCCGGTCGCCGAGGAGCTCCAGACCGCTGAAGGGGTCATCCACGAGATTGAGGTGGCTGTCGAGGTCGGGCCAGCGCACCAGCGGCAGCACTTGGGCCGCGGCGCCGTTGAGCAGGCTGCCATCGGAATAGCAGCCCAGCATCACCCCCAGCCCCAGCCGCCGGGCCGTGCGCGCCATCAGCAGGGCCTCCGCCAGGCCGCCGCACTTGAGCAGCTTGATGTTGATACCGTCCACAACCGCGGCCAGGCGCAGCAGATCGCCAAGATCCCAGCAGCTCTCATCGGCCACCACGGGCACCGGGCACTGGGGCTTGAGGGCAGCGAAACCGGCCCGGTCGCGGTGGGGATCGGTCAGGGGAGCCAGGGGCTGCTCGAGCAGCACCACACCGGCGCGCTGCAGGGGCTGCACCATGGCGCGGGCGGCGGCCAGATCCCAGCCGCCGTTGGCATCCACCTGCAGCTCGCAGGGGGCGCCTGTGCTCTGGCGGCGGCGTTCGATCGCCGCGGCCACCGCCTCCAGCAGCCGGCGGTCGTGGTCGAGGCCGTCAGGACTGCCCAGCTTGAGCTTGATGCGGGTGGCCGGCAGCTGGGCCCACCAGCGCTCGAGCCGCGCCAGCACCGCCGCGGGCTCCCCCAGCCCGAGGGTGACGCTGGTGGCGACACAGGCCCCCGGATCCAGGCCCCAGAGCCTGTGCAGCGGCTGGCCCAGCCGCTTGCCCCACCAGTCGTGCAGGGCCAGATCCAGGCCGCAGCGGGCCGGCGGCGACAGCGCCGCCAGCAGGGGCTCGAGGGCCTGCATGGGTTCGGGCGCCAGGGGCTCGAGGCGCGGCAGCAACGCCTCCAGCTCCGTGGCGATGGCGGCGGTGTCGTAGTGGCGGTGGCCGGTGTCGAGCCCGCCGGTCTCCCCCAGGCCGGTGATGCCGTCGTGCTCGATCTCCACCCGCAGGTGTTCCACCGCTGCGGTGGTGCCCCGGCTGATCGCCAGCGGCACGGCCTTTGTGAGCTGGAAACGGTGCAGGCGGCAGTGCATCCATCGCCGGCGATCCCATCCAGCTTGGCCTCCCGGAGGCCACCGACGGCGACGGCGAGCCATCCATCAAACTTGGTGCCCATGACAGCCACCCTTTTCCCAGCGTCCGGCCCAGCGCCGGTTCCGGCCCCAGCGCCGCAGGCCCACCGCCCCCAGCCGGGCCAGGGCCGCGGCAGCTACTGGATCACCACCTTCGGCTGCCAGATGAACAAGGCCGATTCCGAGCGCATGGCCGGGATCCTGGAGGCCATGGGCTACCGGGAGGCCACGGCGGAACTGGAAGCGGATCTGGTGCTCTACAACACCTGCACGATCCGCGACAACGCGGAACAGAAGGTGTACAGCTATCTCGGGCGCCAGGCGCAACGCAAGCGTGCCAACCCCCATCTCACCCTGGTGGTAGCGGGCTGCGTGGCCCAGCAGGAGGGCGAGTCGCTGCTGAGGCGGGTGCCCGAGCTGGATCTGGTGATGGGCCCCCAGCACGCCAACCGCCTCGCTGTGCTGCTGGAGCAGGTGGAGCAGGGCCAGCAGGTGGTGGCCACCGGCGAGCACCACATCCTCGAGGACATCACCACCGCCCGCCGCGACAGCCAGGTGTGTGGCTGGGTGAACGTGATCTACGGCTGCAACGAGCGCTGCACCTATTGCGTGGTGCCGTCGGTGCGGGGCCAGGAGCAGTCGCGCCTGCCGGAGGCCATCAAGCTGGAGATGGAGGGCCTGGCTGAGCGCGGCTTCAGGGAGATCACCCTGCTGGGGCAGAACATCGACGCCTACGGCCGCGACCTGCCCGGCATCACCCCGGAAGGCCGCCGCCGGCACACCCTCACGGATCTCCTCCATCACGTGCACGACGTGGCGGGCATTGAGCGGATCCGCTTCGCCACCAGCCACCCGCGCTATTTCACCGAGCGGCTGATCGACGCCTGCGCCGCACTGCCCAAGGTGTGCGAGCACTTCCACATCCCCTTCCAGAGCGGCGACGACGCCGTGCTCAAGGCGATGGCCCGCGGCTACACTGTGGACCGCTACCGCCGCATCATCGAGCGCATCCGCGAGCGCATGCCCGATGCTTCGATCAGCGCCGATGTGATCGTGGCCTTCCCGGGCGAAACCGATGCGCAATACCAACGCACCCTGGATCTGATCGAGGAGATCGGCTTCGACCAGGTGAACACCGCCGCCTACTCGCCGCGGCCCAACACCCCGGCGGCCGGCTGGCCCGATCAGCTCCCCGAAACGGTGAAGGTGGAGCGGCTGCATGAGCTCAATGCCCTGGTGGAGGCCAAGGCCCGCGAGCGCAGCGCCCGCTACGCCGACCGCCGCGAGCAGATCCTGGTGGAGGGCACCAATCCCAAGGATCCAGCCCAGGTGATGGGCCGCACCCGCACCAACCGGCTCACCTTCTTCCCCGGCCAGCGGCCCGACGGCACCACCATCCAGCCCGGCGAGCTGGTGACCGTGCGCATCGACCAGGTGCGCGCCTTCTCGTTGAGCGGCACACTGGCCTGAGTTTCAGCCCGGCGATGCCCTCCGCCGCCCACCCCGCCCTCGGGGATTCCGCTTCGGCTCCCCCCCATGCCCCCCCTGCCGCGCCGCTGCGGGTGGGCCTGATCTTCGGCGGAGCCTCCGGCGAGCACGCCGTGTCGATCCGCTCGGCGGCCACGGTGGCCCGGGGCCTGCGCCAAGGGGGCAATGGCGGGCGTTACAGCGTGCGCTGCTTCTACATCGACCTGGCCGGCCGCTGGTGGGGGCCGCCGCTGGCGGCGGCGGTGCTGGAGCAGGGCACCCCGGCCAGCGATCAGCAGCTGCAGGAGGCCCTGGCCGGCGCCGGCGCACCGCCGGCGGAAGGGGGCTTCCGCGGCTTTCCCGCCGGAGCCCTGGAGATCGATGTGTGGTTTCCCGCGTTGCACGGCCCCAACGGTGAGGACGGCACCATCCAGGGGCTGTTCACCCTGATGGGCACACCGTTTGTGGGCTCAGGCGTGCTGGGCTCGGCGATGGGCATGGACAAGCAGGCCATGAAAGCCGCCTTCGCCGCCGCCGGCCTGCCCCAGGTGCCCTACGCCTGCGTGGCCGCCGCCGAGCTGGAGGCCGATCCGCAGGACCTGCTGGAGCGGCTGGGGGGGCAGCTGGGGTACCCCTGCTTCGTCAAGCCCGCCAACCTGGGCTCCTCGGTGGGCATCAGCAAGGCCACCGACCGCGCCGGACTGCTGGCGGGACTGCGGGCGGCCGCCGCCCTCGATCCCCGCATCGTGGTGGAGCAGGGGGTGAGCGCCCGGGAGCTGGAATGCGCGGTGAAGGGGGGCGGCGGGCGGCCGCTGCAGGCCTCGGTGCTGGGTGAGATCCGCTTCGACGCCGACTGGTACGACTACGAGACCAAGTACAGCGAGGGCCGCAGCCACACCGTGATCCCTGCCGAGGTGCCCGAGGCCGTGGCCGAGCGGGCCCGGGCCATGGCCATCCAGGCCTGCCAGGCGGTGAACGCCGCGGGGCTGGCGCGGGTGGACTTCTTCTACGACGAGGCCAGCGGCCAGCTCTGGCTGAACGAGATCAACACCCTGCCGGGCTTCACCAGCCAGAGCATGTATCCGATGCTGTGGCAGGCCAGTGGTGTAGGCCTCGATGCCCTGGTGCACGAGCTGCTGCAGACGGCGGGAGAATGCCGTCCTTCCCTGCTGATGGGAGGTGTGGGGCGATGAGTCAGGGCCTGCTGTGGCTGCCGTTGCTGCTGGTGTTCGTGTTGCTGGTGGCCCTCGGCTGGCTGGAGCGGCGGCGCCAGCAGCTGTTCCGCGACTGGGCCGCTGGCTCCGAGCTGGCCAAGCTCGACGGCTGCGGCGCCGCCCGGCTGGTGGATGGGGTGCTGAGCTGGAGCCGCTTCGAGGCCGGGCGGCTGCAGCTGGAGGACAGCTTCGTGATCAAGCAGCTGGAGCTGGTGGAGCTGCTGGCCCTGGGCTCCGGTGAGGCCCCGCTCACCGAGGAGGCCCAGGGCAGTTGCCGCCTGCGCCTGGTGGGCGGCGGCGAGCAAAAGGATCTGGCCTTCGCCGATGCTGAGCGGGCGCGGCGTTGGATGGATGAGCTGATGTCCCGCTCCCGCTGCGAGCTGTGAGCCAGGCCCGCCCCCTGCCCCCGGGAGTGGAGCGGCGCCGGGAGCTGCGCCTCCAGCGCCGCAACGAGCGTTTGCGCAATGCCTGGCGGCTGCTGGTGCTGCTGGGCTTGAGCGCGGGCCTCGGCGCCCTGCTGTTGCGCGAGGGCTGGACCCTCACCAGCGCCGAGCAGGTGGAGGTGGACGGCAGCCGCCACATCGACCGCGAGCAGGTGATCCAGGCTGCCGGTCTGGACTTCCCCCAGCCCCTGCTCAGTCTTGAGCCAGGGCGTCTGGCGGCGGACCTCCAGGACACCCTGCCGGTGGAGCAGGTGCGGGTGAGCCGCTGGATGGCCCCGCCACGGCTGCGGGTGGATCTTGTGGACCGCGAACCGGTGGCCCGGGCCCAGCGCCGTGGGGCCAACGGCCTCGAGCAGGGCTTTGTGGACCGCCAGGGCCACTGGATGAGCGCCCGCCAGGCCCAGGGGCTGAGCGCGGCCGCCAGCGAGGGGCCGCTGGTGCTGGGCTGGCAGGAGCGGCACCGGCCGGCCATCAGCGCGATGCTCCAGACCAGTGAACGACTCCAGGCCGACCTGCGCCAGATCCGCTTCGACCCCAACGGCACCCTCTGGGTGCAGAGCACGCGGCTGGGGGAGGTGCGCCTCGGCCCCCCCGACGGCCGCCTGCCGCGCCGGCTGGAGGTACTCGACCACCTGATCGAAACCCTGCCACCCCATCTCCAGGGCAAGCCCCTGCAGGCCATCGATCTCACCGAACCGGAGCAGCCGGAACTGGCCCTCAGACAGCCGCCCAAAGCGCCAGCTGCCGGCCCGTGATCAAACCGTGATCAGGCTGTGATCGGTGCTTGTAATGTGCGCAGACGAGCAGCAGACCCCCCCAGAAACCCGGTAATCGTGTGAACCCTTCTCGATTTCGCCGCTCAGGCGCTCAACAGCATGCATGGGCAGGTCAACGGACACGGGCAGTTCGACCAGACGAGTCTCGAGGTGGATCTCGCCATGGGAGCTGAACTCCCTTCCGCCAACGGAGCTTCCCCCCACGCCACCACCATGACCTCCAGCCCAGCCCAAGACCTCGGCATCGTGCCCAGCCAGTCGGCCCGGATCGAGGTGATCGGCGTGGGCGGAGGCGGCAGCAATGCCGTGAACCGGATGATCGCCTCCGATCTCCAGGGGGTGGGCTACCGGGTGCTCAACACCGACGCCCAGGCCCTGCTGCAATCCGCCGCCCAGCACCGCACCCAGCTCGGCCAGATGCTCACTCGCGGCCTGGGGGCGGGAGGCAACCCGGTGATCGGCCAGAAGGCCGCCGAGGAATCCCGCAACGAACTTCAGGAATCCCTCCAGGGAGCTGATCTGGTGTTCATCGCCGCCGGCATGGGCGGCGGCACCGGCACCGGCGCGGCGCCGATCGTGGCCGAGGTGGCCAAGGAAGTGGGGGCCCTCACCGTGGGCATCGTCACCAAGCCCTTCGGCTTCGAGGGGCGCAAGCGGCAGCGGCAGGCGGAAGAGGGCATCGCCCGCCTGGCCGAGCACGTAGACACCCTGATCGTGATCCCCAACGACCGCCTGCGCGATGCCATCGCCGGAGCACCGTTGAACGAGGCCTTCCGCGCCGCCGACGACGTGCTGCGCATGGGAGTGAAGGGTATCAGCGACATCATCGTGCGGCCAGGCCTGGTGAACGTGGACTTCGCCGATGTGCGCTCGGTCATGTCCGATGCCGGCACCGCCCTGCTGGGCATCGGCGTGGGATCCGGCCGCAGCCGCGCCAGCGAGGCGGCCCAGGCGGCCATGACCAGCCCCCTGCTGGAGTCGGCTCGCATCGACGGCTCCCGGGGAGTGGTAATCAACATTAGCGGCGGCAAGGACATGACCCTGGAGGACATGACCACCGCGTCGGAGGTGATCTACGACGTGGTGGATCCCGATGCCAACATCATCGTGGGCGCCGTGGTGGATGAGCGCCTGGAGGGGGAGATCCACGTCACCGTGATCGCCACCGGCTTTGAAAGCGGCGCCCCCTACCGGCATGAGCGGCCGGCGCTGAGCTTCACCGACGCCAACCTGCTGGGCGAGCTGGGCGGCGGTGCAGAACCGTCAGCACCACCCCAGCGGGAGGGGCGCGGCGCCATGATCCCGCCGTTTCTCCTCAACCGTCAGGGTCGAAAATCCGGTGACCACTGAAGCCCGGCTCCAGTGGAACCAGGCGATAGTGGATCTGCCGCCTGCTCCCCCGGGTAAGGCTCAAGCGGGGTGCGGTTCAAGAGGGTGACCCGGAGTCCACGCCTGCTCTGAGCATCCCGTGTGGCTGCTGCCTTCCGGTCCTGACCAGGTTTGGGCGTCGGGGCCGCGTGGGTCCGAGTCGATCCGATGCTAGCAATGCCCCCCCTGAGCCTTAGCCGTGCCCCTGCGCCCCGCGGATCTGCTACTCCGCAAGCAGGCCGGCCTGCCGATCACCGTGCTCACCGCCTGGGATGCCCTCTCGGCGGCGCTGGTGGCCGAAGCCGGCGCCGATGCGCTGCTGGTGGGCGACTCCCTGGCCATGGTGGTGCTCGGCCACCCCACCACCCTGCCGGTGACCCTTGAGGAGATGCTCCACCACTGCCGCGCCGCCGGGCGGGGCCTGGCCAGCACCTGCCCGGCCGGCCAGGAGCCGCTGTTGATCTGCGACCTGCCCTTCCTCAGCTATCAGTGCAGCAGCGATGAGGCCATGGCCGCCGCCGGGCGGGTGCTCAAGGAGACGCCGGCGGCGGCGGTGAAACTGGAGGGGGCCGAGCCGGAAACCCTGGCGGTGATCGACCGGCTGGTGCGCAGCGGCATCCCGGTGATGGGCCACATCGGCCTCACCCCCCAGTCGGTGCACCGCCTCGGCTACCGGCGCCAGGGCAGCGACGAAGCCAGCCGCCAGCGCCTGATCCACGATGCCGACGCCCTACAGGCGGCCGGCTGCTTCGCGCTGGTGCTGGAGCACGTGCCAGCGGAGCTGGGGGCGGAGCTGAGCGGCCGGCTGCGGATTCCCGTGGTGGGCATCGGCGCCGGCGACGGCTGCGACGGCCAGGTGCGAGTGACGGCCGACCTGCTGGGTCTGACGCCGCGCCAGCCCCCCTTCAGCCCGCCGCTGCTGCCGGGACGGCAGCGGGCGGTGGAGGCGCTGCGCCAGTGGATCGCCGGCCAGCGGCGGCCAGCGGCTCCCCCCGCTGCTCCCACCAGCCCAGCACCTCCCGCAGCACCCCATTGCTGAGGGCCAGGCCGACCGGATCGGCCAGCCGCCAGCGGCCGCCCTCCTCCAGCAGCAACCCCTCCGCCAGCCAGGGCTCCAGGCGCCGGCGCAGGTCCGCGAGGACCTGGGCGGCCTCGGCTGCCGGCCACCCCGCCGCCGCCAGCAGGGCCGGCAGCCGCACACCCTCGCGGCGGCGCAGGCCCACCATCAGGCGCTCATCCAGCGGCAGGCCGGGGCGGGGCGAGGGGGCGGGGGGCGAGGCAGAAGGGGGCGCGGCCAGGCTGTGCTCCAGCCAGGCGGCGTAGGCCGCCCGGGTGCGCGGCCGGGCCTGGCGCTCCCCCCAGGGGGCTGCGGTGGCGCCCATGCCGAAGCCCCACCAGCCGGCACCGCTCCAGTACACGCGGTTGTGGCGCGAGGCGTGGCCGGGCCTGGCGTAGTTGGAGATCTCGTAGTGGCCGTAGCCCGCCGCCGTGAGCTCGGCCCAGGTGATGTCCATCAGGTCGGCGGCCAGCTCACCATCGGGCAGCTCCAGCTGGCCGCGCTCCAGGCGCCAGGCGAACACGGTGCCCGGCTCGATCGTGAGGTCGTACACCGACAGGTGCGGCGCACCGGTGGCGACCGCCCGGCACAGCTGCCGGCGCCAGCCGGCGGGATCCTGGCCCGGCGCCGCCTGGATCAGATCCAGGCTCCAGCTGGCCAGATCGCCGCGGCCCCGCGCCCGCTCCAGCCAGCCGGCCGCCTGCTGCAGGTCGGCGCCGCGGTGGCGCCGGCCCAGGGCCGCCAGAACAGTATCGTCGAAGCTCTGGCCGCCCAGGCTGACGCGGTTGACGCCGGCGGCCAGATAGCCGTCCAGCCGCCGCTCATCAAAGCTGGCCGGGTCCAGCTCCAGGGTCACCTCAGCGCCGGGCGCCAGGCCGAAGCGGACCCGCAGCGCCGCCAGCAGCTCCCCCACCTGGGCGGGGGTGAGCAGCGAGGGGGTGCCGCCGCCCAGATACACCGTGCTCAGGGGCGGGCCTGGGGGTGAAGCGGCGATCTCGCGCCGCACCAGTTCCAGGTAGGCCGCGATCGACCTGGCCCCCGGCGCGCCGGTCTCAGCGGCGGCCCGGTCGCCCAGGGGCACCACCGGGAAGTCGCAGTAGAAACAGCGCCGGTGGCAGAAGGGGATGTGCAGGTAGGCGCTGCGGGGCGGGTAGGGGCGCGGCGGGTGGGGGCGCGGCGAGGGGGGCTCCACGATGTGTGCGGAGTGTGCGGAGTGTGCGGACACGATCAAGTGCGGTTACCCCCGCAGGCCAAGGGGCCGGGTTTCAGGCATGCTGCCTGCCTGAGCGGATGGCACACCAGAGTCAGCATCAATGGTGGACTCCCTCATCCTGATCCTGTTTGTGATCTCCGGGGCGGCGGCCGGCTGGCTGGGGGTGGACCTGCTGCCGGAAGCCCTGCTGGTGCAGGTGAACAACCCCGAAGGGCTGCGCACGGTGCTGGCCGGCTTCGGGGCCTTCTTCGGCCTGCTGGCGGGATTCTTCTTCAGTCAGCTGCGCCGCCGCCTCACCCAGCAGGTGCGCTCGATGCCCACCGACCTGCTGGTGAGCCGGGCCGTGGGCCTGATCCTCGGCCTGCTGGTGGCCAACCTGCTGCTGGCCCCGATCCTGCTGCTGCCCCTGCCCTGGGAGGTGATCTTCATCAAGCCCCTGGCGGCCGTGCTCAGCAACGT
Organism: Cyanobium sp. PLM2.Bin73; assembly: GCA_007694915.1. GTDB lineage: Bacteria > Cyanobacteriota > Cyanobacteriia > PCC-6307 > Cyanobiaceae > NIES-981. Next base: position 5,922 of record REEV01000041.1, on the reverse strand, counting down.
GTTCTTCGGCGTGTCGGGCTACAACCTGGCCGAGGTGCACGGCCGCACCCTGCTGCGCCTGTTCAGCCCCGGCAACGCCGAGGCCCTGCTGGTGGCCGAGGGGGTGCTGCGGCCCGCCAGCGCCAAGATCCTCGACACCAGCGTGATCATCGACGGCCGCATTCGCGGCCTGCTGGACTCGGGCCTGCTGGAGGGCCAGGTGATCGTGGCCCAGTGCGTGATCGACGAGCTCCAGGCCCTGGCCGACTCCGGCAACGCCGACAAGCGCGCCCGCGGCCGCCGCGGCCTCAAGTTGCTGAGCCAGCTGCGCGAGCGCTACGGCCGCCGGCTGGTAGTCAACAGCACCCGCTACGAGGGCAAGGGGGTCGACGACAAGCTCCAGACGCTCACCGCCGACACCGGCGGCACCCTGCTCACCGCCGACTACAACCTGGCCAAGGTGGCCGAGGTGAAGGGGCTGCAGGTGCTCAACCTCAGCGAGCTGGTGATCGCCCTGCGGCCTGAGGTGCAGCCCGGCGATGAGCTGCAGCTCAAGATCGTGCGCGACGGCAAGGAGGCCGAGCAGGGGGTGGGCTACCTCGACGACGGCACCATGGTGGTGGTGGAGGGGGCGCGCGGGCGCCTGGGCGAGCGCCTCGACGTGGTGATCACCGGGGCGCTGCAGAACCCCACCGGCCGCATCGTGTTCGCCCAGCTCGAGCCAGCCCGCCACCGGGGGGAGCGGGCCCCGGGCAGGCCCCGCTAGGCTCCGTTTCAGTGCATGAGCAAGGTTCGCGGATGTCGGTGTCAGCCCCCTACTACGGCGACTCCGCCGTGATGCGCACCCCGCCGCCGGATCTGCCCTCCCTGCTGCTCAAGGAGCGCATCGTCTACCTGGGTCTGCCCCTGTTCAGCGACGACGAAGCCAAGCGCCAGATGGGCGTGGACGTGACCGAACTGATCATTGCCCAGCTTCTCTATCTGGAGTTCGACAATCCGGAAAAGCCGATCTTCTTCTACATCAACTCCACCGGCACCTCCTGGTACACCGGTGATGCCATTGGCTTTGAAACCGAGGCCTTCGCCATCGCCGACACCATCCGCTATGTGAAGCCGCCGGTGCACACCATCTGCATCGGCCAGGCCATGGGCACCGCCGCCATGATCCTCAGCGCCGGCACCAAAGGCCATCGGGCCGCCCTGCCCCACGCCACGATCGTGCTGCACCAGCCCCGCAGCGGCGCCCGCGGCCAGGCCACCGACATCCAGATCCGGGCCAAGGAGGTGCTGCACAACAAGCACACCATGCTGGAGATGCTGGCCGAGAACACCGGCAGATCGGTGGAGCAGCTGAGCAAGGACTCCGACCGCATGACCTACCTCACCGCCGAGCAGGCCAAGGACTACGGCCTCATCGACCGGGTGCTCAGCAGCCAGAAAGACCTGCCCAGCCCCGTTCCCGTCACCGCCGCCGGCCTCGGCTGATCGCCCACCGGCACACCAGCCGGATCACGGCTTGCTTGCAGCACGGCGCTGCACACGTCCTTTTTCCGATCCCCCCTTTCTCTGTCAGCCATGCCCATCGGCACTCCCAGCGTTCCCTACCGCCTGCCCGGCAGCCAGTACGAGCGCTGGGTGGACATCTACACCCGCCTCGGGGTGGAGCGCATCCTCTTTCTCGGCTCGGAGGTGAACGACAGTGTCGCCAATGCCCTGGTGGCCCAGATGCTGTATCTCGACTCCGACGACAACTCCAAGCCGATCTACCTCTACATCAACTCCCCCGGGGGATCGGTGACCGCCGGCCTGGCGATCTACGACACCATTCAGTACGTGAAGAGCGACGTGGTGACGATCTGCGTGGGTCTGGCGGCCAGCATGGGCGCCTTCCTGCTCGGGGCCGGCACCAAGGGCAAGCGCCTGGCCCTGCCCCACAGCCGGATCATGATCCACCAGCCCCTGGGCGGCACCAGTCAGCGCCAGGCCAGCGACATCGAGATCGAGGCCCGCGAGATCCTGCGCATCAAGGACATGCTCAACCACAGCATGGCCGAGATGACCGGCCAGCCCTTCGAAAAGATCGAGAAGGACACCGACCGCGACTACTTCCTGAGTGCCGCCGAGGCCAAGGACTACGGCCTCATCGACCGGGTGATCGCCCATCCCAGCGAGGCCTGACGACCAGCCGGGTCGGGCCAGCCAAGCAGGGCGCCTGCGTAAGCTCCCCTCTTGCTCCCCTGCCCACGCCCGCGCCCGGATGGCCCAGCTCTACTACGACTCCGACGCCGATCTCTCGCTGCTGAACGGCAAGACGGTGGCCATCATCGGCTACGGCTCCCAGGGCCACGCCCACGCCCTCAACCTCAAGGACAGTGGCATCGACGTGGTGGTGGGCCTCTACGCCGGCAGCCGCTCGGTCGACAAGGCCAAAGCCGACGGTCTGGAAGTGCTGAGCGTGGCCGACGCCTGCGCCAAGGCCGACTGGATCATGGTGCTGCTGCCCGATGAGGCCCAGAAGGCGGTGTACGCGGCCGAGATCGCCCCGCACCTGAGCGCCGGCAAGGTGCTGAGCTTCGCCCACGGCTTCAACATCCGCTTCGGGCTGATCCAGCCCCCCGCCGATGTGGACGTGGTGATGATCGCCCCCAAGGGCCCCGGCCACACCGTGCGCTGGGAATACCAGAACGGCCAGGGCGTCCCCTGCCTGTTCGCCGTGCAGCAGGACGCCAGCGGCAAGGCCCGCGACCTGGCCATGGCCTACGCCAAGGCGATCGGCGGCACCCGCGCCGGCATCCTGGAAACCAACTTCAAGGAAGAAACCGAAACCGACCTGTTCGGGGAGCAGGCCGTGCTCTGCGGCGGCCTCAGCGAACTGGTAAAGGCCGGCTTCGAAACCCTGGTGGAGGCCGGATACCAGCCCGAGCTGGCCTACTTCGAGTGCCTGCACGAGGTGAAGCTGATCGTGGACCTGATGGTGAAGGGCGGCCTCACCGCCATGCGCGATTCGATCTCCAACACCGCCGAATACGGCGACTACGTGAGCGGTCCGCGGCTGATCACCGCCGACACCAAGGCGGAGATGAAGCGCATCCTGGCCGACATCCAGGACGGCACCTTCGCGCGCAACTTCGTGGCCGAGTGCGAAGCCGGCAAGCCGGAGATGGCCCGGATCCGTGAACGCGACAGCCAGCATCCGATCGAGCAGGTGGGCACGGGCCTGCGGGCGATGTTCAGCTGGCTGAAGGCCGCCTGATCCAGCCCCTGCTGCTGGTGGCCCTGGCCTGCGGGCTCGACCGGCTCGTGGGGGATCCACCCTGGAGTCCCCACCCGGTGGTCGCCATGGGCTGGCTGATCACCCGGCTGCGGCGCCTGGCTGAGGCCTGGGCGGGCGATCGTCCCTGGGCCCTGCGGCTGGCCGGCGGCGCCATCGCCCTGGAGCTGGTGGCCGGCTCCGGCCTGGCGGGCTGGGGCCTGGAGCGCCTGGCGCTCACGGGCTGGCCGGGCCAGGTGCTGCTGGTGGCTGCCCTGGCCAGCGCCCTAGCCGGCCGCAGCCTGGAGCAGGCCATCGGGGCAGTGCTGGAGGCGCTGGCGCCCGCCGCTGGCCAGACCGCAGCCGGGAAGCCAGCAGCCGAGCCGGATCTGGCGCCGGCGCGGCGGCGGCTGGCCTGGATCGTGGGCCGCGACACCGACCGCCTCGAGGCCCGCGGCATCCTGCGGGCGCTTGCTGAAACCGCCAGTGAAAACGGCGTGGATGGCCTGTTCGCCCCCCTGTTCTGGATGCTGGTGGGAGCGGGGATCTGGAGCGCCGGCCTCTGGCACCTGCCGGGCCCGCTGGCCCTGGCCTGGGGCTTCAAGGCCACCAGCACCCTCGATTCGATGCTGGGCTACCGGCGCGGGCGGCTCACCTGGCTGGGCAGCGCCGGCGCCCGCCTCGACGACCTGCTGGTGTGGCTGCCCTGCCGCCTCACCGCGCTGACCCTGCCCGCCGCCGCCGGTCAGCCCTGGCGCGGGCCGGCGCTGCTGCGGGCCGCCTGCCGCGAAGGGCGGCCCGACCCCTCCCCCAATGCCGGCGTGTCCCAGGCGGCCTACGCCCAGCTGGTGGGGGTGCAGCTGGGGGGCCTGAACCACTACGGCGGCCAGCCCCGCCCCAAACCCCTTCTGGCCGCCGGCCGGCCGGCCCCCGATCGGGCGGCGGTGGAGCGGATGCTCAGCCTCAACCGCCGCCTGCAGCTGCTCTGGCTGCTGGCCGCCGCTCTGCTGCTGGGCGCCGGCCGGTTCATCACGAAAGCTCTCAGCTGATTGCCCGCCGCCGCGGCCCTGCCGAAGCTGCTTGCGCGTCTGGGGAGCCATGCCGATTCGCGAACTGCTCGAAGAAGCTCTGAGCGAGCCGGAGATCGGAACCACGCAGCGGTTCCGCTGGCACGCCACGCCGGTGGGCATCGCCGCCCTCTGGAGCGCCGGCGCGGCCCCCAGCTCGCCCCCCTACGAGGACGCCCTCAAGGAGGGACTGCAGGTGGGCCTCGACCTCAGCCGCGAGGAGCGCGAATTCCACCAGCTCAGCTCCGGGCTGGTGCTGCTGTTCCACTCCTGATCAGAGCAGGCGATCCCTCAGCCGGGCAGGGCGCCGTGCACCAGCCGCCACTCGTGCAGGCTCCAGTGCACACAGCCGGCCACGATCAACGGATCGCTGCGCACCAGGTGATCCGCGGCGGTCCAGTCGTCGGCCCAGAACAGCAGCATGCCGCCGGCACCCTCGCCGTTGCGGCCCCGGCGGTCGGCCCAGTAGCCGCTGCGGGGGCGGTGCCCCTCCCGCTCCAGCTCCGCCAGCCAGGCCAGATGGGCCGGCACCACGGCATCGAAGCGGGCCTTCTCCACGATGCCCTCCTCGATCTTCACGAACCAGGCCATCCCAGAGCGCAGCGGTGTGCGGTCAGTTTGGGTGCCCGTTGGTGCTCTCGATCCACGCCGGCCCCCCTTGAGAATCGCTGCAGCCGCCGGCACTGGCCATGGCACCAGCCAGTCGCAGTGCGGCAGCAACGCTCGCAGCCATCGTGACGGCAGCGCCGGCCATCGCCGCGCCGGTGCCAGCAGAGCTGGTGCCAACCCTGCAGGACGAAAGCCGGCACAGCCGCTCCAGCCCCCGGCACCGATGGAGCGACTGGACTCTGACCCTGTGGGGTGGGGCCATGACCGCCGGCAACCTCGGCCAGAGCCTGACCCTGGAGAAGGGCTGGCGCTCCGAGGCCCTGGGAGGCGTGGGCGTGCAGCGCACGCTCTGGAAGCGCGGCCGGATCGGGCTGATCGTGGATGCCAACCTTCTCGGCCACTGGGCGGTGGATGGGGCCACCACCCCGGCCCAGACCTTCGGCGAGGGCACGGTGGGGCTGGGGCTGAAGGTGGTCCCCACCCGCTGGCTGGCGTTGACGGTGGTGGAGGGGCTGTCGGTGTACACCAGCCGCAGCAGGTTGCAGCGGCAGCGGGGCGGCAACGGCCGCCAGCTGGTGAACTACCTGGCCTTCGAAGTCGACGCGGCGTTGAATCCGCAGTGGTCACTGGTGGGGCGGCTGCACCACCGCTCGGGCATCTATGGCACCCTGAACTGCATCACGGCCTGCGACAACAACGCCTACCTGCTTGGGCTGCGCTACCGCTTCGGCGCTCCTCAGGAGTCTGCAGAGCAAGCCACAGAGCAACCGGAAGAGGCAGCGCCGGCGGAACAGCCCTCCGAGCAGACATCCCACCAGCTGGAGTTGGAGCAGCCCGCGCAGATCGACAACGACTCGCTCCAGTCCGAAGGCACGACAGATGAGCAGATGTGCTCAGAGGATCAGGTCACAAGCCATGACGTTGGTAGTGATCCCTACAGAGAAGAGAACCCCCGCCACCCTTGGCTGGGAGGACAGCCATGCCTCCGGTTGGAGGCCCAACCGCCCGAGCCCGATG
>REEV01000063.1 GCA_007694915.1 Cyanobium sp. PLM2.Bin73 | reverse complement strand
ACAACGCCCGCGACCAGATGCTCGATGCCCGCCGCGACCCCGAGAGCTGGAGCCGGTTCAACGCCGGCATCGACGGCACGGCCTGGTATCAGCTGCGCATCCACCAGACCCTGAAACGCCGGCTGCCCGGCAGCCGCTCCGCTGAGCTGCTGGGGGAGGCCCTGCAGGAGCTGCTCGACAGCCAGGCCTACCGGCAGGTGGTGCCGGAGGGCATCGCGCCGGCGGTGTGGGCTGCGGGGTACGCAGACCGACAAGGGACCAAGCCGGAGCGATGAGCGGCCACGGGGGCAAGGGCCTGGGCGAGCCTGGCCGGGCGGCGGGTTTGGTCGATACTGGACGGACCGGACTGGAGCCATGACCAGCTCAGCCGCTCAGCCTGCCTGCGGTCTTGACCAGATCCTTGCGCTCCTGCGCGCCCGCCGGAGCGAGTGGCGACAGCGCTATCAGGTTCAACGCATCGGTCTGTTTGGCTCCACCGCCCGCAACCAGGACACGGCCAGCAGTGACGTGGATGTGTGGGTGGAACTGGATCCCCTCACCCCCTTCGCCACGGTGCACCTCAAGCAGGAGCTGGAGGAGTTGCTGCAGCGCCCGGTCGATCTGGTGCGCCTGCGGGAGCGCATGAACCCGGCCCTGCGCCAGGCCATTCTTCAGGAAGGCGTCAGCGCGTGAGCCGTGATCTGCTTGTGCTGCTCACACCCCTGCGGGAGGCACTGGAGCGGATCGAGCGCAAGGCTCAGCCCCTGCTGGCAAATCCCGCGCTGCTGGATTGCGAAGAAGGCCAGGACCTGCTGGATGTCATCTGCATGCAGTTCCTCGCGGCTGGGGAAGCGCTCAAACGCCTGGAGAAACTCCAGCCCGGTCTTCTGGCCGCCAACTTCCCCGACATCGACTGGAAGGGGGCCATGGGCTTTCGTGATGTGATCGCCCACCAGTACTTCGACCTGGATGCCGAGCAGGTGCTGCTGATCTGCCAGGCGGCCTTACCGGGCGTTCTGGCCGCGATTCGTGCCCTGGAAGAACGCAGCGGCGAGACCCGCTGACCAGCTCCCTCCATCGGGTTTGACCCTTACCGATCCGCCAGATCCGGCCTGAGCTTGCGGTGGCGGCCCCGGGCCTTGGCCCACCACCACAGGGCCGTGTTCACCGCCCGCCGATCGAAGCGCTCGGGATCGACGTCGCCTCCCCACTCGAGCATGCGGGTGTGATCCTCGTGAGCGGGATCAGCAATCGCCTCCAGAAACTCCGCGTAGCCGCCAGTGCCGCCCACATCCTCGGGGGGAGCGGCACGGCGGCCGTCGAGGCACCACGGCAGCCACTGTTCCCTCGGGTCCACAAGCACCACCCGCTCCAGCAGCAGGGTGTGCTCCCAGCTGTCACCCAGGTCGTACTCGTAGGTGGCCGAATCGCCCACCAGCGGCAGCAGGGTGCGGGCCTTGACGCGGGTTTCATCGCGCTGGCGGGCCATGAACTCCGAATCCCCGAAGCCGTCATCCCACGGCGGCGTGAAGAACACCCGGTCCTCGAAGCGCTCACCGGTGATGAACTGGTGCAGGTGATAGTCCTGCCAGCCCATCACGATCTGCAGCACCTCGTGGAGGCGGCCGAGGGTGATCGTGTCCTCCACCCAGAAGCGGCGCCAGATCGGCGGCTCGATGCCGTTGAGGTTCACCTGCAGCTGCAGGGCCGGAACCTGCGCGGGGGGCTGCTTGGAAGCGGCGGGTGGCATGGGGGCTGGCGCCAGGGGCCTCTCCCCAGGATCACCCGGCCAGCAGCGGCTCCACCCACTCCAGCGGTGCCGCCAGTGGCCCCGCTGCCAGCTCCCTGCAGGCTGCGGCGAGCCCGGCAGCAGCAGCTTCCGCCAGGCCGTCACCGCCTTCTTCCAGCGCGCCTACCGCTCCCGCGGCGGCCGCCTCGATGTGGCCTTCAGCGATGGCCGCATCGATGTGCACTGGAACGGAACCCAGGAGCAACAGGATGCGCTCCAGCGGGCCCTGGGCCTGATCGAGCAAGGCCGCCCCCCTGAAGCCCGCGAGCTGCTGGAGACCCTGCTGCAGCTCGAACCCAGCAGCTCCGAGGCGCTCTACAACCTCGGCCTGCTCTGCTCCGATGCCGGTGAACTGGAGCATGCGGCCGAGCTGCTGGAGCACTGCGTGGCCCTCGATCCCGCCCACGCCAATGCCTGGGTGGCGCTGGGGATGGCAGCTCTGCGGGCGGACGCCCCGGAGCAGGCACGGCCGGCGCTGGAGAAGGCGGTGGAGCTGGAGCCCAGCAACCCCGATGCCCTGCGTACCCACGGCACCCTGCTGCTGATGCAGCACGAGCCCAGGGAGGCGGTGGCGGTGCTGCGCCGCGCGCAGGCCGCGGCTCCGGGCGACCCGGTTGTGTTGCTCAGCCTGGCTCAGGCGTTGATCGCGGCGGATCTGGATGCCCATGCAGCCGAAGCCGATGGGCTGCTGCGGCAGGTGCTGGAGCTGGTGCCGCGGGGGGAGATCGCCGAGAAGGCCCGAAGGGCCTCACAGCGCATCGCCAACCACAACCTGCGCCGCAGCCAAGGCGAGGGCCTACGGCCAGCGGTGGTGGACGGTCTGCGCCAGGCCCTGCAGATCTACGCGGGCCTGAACCCCGAACAGCGGAAGGCGGTGTTGGTGGAGGTGAGCGCGATCGGAGAGAAGGGCCTGCCAGTGAACCGGCCGGAGGTCAGCTACACGCTCGAGACCCTGACCGGCAGCTTCACGGCGCTGCAGCTGGCTTGCCTGATCGAGCTCGGCGCCAGGCAGGTGCTGGGGATGGCGGATGGGGGCTTTGGGTTTGAGGGGGAGGTCCAAGAGGCGCTCAGGGCGCAGCAAGCAAGCTCGTGAGCAGAGTCATGAACTCTGCGCTCCGGTTCCACGGCCTCGCGAGGGGGCTGCCAGAGGGTGACAGCCTCTGAATCCTCAACTGACAGCTGCCGTGGGCCAAATCAGGATTGGGCGATGACGAGCACCGCGACCGGCCGCCGCCCCAAACTCAAGCCGGGTTCAGTGGTGCGTTGCCGCACCCGCCGCTACCTGGTCGAGGCGGTTGAGCCTGAGGCGGAGAAGGATCTGCAGCCGGGCTGCGACACGGTGGTGACGCTCTCCTGCATGGAGGACGACGCCATCGGCCAGCGGCTGACGGTGTTCCGCGAACGGGAAATCGACTTCGAGGTGCTCGGCGCCAGCAGCTGGGATGCGGTGACCCAGCGGGGCTTCGATCAGCCGCGCCAGTTCTCCGCCTACCTGAACACCCTGCGCTGGAACTGCGTCACCGCCACCGACGCGGAGCTGTTCCAAGCCCCGTACCGGGCCGGGATCGACGTGAAGGCCTACCAGCTCGAGCCGCTGCGCAAGGCCCTGCAGATGCCCCGGGTGGGCCTGTTCATCGCCGACGACGTTGGCCTGGGCAAAACGATCGAGGCCGGCCTGATCCTGCGGGAGATGCTGCTGCGCCAGCGCATCCGCCGGGTGGTGATCAGCTGCCCCCCCTCGGTGCTGCGCCAGTGGCAGGAAGAGATGGCCAACCGCTTCGGGTTGGCGTTCACGGTGATGGACCGGGCCTATGTGGCCAAGGTGCGGCAGGAGCGCGGCTACGGCACCAACCCCTGGAGCACCGGTAGCCGCTTCCTGATCTCCCACGCCCTGCTGCGCAACAGCGACTACGCCGCGCCGTTGATCGACTGGCTGGAGCAGGGCCGCAGCGACCAGGACCAGGCACCGCTGCAAAGCCTGCTGATCCTCGATGAGGCCCACAACGCCGCGCCGGCCAGCAACAGCCTGCGCTACGCCATCGATTCCGGCCTCACCCGCAGCCTGCGGGATCTGGCGCCGCGGTTTGAGCACCGCATCTTCCTCTCCGCCACCCCCCACAACGGCCACAGCAACAGCTTCACGGCCCTGCTGGAGCTGCTGGATCCAGCTCGTTTCACGCGGGGGGTGCCGTTCGAGCAGGCCGATCTCGATGCCGTGCTGGTGCGCCGCCTGAAGGACGACCTGCGGCGGATCGGCGAGCAGTTCCCTGAGCGCATCGTGGCGCCGCTGCAAATCCCCAAGGGCTCCCTGCCGCCGGACACCCCGGAGCTGGCCCTCTCGCGGCTGTTGCAGCAGTACCGCAAGCAGCGGCATCGGCGGCTGTTGGCCGAGGGCGCCAGCAAGCGACAGCTCAATGCCGATCGGCTGGTGATCACCAACCTGCAGAAACGGCTGCTCAGTTCAGTGGATGCCTTTGCTCGCACCCTGGCGGTGCACCAGCGCACCCTGGCGAACCAGCAACGGGAAGCCCAGCTGGAGCTGCTGCAGGGCGGGGTGAGTGCCGACAGCGAGCTGGCCGAGCTGAGCGACGACGAGGTGCTGAACCTGGAAGAGGCCCAGACCCGCTCGGCCCTGCGCCAGACCCTGGCCGCCGACGCCAGCGATCAGCAGCTGCTGGAGCAGATGGCCCAGATCGCCGCTGCCCATCGGCAGCGCCCCGATCCCCGTATCGCGCTGCTCAGCGTCTGGCTACGCGAGCACCTCTGCCCGGGTCTGGGCACCAGCGATCTCCAGTGGCAGCCCACCCGGCTGCTGATCTTCACCGACTACGTGGACACCAAGCGCTACCTGGAGCGGCAACTGCGGGACCTGCTGGGCGATGCGGAGATGGAGCGGCGGGTGGCGAGCTTCAGCGGTGGCATGAGCGACGACAACCGCGAGCGGCTCAAGGTCCAGTTCAATGCCGACCCAGACGAGGAACCCCTGCGCATCCTGATCGCCACCGATGCGGCCCGGGAGGGGGTGAACCTGCAGAACCACTGCAAGCACCTGATCCACTTCGACATTCCCTGGAACCCCAGCAAGCTGGAGCAGCGCAACGGCCGCATCGACCGCAAGCTGCAGCAGGCACCGCAGGTGTGGTGCCACTACTTCGTGATGGAAGACCGGCCCGAGGACCGGGTGATGGAGGTGCTGGTGCGCAAGACCGAGGTGATCCGCCAGGAGCTGGGATCGCTGTCACCTCTGGTGCAACGGCAAGTGGATGAGGCCCTGGAGGGCGGCATCGACCTGGATCAGCTCGATGCCCTCCAGGGCCAGCTGGAGGGGATGGACGCAGCCAGCACCGATCGCGGCGCCCTGGTCGCCAGGGTCCGGGAGGAACTGGAGGCCAGCCGGCGGGTGGAGGCGCTGGAGCAACAGCAGGACGGCCTGCGCCAGCTGCTGGCCAAGTCTCAGCAGTGGCTGGCGTTCGCCCACGATCCGTTCCGCCAGGCCCTCAACTGCTCCCTGGAGTTGCTGGGGGTCTCAGGGCTGGAGGCCCACACCGATGAGCGGGGCCAGCCCTGCTGGCGGCTGCCAGATCCTGAGGAGCTGGTGGCCCAGACCCGCGACCGGAGCTGGGAGACCACCCTCGACAGCCTGCGCGGGGTGAAGCCGGCGAAGGCCTATCTGAGCGACTGGCGCCGCGAGCATCCGGTGCGGCCGCTGACCTTCTCCGATCCCGGCCGCCTCAATGCCGAAGCCGTGCATCTGCACCTGGAGCACCGCCTGGTGCAGCGGCTGCTGAGCCGTTTTCTGAGCCAGGGGTTTCTCCATCACGAACTCAGCCGGGCCTGCGTGCTGCCCAGCCGCGATCCCCAGCCCCGGGTGGTGGTGCTGGGCCGTCTGTCGCTGTTCGGCCAGGGCGCCACTCGGCTGCACGATGAATTGATCACGATGATGGCCGACTGGCACCCCGGCGCCGATCGAGCTGCCGCCCTGTCCCCCGTCGAGAGCAGTGAACGAGAAGCTGTGTGGTCCTTGCTTCAGCAGGCCTTGGCTGCAGCCCATGCAGGGGGGGTACCGGCAATCGATCCAGACCGCTTCCAGGCGGAGGCCGCGGCCGATGTGATGGCTCTGCTTCCCCTGCTGGAGCAGGAGTCGAGGGCGGCCTTGGACGCGGCGACGGCTCTGCTGAAACAACGCGGCAGCAGCGAAGCCCAGGCCCTGAAAGATGTGCTGCGAGATCAACGCAAACGGATCAACGCCACCCTGCGCCAGCGCATCCGGGAGCTGGTCAAGCTCCATCGGCAGGCGGCCGCGGCCGAACCCACCGCCCTGATCCCTGGTCTGGAGGAGCAGATCAACGTGCCGGCGCTCGATCTGGCGAAGCTCTCCGGCCAGGAGCGCAAGCAGCTGGCGGCTGATCAGCGCCACTGGACCCGACGCCTGGAGACAATCGAGGCGGAGCTGAGCAGCGAACCGCAGCGCATCGTGGACAGCTACCGGGTGGTGACCCACCGGTTGGAGCCGGCGGGGCTCGTCTACCTCTGGCCGATCAGCGGATAGGCGATGAAGCGCTCAAGCACACCGCCCTGGCAGCCCCGTTACAGCTACAGCGATGCGCTGGTCTACGACCTCTGTGCGGTGGCGGATGCCAGAGCGCGGGTGGAGTTGTTGCCGTTGCCCGCCGATGAGAGCCTGCGCCTGCGTCATGCGGCCTATCAGCGCAGCACCCGCAGCAGCACCCGCATCGAAGGCAACCCCCTGGATGATCAGGCGGTTCGCAAGGCCATCGCCGCCGCCGATCGGGAGGGGAGTAAGGCCGAGCAGGAAGTGCGCAACTACTGGCGTGCTCTTGATCGCGTGGAGGAGTGGGCCCAGGGAACCACCCCGCTGAGTGAGGCCTGGATTCAGGAACTGCACGCCGTGGTGATCGTGCGAGGCCGTGGTCGGCGAAGGCAGCGAACACCCTTCCGCGATGCTGAAGTGCCGGTGGTGGACACCATCAGCCGCCGCATCGAGTACGCCCCACCCAGACCCGAGGATGTGGCCCCACTGATACAGCAGTTGTGCCAGTGGTGGCAGGCGAGCGAAGCTCTGACCCCATTGATCAGGGCAGGCTTGCTCAGCCATCGCTTCATCTCCATCCATCCCTTTCCCGATGGCAATGGCCGCTGCGGACGCCTCCTGGCCACGGCATCGCTGTGGCGCAGCGGCTACGCCTTCAGGGGGTTCCTCAGCTTCGAGGAGTGGTTCGCCGCGGAACGGGAGAACTACTACGACGCCCTGCAACTGGGCTGCCCCGTGGACTTCTACGAGGGCCGGCATGATCCCGATCACACCCCCTGGCTGAGCTACTTCGCGCAGGTGATGCGCCAGGCGGCGGTCGATCTCTCAGCCAGAGCCCAGCGCCTGCAGGCCAGGCAGGAGCCTCCGGATCCGCATCCCTGGGAGGGATTGGATCGTCGCAGCCAGCAGCTGCTCACCCGCTTGCGGGCGCGGGTGGCAGCCGGCGAGACCGATGCCGCACAGTTCAGACCGGGGGATCTGGAGGAGTGGTTTGCCGTGTCGCCCACCACGGGGCAGGAATGGTTGCGCGAGTGGCACGAGCAAGGACTGCTGGAACCCGCCAGACCAGGCCAGCGCATCCGCGTGTGGCAACTGCGGCAGCCCTGGCAGCGATGGGTCTTAGACCAACCCCAACAGCAGGAATAAGACAAGTGAACAAACCATCCAATCACCGCGCCACCCAGGAGTCCCCTGTCTAGGCCTGGCTGACGGCCGTCAAATAGCCCAAGTGACCAAGCAGCGTTAGCCACCATTCCGGCCCCCATGCCCCGCCGTTCCCCCACCGTTGATCCCGAGCTGAGGGCCCACCAGGAGTGGCGGCATCCGCTGGCGCGTCTCCATCCATCCCGAGATCGAGCGCGGCCCCGGCATCACGGTCGTGCGGTTCCTCAAGCGCGGCCGCTCCGGCAGGCTTCTCGATCAGCTCTGCCGCTGGAGCCCGCAGAGCGGCTGGGCACCAGGCCATGCCCCCAGCGCCCGGGTTCCACAAGTCCTGCGGCAGCGCATCGAGGCGGAGCTGCAGCGGCGCCATCGTCGCCGGGGGGCATCCTCAGCGGCGGCAGCCACCCAGGCACAGGTCCATCGCAGCAGCATCCCCGGCGTCAGCGAGGCGATCAGCTGCGGCCGGATGAGCGTCCCGGCATTCCTGGCGATGGGCTGATCGAGGCCTATCTGCCCCTCTGGCAGCCGCAGCCCGCGGCGGCCCAGGCCCGCTGAGCGGCCGAGCTGGGGGAGTGGCCGGCTGCGGCCGGCTGCTCCCCTGTGAGAAGGCTGACGATCCGGCTGCGCAGCACGCTTCGCCGTCCATCGCCTCAGGCAGGGGATGGCAGCCAGGGCCGCAGCCAGGGGCAAGGCCACCAGCCTGCAGGAGTGTCTCACCACCGAGTTAGTGGTCTCTGGCGGAGCAAGCAGGGCCCCTGCGGCTGCCATCAGCGAGATCAGCTGGAAGGAGCCATGGTTATCGCCGTGCTGATCAGCCCTGACGGGCGCGTCATCACCCAGCGCCGCACCGTGGCTGGAGGAGAAGCGTGAGCAGCGAACTCAGACCTAATGTGGTCACAAGGCGGGAGTGATCAATGGCAGATGTGGTCGCAAGTCAGGTGTCCGTGCGGGATCTCAAGACCCACCTCTCCCAATGGCTGGCCCGTGCCCAGGCCGGTGAGGTGGTGGAAGTCACCTCCCATCGCAAACCCATCGCCCGCATCACCGCTGTGAAGCCAGCGGAGTCAGGGATAACCAGCCCGCTGCAAAAAGCCATTGATGCGGGCCTGATCAGCTGGAGCGGTCAGAAGCCCAACTTGCCCCCTCCCGTGAAGTTGCGGGGGCAAGGGAAGTTGCTCAGCGACATCGTGATTGAGGATCGGGGTTGAGCTGGTGATCCTTTTCTGTGACACCAGCGCCCTGATGAAGTTGCTCGTTGACGAAGCCCAATCGGATCAGATGCGGCAGATCAGCAGCACTGTTGATGCCATCGGCGTCTGCCGCATCAGCTGGGCCGAAACGATGGCGGCCCTGGCCCGCCGCCAGCGAGAAGACCCGATCAGCAACGACGATCTTGATCAGGCTCAGCAACACCTGATCCAGGCCTGGACCACCTTCGCCATCGTTGAGGTCAGCCAGCCACTGGCGGAAACAGCTGGGCGCTTTGCCGACGTCTTTGCCCTTCGGGGATACGACAGCGTGCAGCTCGCAGCGGCCCATGAACTCCATGTCAACGCTGAACAGACTGTTCTCTTCGCCTGCTACGACCGCCGACTGAATCAGGCCGCCCAGCTCCTTCAGCTGGAGGTGTTGCCATGACCGCTTCACCAGCCACCACCAGCGAGATGGACCAGCTCGACCAGCTCGGTGCCACGGCCTTTGACGGCTTCCTGGCCCGCAAGGGCCTGGTGCACAAGGACCTGGTGCGCAAATACTCTCGCCAGTACCCGGTGCCCAGCTACGTGGTGGAGTTCCTGCTGGGGCACTACTGCGCCAGCACCGATCCAGCAGGGATAGAAGAAGGCCTCCAGATCGTCGAGAAGCAGCTCCAGGGCCGCACCGTGCGCACCGACATGCAGCGCGAGCTCGACACAGGCACAAACCGCCTCACCCTCACCCCCGGCCAGACCGCCACCATCGGCCTGCTCATTCCCGGCGACTGGAGTGGCAAGAAGCTCTACCTGGAGCTGCGCGATGCCGCCACCGACCTGGTGCTGCACCGCAGCCCCGATCTGCCAGTGGACCTGATCGGCTGATGGCTTCTGTCCCCTACCACTTGGCTGGCTTCCCTCCACCAGATCTCGATTGGCAGCAGCTGATTCCTCTGCTGGGCCCTGCCAGCGCCAGCCTGGCCCGCTACGACGGTCTGCTGGAGGGGATCCCCAACCCCGCCGTTCTGCTCAGCCCCCTCTCCAGCCAGGAAGCCGTGCTGTCCTCTCGGATCGAGGGCACCCAGGCCACCCTGGCTGAAGTGCTGGAGTTTGAGGCCGACGCGGAAGCCAGCACCCTGCCCCAGGAACGTCGCGACGACATCCGGGAGGTGCAGAACTACCGCCAGGCCATGCGGCAAGCGGTGGACCTGCTCGACACCTTGCCGCTCTCGCTGCGGGTGATCAAGAACCTGCACGCCACCCTGCTCTCCGGTGTGCGCGGCAACGACAAAGCCCCAGGCGAGTTCCGCAAGATCCCCAACTGGATCGGTCCCCCTGGCTGCACCCTGGAAGACGCCCGCTTTGTGCCGATCAGCGCCGACAAGCTCGATGCCGCGATGGGCAGCTGGGAATCCTTCATCCATGCCGACTTTCCCGATCGGCTCGTGCAGCTCGGGATCATCCATGCCGAGTTCGAGTCGCTCCACCCCTTCCTTGATGGCAACGGCCGGATCGGCCGGATGGTGTTGCCGCTCTTCCTCTGGCAGACCGGCATCCTGCGCATGCCGTACTTCTATCTCAGCGCCTATTTCGAAGCCAACAAGGACAGCTTCGTGGAGCGGCTGCTCGCCATCTCCAGTGATGGCGACTGGACGGGTTGGTGCCGCTACTTCCTTGAGGCCGTGCAGGCCCAGGCCATCCAGAACCAGGAAAGGGCCAGCCAGATCCTTGCCCTCTACGAAAACCTCAAGCCCGCCGTCCAGGAAGCCACCCACTCCCAGTACGCCGTGGCGGCCCTGGACTGGATCTTCTCCACCCCCACCTTCCGGGCCACCGATTTCGAAAAGCAGGCCGGCATCCCTGTGCCGACCGCCAAGCGCATCCTCCGCTGCCTCGAAAATGCCGAGATCCTTGCGGTGATCAGGGATGCCAGTGGTCGGCGTCCACGGGTCCTCTGCCTGGAGCAGCTGCTGGCCGTTGCGGAGGGGCGGCCATGACCCCTAGCTTGTGGATCATGAAACCCCGATCCGTGATCCACAAAGCCGTTTGTCGTTCACCCGTGATCCACAAGCCCATGATCCAGCCATGACCATCGCCGCCCGCGACGCCCTCGACGACAAGGTCAATCAGGTCTTCGCGGGCAAGTGCGTGCGCAAGGACCTGGTGCGGGCCGTGAAGGTGAGCGCCAACGTGCCGGTCTTCGTGTTGGAGTATCTGCTGGGGTCGCCAGACACTTCAATCTGGACTGAACCGCAGAAGCACTGACCCTTGTGGAGGGGTGTCATGGCCGCCACCGGTTTTCAGACGGGTCATTGACCGCAGCGTATGTGCAAACGTTGGTCTGGTGTTACACCGTGACATGGGCCAGCTCAGCCGCTTGCCCACTCGGTCCATGGAGGGCCAGAGGCCGTCAGGCGGCTCCCGGCCCGCCGGCGGGCAACGCAGCACGCGCCAGGCGCTGACGAGGAGCGACGGGGAGCGCTGACTCACAGGGGGGAGCTCACCTGCTGCTGAATCGGCAGCGGGACCGGCCCCCCACCGCACAAGCCGGTGCGCAGGGAGCACCGGCCGTTGGGCAGCAGCCCCAGCTCATTCAGACCCGCTTCCACCACGCGAACGGCGATCTCGTCGGCACTCACGCCCTCCACCCGGGCCTGCGATTCGACCGCAGCGAGCAGCACAGCAGGGAGTCGCCAGTCTGCCGGTTGCGGCACGTCGCCGACCTTGATCACCTCGGAGCCGGTGTGGGTGGCCATGGCGATCGGGCATGCCTCTGCCCTTGGTTATGGCCACCAACCGGTGGGCCCGTCAACCAGGTGAGACACCATCGCAGGGATCACCCCTGGCCGGGCGTGCCCTCGCCGCTGATCCACTGCTCCGGCGCCGGCATGGCCACCGGCTTGTCGCGATCCAGGGCCTGCAGGGCCTCGAGGGTTTCGGCGGTGCGCACCTCCACCGCGTAGCGCATCGACGAGCCCACCCCCGTGCCGCGGTAGCGGCCGCTCACGGGGGCCGCCAGGTGGTGGTCGGGGGAGGCCGCCAGCACCACATGGCCGTCGGCCACCGCCAGCCCGAGGCTGGGGTCGTAGCCCCGCCAGCCGGCCCCGGGCAGGTACACCTCGGCCCAGGCGTGCAGTTCGTGCTCGCTCACCTCCTCGGGGTGGTGCATGGAGTAGCCGCTCACGAAGCGGGCCGCCAGCCCCAGGCTGCGGCAGGCCTGCACGTAGAGGATGGCGGTGTCGCGGCAGGCCCCGGTGCGGCTGGCCAGGGTGTCGGTGGCGGCCATCGGCTCGCCGTCGGGGCGGCCGATGTGATGGAAGCCATGGTGGATCGTGTCGGCCAGATGCATCAGGAAATCGGTGGTGGAACCATCCACCGCCGCGGCCTGTTCCGCCGCCCATTGGCGCACCTGCTCAGCGATCGGCGCCGCCGTTGCCGCCAGAGCCGGGGCCAGGGAGACGCCGTACTCGGCCGGGTAGGCCGCCGGCAGGCGTCTGGCGGGGGGGTGGGTGATGATCCAGTCGAAGGGGTTCTCCCGGGTGGTGCGCACCACCGTGTCCACCGCGATGGTGAGCTCCTCCTGCAGGGCGTTAAACCACAGCACCACGCTCTCGGCGCCGTCCGGTTCCAGCACCCGGCTGCTGCCGCTCGGCTCCGGGGTGACCTGGAGCTTGTGGTGCAGCAGCCGTTGGGCGGGGTCGGTGCGGGGGGTGAGCCGCACCGTGGTGGGCTCAAGAAACACCGGTCGCTCGTAGGCATACCGCAGGACGTGGCGCACGTGGAACAACATGCCGTTGAGGGGCTCCCGGCCCCTCAGGGTGCCATCACACGGCCTGCAGGCGACAGCCGTAGTTGATCACGCCCTGCTGCAGAAAGCGGATCAGTCCCGCCACCACCTGCCGCTCCTGCGGGCTGAACTGATCGCGGTGACGGGCCAACCAGTGGATTTCCTGAACCGTGATCACGCCGGAGGTCATGGCCTCCCGATGCACCTGAGAAACGCTCATGGTTCCAGATGTGAAGTTGTTTAAAGCTGGCGCGGCCACCCCACCAGCGCGGGGCGGTTATCCGGCGCTCAGCCCGGCCCCGACTCCGCGGCCGGTGCCCCCACGCTGGCGGCGTAGCTGCGGTCTTCGGTGCCGCCGATCCAGTCCCAGAAGGTGAAGTAGAGGCCGAAATGCACCCCGGGCCGGCGGTGATGGAGGCAATGGTGGGCCGGACCGATCAGCCAGCGGCCGAACAGATGGTGGGGAAAGCGCCGGGGGAGGTGATCGAGATCCACGTGGTTCACGATCGCCCACACCGTCATGGTGCTGAGCACCGCCACCAGGGTGATCAGGTGCAGGGGCAACAGTGCCACCACGAGCACCAGAAACAGGGCCTGCACCACCGCTTCGGGGGGATCGAAGGCAAACGACGTCCAGGGGGTGGGATGGTGAGAGCGGTGATGGCCGTGGTGGCACCAGTGGTAAAGCCGCGGATGGTGAAACAGGCGGTGGGTGGCGTAGAACACCGCGTCCTGAAGCACCAGCACCGCCAGGTAACTCACGGCGATGTACCACCAGCCATAGGCATCGGGCCTGGTGTAGAGGCGGGTGAGGCCATGGGCCTGCAGCCAGAGCACCAGCCCAGCGCCCACAGCGAACACCGCGGCTGAATACACCGACAGACGGATGTCATGGCGGATCCCCTCATCGCAGCGGCGGCGCTGGGCGGGGGTGGGTTCCGGGGTTCGGTGCCGGCCCCAGACGCGCAGCAGCCACCACGATCCACCGGCGGTGAGCAGGTAGCGCCCCAGGATGATCAGGAACAGCAGCAGAGCGTCGAGCAGGAGAGAGTGGCTGCTCAAGGTGTCGTGCAGGGTTGTGCCGATAGCGATGCCGGTGACCTGGCGAAGGGCGCGTTGAACGTCAGCAGAGCCTAGGAGCGGCACCCTGAGGCAGCCAACCGCAGAGAGCAGGCTGGCGCACAGAGGCGAAGCTCAGAGGCGAAGCTCAGAGGGGCAGCTCAGAGGAGTGGTTCAGACGAGCGGCCCCCGGTGTTGATCCGGCATGGGTCTGGGGGGAGGAGGTCTCAGCAGCGGCACCACACTGCTGAGGCCGATCATCAGAAATGAGAACGCACCGATCAGGGCCAGCAGGCGGAGAGGGAGCGGAAGACCCTGAGCCGCGGGCAGATCGTCGTCATCGCCGGGGGGACGGCCCATCGGGCCGCCACGATCACTCTTCCTCGTCGGTACCGCCGATGGGAATGAGCTTGATCTGTTTGCGGCCGAGCTTGATTTCAAACTCGTCGCCGGGTTGGAGGCCGAGCTGGGCGGTGTAGGCCTTGCCCACCAGCAGATTGCCGTTGAACTGCACCTTGGTGACGTAGCTGAGCTTGCGGCCACCCTTGCCGCGGCCCTGGGCGGAGCCATCACCGAGGCTCACGCCCTTGGCCTCCAGCAGCGCTTCGTAGAAGGCGGTGAAGTTGAGCCGCTCGCTGCCGTCCTTCTTGGTGCTCACGTAGCCGCATTCGCGCACGAGCTCCGATTTCGACGCGTCGCCGAGCTCCTTGACCCGCGTGAGAAGTTCCTGTCCCGTCAGCATGGTTCAAACCATCAACTTGCAAAGCATAGCCAATCAGCGATCCCGCTGATCAGCGCCGATCAGGCTGTGTGGAACCGTCCAGGCTTCAGCGGTTGAGCCGCTGCATCTGCCAGGTGACGAAGGTACCGACCGGGCTCCAGAGGAGATAGGGAACCAACAGCAACCAGCCCACCTCGCTCACCCGGGCAACGGCGATCGTCAGGGCGATGCCCCACACCCAGCCAATGAATCCAACGGCGGTGCCGGATGCCAGTCGGCGGCTGCGGCAGATCACCAGGGTGTAGCTCTGCACGAGCACCAGCAGCAGCAGGTAGCCGGCCATCAGGTCCCAGCGGCCACTGGCGGTCCACACCAGCCACGCCGAAACGAAGAAACACCCGTAGATCAGCAACCAGATCAGGGGAATCAGGGGCTCGAAGGTGAGCCAGGGGGGCCGGCGCAGCTGCAGAAACCAGGCAAAATCCGCCCGCCGGGGGTTGAGGGTGATCGCCACCAGCACCATCACCACCAGGATCGCCAGGGCAGCGCGCACGGCAGACCGAAACCAGGGCCACCACACTCCCACGGCCCAATCCCCACCCCCACACCGGGGTTCACCTGGGACAATGACCCAAGCAGCGGCCGGCGGCGGGCCCATGACCTTCAGCGCCAAGACCGAATACGGCCTGGTGGCCCTGATCGAACTGGCCGCCGTCGACCCCCCGGGAAGCACGCTTCAGGCGGGGGAAATCTGCCGGCGCCAGGGCATCCCGGCCCGCTACCTCGACCAGATGCTCACCAGCCTGCGCAAGGGGGGCCTGCTGCGCAGCATCCGCGGTCCCCGGGGCGGCTACCAGCTGGCCCGTCCGCCCGCCGCGATCAGCGTGGCCGAGGTGATCGCCTGCCTGGAGCGGGACATCGCGGCCGAGCGCCAGGGTGACCGCTCCACGCTGGAGTTCGGGGTGGTGGCCGGCCTGGAAACCCGGCTGGAACAGGCCCGTACCCGCCTGCTCCAGGCCACCACCCTGCAACACCTGCTCGAGGAGCGGGCGGTCCGGGCCCAACCCCAGCAGATGTTCTACATCTAAAGTTCCGCGTCCCAAACGACGTGACTCCTACGCTGCTGCCTGCGCAGCGATCTCCATGGCAGCTGAGGACGATGGCAGCTGAGGGGGTGGGGGCGGGAGCGACGAACTCCAGCCGCCGAGACGGCCGCTCCGCTCTGGGTGCTGCCCTGGCCGCCACACTGCTGGCCCTGCCGTTGCTGGTGGGCTGCCGCACCCAGAACGGGGATGCCCGGCCCACCCCGCCGCCGCTGAGCGTCAGCAGCGAGACGCTGGGCGCCACGCCCTTCAGCACCAGCCTCGACACGGTCAGCACCCTGGAGGCGATCGAGGAGGTGCAGCTGTCCTCCCAGGCTGGGGGCCGCATCCGCGAGCTGCGCGTGAGCCAGGGCAATCCCGTGCGTGCCGGCGAACTCGTGCTGGTGCTCGATCAGGTGCAGGCCCAGGCCGAGGTGGCCCGGCTGCGCGCCCAGGCCCGCACCGACCAGATCAATGCCGAGCGCTTCGCCGCCCTGGCCGAACAGGGAGCGGCCAGCGTGCAGCAGCGCGATGAGTTCCGCCAGCAGGCCGTGGCCTCACGGGAGGAACTGCGGGCCCGCGAGGCCGACCTCGCCTTCCGCGACGTGCGGGCCCCGATCAGCGGCATCGTGGCCGACCTGCAGGTGAAGGTGGGGGATGTGATCGAGGCCAACGATCCCTTCACCACCATCGTGCGCAACGACCAGCTCCAGGCCCGGCTGGAGGTGCCGGCCCTCTACGCCGAGCGCGTGCGGCCCGGGCAGACCGTGGTGCTGCTCGATCCCGCCGGCGAGCGGGAGCTCAGCCGGGGGCGGGTGGGTTCGGTGGATCCCGTGATCGACGACGCCAGCCAGTTCCTGCTGGTCAAGGCCCAGTTCGGCAACCCCTCAGGCAGCCTGCGCAGCGGACAGCGCACCCTGGCGCGGCTGCTGCTGGAGGAGCGCCGCGAGCTGTCGGTGCCCTTCCAGGCCGTGAGCCAGCAGTCCGGCCAGGCGTTTGTGTTCGTGCCCGGCAGCCTGGCCGATCTCGAGCAGAACCCCGGGCAGGTGGATCTCGACAGCCTGCGCAGCCTGCCCCCGGACAGCCGCTTCGCCATCCAGGTGCCGGTGCGGCTCGGCCCGCTGCAGAACAACCGCTATCCGGTGCTCAGTGGCCTGGAGCCCGGCCAGGCGGTGATTACCTCCCGGCTGCTCAACCTGCGCCACGGGCTGCCGATCCAGGTGGGTGGGTCACCCTCCTCCCCCGCCGGCTCCTAGGGGCCGATCATGGGGAGGTCCGTGGCCCTCGCCAACGGGATGGTTTCCCTTCACCCCCCCACCGGCGCCGACGGCGGCAGCAGCCAGACCCGCGGGGGCGATGGGCTCGGTGCCCGGCTGCGCCAGCTCCACGGCCAGTTGCTGGAGGTGGTGCCGGCGGTCGACCGCATCGGCTGCGCCCTCTACAACCAGGGCGACGATCTGCTGCGCACCTTCGTGAACAGCACCCGCTGCGGCACCCCCATCGAGGCCTACGAATGGCGACTGGCCGAGAGCACCTCCCTGAGCCAGCTGGCCCGCAGCGGCGGCAGCCGGGTGATCGACGACATCCCGGCGGCGATCAGCGGCGACACCCCCCACTCCCGCTGGCTGCTGGAGCAGGGCTACCGCTCCTCCTTCACCGTGCCGCTGCTGCAGCGGGGCGAACTGATCGGGATTCTGTTCTTCGATTCCCTGCGGCCGGCCGCCTTCACAGCCCCGGTGCAGCGCAGCCTGGAGCTGTTCGCCACCCTGATCAACCTCACGATCAGCCAGGAGCTCGACCTGGTGCGCTCGATCAGCCTGTCGGCGGCGGTGGCCCGCGAGTTCGCCAACCTGCGCGACACCGAAACCGGCGGCCACCTGGAGCGCATGGCCCACTACGCCCGCCTGATCGGCCGGGAGCTGCAGGCCAGCCGCGGCCTCAGCGATGAGTTCATCGAAAACCTCTACCTGTTCGCGCCCCTGCACGACATCGGCAAGATCGGCATCCCCGACGAGGTGCTGCTCAAACCGGGCCAGCTGGATGCCGGCGAGAGGGAGCTGATGGAGAACCACGTGCGCATGGGCGTGGAGGTGCTGGAGAAGCTGATCGGCGACTTCGACCTCGAGCACCGCCAGGAGGCGGCGATGATGCGCAACGTGGTGGCCGACCACCACGAATGCCTCGATGGCTCGGGTTACCCGCGTGGCCTGGCCGGCGAGGCGATCAGCCTGGAGGCGCGGATCATCGCCGTGGCCGACGTGCTCGACGCCCTCACCAGCCAGCGGCCCTACAAGACGTCCTGGAGCCTCGACGCCGCCCTGGGCGAACTGGAGCGGCTGGTGGCGATGGGCAAGCTCGACCCCGACTGCGTGGCGGCCGTGGCACGGCGGCGCGGGGACGTGGAGGCGATCCGTGAGCGCTTCCGCGACACCGACGCCTGATCGGGGCCACAGTGGAAGCAGCCGCAACGCAGGGATGGGAGTACGCAGGGCACTACGGCAGGGGATCGGCCGCTGGCTGAGGGTGGTGGGGGAACGGCTCGATCCCCCCGCCGGCGGCGAGCTCAGCCTGGCCAGCCGCAAGCTGCCTGCCCTGGGCGACCTCGACGATGGACCGGCCGCCGGCGATGAGGCCACCCCGTCGGTGCCCTGGCAGGGGGTGCGCGAACGGGCCCTGGGCAAGAGCCTGGTGACCCTGCGCTCCGAAGCCCTCTACAGCCTGGGGGCCCTGCACGCCGCCCACCTGGCCGCCGCAGCGGTGTTCGACGACCGGCGGCTGGCGGCGGCGATCGCCCAGCGCAGCGGCGAGGTGGTGAGCGACGACACCCTCACCAAGCTGGCCGAGGCGGCCTCGATCTGGCACCGCGACAGCGCCTCGCTGGGCATGGCGCTCACGGCCGTGGGCGCCACCCAGGTGCCCGACCTGGTGCTGGCCGAGGCCCTGCAGGTGGATGAGCAGGAGGCCGAAGCGCTCGATGCCATGACCGAGGGTTACCAGATCGAGCTCAAGCGGCAGATCCTCGAGGAAGCCGACTCCTGAACCCCTGGGCCGCAGCTAAGCGGAGATGTGCTCGACACTGCGCAGGGCCGGCCCCAGCAGGTCACTGACCCGGCCCAGTTGCTCCTTGCTGCCCATCACCACCAGCAGCTGGCCGGGCTGCAGCTGAAACTCCAAGCCGGGGTTGGCCACCAGCTCCTGATCCGGCAGCGCGTAGCTGGCGCCACGGTATTGCAGGCCGGCCTCCACCTGACGCCGGGGCTGGCGCACCGCCAGCACCAGGGCGCCGGTGCGCCGGCCCAACTCCAGCTCGCCCAGGCTGAGGCCGTTGAGGCGGCCCAGATCGGCCGCATCGGAGCTGAGCAGAAACTCCTCCACCTCGCAGTCGCTGCCCGCCAGCAGGTCCATGAAGTTCAAGGCCATGGGCCGAAGTGCCGTGGCCGCCATCATGCGGCCGCCACTCACATACGGACTCACCACCTCATCGGCACCCGCCAGGCGCAGCTTGCGCTCCGCCTCGTTGCTGTCGGAGCGGGCGATCAGCCGGCAGCGCGGGGCCAGGCCCCGGGCGCTGAGCACCACGTAGAGGTTGGCGGCATTGCTGGAGAGGGCCACCACCAGCGAGCGGCAGCGGTGGATGCCGGCCTCCACCAGGGTTTCGTCGAGGGTGGCATCGGCCACCAGCACCGGCAGGCCATCCTGCTCGGCGGCGTCCCTGCGCTCCGGATCGGTCTCCACCACCAGCAGCTCCACCCCCTCACGGGTCACCTGCTGGGCGATCTCCTGGCCGATGCGGCCGTAGCCGCAGAGAATCACGTGATCTTTCATGGCCATCAACCAGTTGTGGAAACGGCGCTCCCGCAGGCGCCGGAAATAGCCTGAGTCACTCAGCCCCAGCACCCCCTGGATGGCGATCTGCACCACCACCAACCCGCCCAGGATCAGCAGGGCGGTGACCAGCCGGCCCGAATACGAGAGCGGATGCACCTCGCCGTAGCCAATGGTGCTCAGGGTGATCGCCACCATCCAGTAGCAATCGCCCCAGTCCCAGCCCTCGGTGAGGCGGTAGCCCAGCGCCGCCAGGTTCACCACCAAGGCCAGGGCCACCGGCGCCCGCCAGGCCCGATTGCTGCGGCTGGAGGGGGGACGGCGCCGTCGCCAGGGGGGGGGAGCCATCCAGAAGCGGGGACCAGAGGCGGGGGCCGAGCAACCCGGATCCGGTGCTGCGGATCTTCGGCGTATTAAACCAACCATCGCCAGGCAACATGGCCAGAAATTTGATGGCCAACACCCCGGAGCGCAGGGCGGCAATGGAGCACGACTGGATGGAGCAGGCCGCAACCCGGGCAGAGACCCGGTTGCGGCAGGCGGGCATCGAGCTCACCCTCGGCGGTGAGCCCACCTACGTGCCGCTCGACCCCCAGGGAGCGGAGTGGAGCGTGGCGGCCGACGGCCCCACCAAGCTGCCGGTGGCGCGGGCCATGGCCCGGGCGATCCAGCGCCGCACCTGGCCCGGCAGCACGCTGATCTACTGCAGCGGCAAGCGCTACGAGGGCGAGGTGAACCCCCGCTGGGCCCTGCGCCTGGTCACCGGCCTCGATGGCCGCCCGATCGCCCCCTGGCCCGTGCCCCACGGCCAGGGCCAGCCCCTGGCGGCAGCCGGGGCCAAGGCCTGGCTGAAAGCGCTCGGCCAGGCCCTGGGGGTGCCCCTGCAGCGGCGGCGGCTGCGGGATCCCCTCGATCCCCAGCGCCAGGTGTGGGCCGTGCCGCTCACCTGGGAGCAGGAGCGTTGGCGCAGCAGCCCCTGGCCGCTGCCGCGCCCGTTGCGCCAGCTCACCCTGGCGCCGGGTCCGGCGGGGCTGCGCCTGCCCCTGGAGCACTTCCCCAGCGACGTACCCTGCCAGCTGCTCACCCTGGAGATCGACAGCCAGGGCTGGGGGCTGTTCCTGCCGCCCCTGGAGCGGCGGCCCACGGAGCTGCTGCTGCAGGCCATCAGCGGCCTGGCCCAGCACCCGGCCACGGGCATCCCCCTGGCGCCGCCGGAGTTCAGCGGGCTGCTGCCGGTGGACGCGGCCGAGGGCTGGGAGGTGCTGGGCCTGGCCGCCGACCCGGGGGTGCTGGAGATCAACCTGCCGGTATGCGCCGGCTGGAGCGACTACCGCCACTGGATCCGGCTGCTGGACGGGGCCGCGGCGGAGGTGGGGCTGCGCAGCTGGAAGGCGAGGGGCGACGGTGGCCAGGAGGGCACCGGCGGTGGCAACCACCTGCTCTGGGGCGGTCCGAGCCTGGAGCGCCACCCGTTCTTCAGCCGGCCGGCCTGGCTGGTGGGGGTGCTGCGCTACTTCCAGCACCATCCCAGCCTGGGTTACCTGTTCTGCGGGGCCGGCGTGGGACCGGCCTCCCAGGCGCCGCGGCCGGATGAGGCCCTGGGCAGCCTGTTCGACCTGGAACTGGCCTACCGCTACCTGGAGAGCCTCGACAGCGGCGACCAGCGCCAGCTGATCGGCGAGACCCTGCGCCACCTGCACGCCGACCGCTCCGGCAACAACCACCGCTGCGAGATCAGCCTCGACAAGTTCTGGAATCCAGGCACGCCGGCGGGCTGCCTGGGGCTGATCGAGTTCCGGGCCATGGAGACCCTGCCCGATCCCGACTGGACCGCCGCCATCGCCCTGCTCTGGAGCTCGCTGGCGGCGATGCTGCTCAGCCCCGAGCGGCGCCCGGCCCGGCTGCGCCCCTGGGGCGCGGCCCTGCACGACCGCCTGCTGCTGCCCTCGGCCCTCTGGCACGACCTGGAGCTGGTGCTCGCCGATCTGGAGCAGGCCGGCCTGCCCCTGACAGCCGAGCCGTTCCGGGCGATCTGGCGCTGGCGCTTCCCGCCGCTGCTGGAATGGCAGGGGGAGGATCCCGGGGAGCGGCTGAGCCTGCTACCGGCCCTGGAGCCCTGGCCCCTGATCTGCGACACCCCACGGGAGGGGGGCTTCACCAGCCGTTTCGTGGACGCTTCGCTGCAGCGCTTTGAGGTGCAGAGCAGCGCCGCCTTCCGCCGGCGCCACCGGCTGCTGCTCAACGGCCGCCCCCTGCCCCTGGCCGATGGCCCCCTGGCGGTGCGCTATCGCCAGCACCGGCTCTACCCCTGCCTGCATCCGGGCATCGAGCCCCACCTGCCGCTGGTGCTGCAGCTGCTGGAGGCTGGGGCTTCCGACTGCGAAGCGGCGGCGACGGTGCTGGCCCAGTGGCGGCTGGAGAGTGCCGCAGAAGGCTGGCAGCAGCAGGAGCCCGGGCGGCTCCAGGGGCCGCCGGGCCCGTCCTGGCAGCCCCTGGAGCCGGGGCTGTGCACGGTGGATCTGCGCCAGGAGAGCGACCCGGGGCTCTGATCCCAGAGCCTGATCCCAAAGTTTTTGCCGCGATCCGGCCCCGCATTGGGACCACGCGCTCCACGCTGAAGTCGTTGATGGCAGCGAGAAGGCAGACCATGGGCAGATCTGGGGCAACGCTGCCCGGGCCACCGGTGCTCAAGGAGAGCGGCCAGCGGGAGGTGTTCTGCGGGCTCACCTCGATCGTGTGGCTGCACCGGCGCATGCCCGATGCCTTCTTTCTGGTGGTGGGCTCACGCACCTGCGCCCACCTGATCCAGAGCGCCGCCGGCGTGATGATCTTCGCCGAACCCCGCTTCGGCACGGCGATCCTGGGGGAGCGCGACCTGGCCGGCCTGGCCGACGCCAACGAGGAGCTCGACCGGCTGGTGGCGCGGCTGCTGGAGCGGCGGCCCGAGATCCGCACCCTGTTTCTGGTGGGCAGCTGCCCCAGCGAGGTGATCAAGCTGGATCTGGCCAAGGCGGCCGAACGCCTGCAGCACCAGCACGCCGGCCGCGTGCGGGTGCTCAACTACTCCGGCAGCGGCATCGAAACCACCTTCACCCAGGGGGAAGACGGCGCCCTGCTGGCGATGGTGCCGCTGCTGCCGCCCGTGGACGCCGCCGCGCCGGTGGAGCAACTGCTGCTGGTGGGCACCCTGGCCGATGGGGTTGAGGAGCGGCTGATCGCCCTGTTCGAGCGCCTGGGCATCCCCAGGGTGCGCAGCCTGCCGCCACGGCGCTCCACCGAGCTGCCGCCGGTGGGCCCCGGCACCCGGGTGCTGCTGGCCCAGCCGTTCCTCTCCGCCACCGCCCGGGCGCTGGTGGACCGGGGCGCCGAGCTGATCGCCGCCCCCTACCCGTTCGGCGTGGAGGGCAGCCGGGCCTGGATGGCGGCGGCGGCCCGGGCCTTCGGCATCGCCCCGGCCCAGATCGCCGCGGTGCTCGATCCGCTGGTGGAGCGCGGCCGCCAGGCGATCGCACCGCACCGGGAGGTGCTGGCGGGCAAACGGCTGTTCCTGCTGCCCGATTCCCAGCTGGAGATCCCCCTGGCCCGCTTCCTGAGCCGCGAGTGCGGCATGGAGCTGGTGGAGGTGGGCACCCCCTATCTCGATCGCAAGCTGATGGCCGAGGAGCTGGCCCTGCTGCCGGAGGGCACCCAGCTGAGCGAGGGTCAGCACCTCGACAACCAGCTGGAACGGGTGCGCGCCTCCCGGCCCGACCTGGTGGTGTGCGGCCTGGGCCTGGCCAACCCGCTCGAGGCCGAGGGGATTGCCACCAAGTGGTCGATCGAACTGGTGTTCAGCCCGATCCACGGCTGCGACCAGGCCGGTGATCTGGCCGAGCTGTTCGCCCGTTCCCTGCGCCGCCGCGCCGCCCTCAGCTTCGCCTGAACCAACCGCCCACCCCGTTCGCCCCCGCACCGCCTCCATGGACCTCACCCTCTGGACCTACGAAGGCCCGCCCCACGTGGGCGCCATGCGCGTCGCCACCTCCATGGAGGGGGTGCACTACGTGCTGCATGCCCCCCAGGGCGACACCTACGCCGACCTGCTGTTCACGATGATCGAGCGCCGCGACCGCCGGCCACCGGTCACCTACACCACCTTCCAGGCCCGCGACCTGGGCGGCGACACCGCCGAGCTGGTGACGCGCACGATCGCCGAGGCGGTGGAGCGCTTTGCGCCCGAGGCCCTGCTGGTGGGTGAGAGCTGCACCGCCGAGCTGATCCAGGACCAGCCCGGCGCCCTGGCCGGCGGCATGGACCTGGGCGGCATCCCGGTGGTGAGCCTGGAGCTGCCCGCCTACTCCAAGAAGGAGAACTGGGGGGCCGCCGAAACCCTCTACCAGCTGGTGCGGGGCCTGCTCAAAGCCCAGGTGCCCCCACCGGGAAGCGAGAAGCCGGATCCCGGCCGCTGGCGCGAGCAGGGCCGCCGGCCGCGGGTGAACCTGCTGGGCCCCTCCCTGCTGGGCTTCCGCTGCCGCGACGACGTGCGCGAGATCACGGCGCTGCTGGCCGACCACGGGATCGAGGTGAACGTGGTGGCCCCCCTGGGAGCCCGCCCCACCGACCTGGTGCGCCTTCCCGACGCCGATGCCAACCTCTGCCTCTATCCCGAATTGGCAGGCCCGGTGTGCAGCTGGCTGGAGCGCAGCTTCGGGATGGCCACGGTGCGCACGGTGCCGATCGGCATCGGCGCCACCACGGCCTTCCTGCGCGAGCTGCATGGCGTTCTGGGGATGGAGCTGCCGGCCGATCTCGTGGCCGGCGCCGATGGGGTGTGCGAGGCGGAGCGGCGCTCCCGCCTGCCCTGGTATTCGCGCTCCGTGGATTCCACTTACCTCACCGGCAAGCGGGTGTTCATCTTCGGCGACGCCAGCCATGCCATTGCCGCCGCCCGGATCGCCAGCCGCGAGCTGGGATTCCAGGTGGTGGGCCTGGGCAGCTACAGCCGCGAGCAGGCCCGCGAGGTGCGGGCCGCCGCCAGGGAGCTGGGCCTCGAGGCCCTGATCAGCGACGACTACCTGGCGGTGGAGGCGGCGATGGCGGAGGCGGCGCCGGAACTGGTGCTGGGCACCCAGATGGAGCGCCACAGCGCCAAGCGACTGGGCATCCCCTGCGCCGTGATCAGCTCGCCGCTGCACGTGCAGGACGTACCGGCCCGCTACTCACCCCAGATGGGCTGGGAGGGGGCCAACGTGATCTTCGACAGCTGGGTGCACCCGCTGATGATGGGCCTGGAGGAGCACCTGATCGGCATGTTCCGGCACGACTTCGAATTCGTGGAGGGGCACCGCAGCCACCTCGCCGA
>REEV01000125.1 GCA_007694915.1 Cyanobium sp. PLM2.Bin73 | reverse complement strand
GCTGAGCGTGCCCTGCGCCATCGGGCGTGCAGTCCCGCGGCGGCGCATCACACCCCCTGAGTGAACGCATACCGTGATTGATACCAAGTTCACCAACATCTTCGGGAAAGGCTGGTATCGCGACCAGTCCCTGAAGACGGGCTACATCTACCAGCTCTATGCCTACCTGCGCTCCCAGGAAGGCCGCGGCGATCCCTGGGCCGACCAAGCCTCCGGGATGCTGCTGCACCCGGCCATCAACGCCGGGGTGGATGAATCCGTGCTGATCCAGGGGCACCGGATGCGCTTCGCCACAGTGGATCTGGCCGGCGAGCACATAGCGATCAAGCAGCGGCTGCTGGAGCTGGTGGCGTCCAACTGATCCATGTCTCTTTTCGCGCCGCTCGCCTCAGCTGTTGACCTCGTCGATGGGGGTTTCGCTGTCCCAGGCCTTGCCGATCGAGCGGTCCAGCCGCTTGAGCAAGGCGACGAACGTTTCACCATCGCGGCGCACCAGCAGCACCGGACAGTCGTCACTGGTGCTGGCGGACGCGACACAGGCAATCGGCCCCACCTTCCCCACGGTGATCTCGCCGTCGTCTTCCAGAATCGCCTCAATGTTGCGGTAACTCATGATGATGGGCTCGATGTCTCTCCTGTTCTGTGGCCTTCTGAGGCAGAGAGTTCGTGATGGCTCCAGGGATTTTCCAGCACTCCCGCGCCCTTGAGCTGCTGCGCGCCGGCTCCGGCAACCCCGACGCCCAGTTCCGCCAAGGCCAGCTGGAAGCCATCCAGGCCGTCTGTGAACTGGGCAGCCACCTGCTCGTGGTGCAGAAGACCGGTTGGGGCAAGAGCTTCGTGTACTTCATCGCCTGCCGCTTGCTGCGCGATGCCGGCAAGGGCCCGGCTCTGTTGATCTCGCCCCTGCTGGCACTGATGCGCAACCAGATCGCCGCCGCCGAGCGGATAGGCCTGGTGGCCGCCACGGTGAACTCCACCAATGCCGAGCAGTGGCAAGTGGTGGAGCAGCAGGTGAGCGCAGGTGAGGTGGACATCCTGCTGATCTCGCCGGAGCGTCTCAACGCCCCGCAGTTCATCCGCGGGCCCTTGGCTGATCTCAATCCCAGCCTGGTGGTGATCGATGAGGCCCACTGCATCTCCGACTGGGGCCACGATTTCCGTCCCGACTACCGCCGCGTCGGCCGCCTGGTGCAGACCCTGCCGACTGTGAGCCTGCTCGCCACCACCGCGACCGCCAGCAACCGGGTGATGGCCGACCTGCAGCGGGAGCTCGGTCCCGATCTCAACCTGCAGCGCGGGGATCTGCATCGCCCCTCCCTCACCCTTCAAACCATCCGCCTCCCCAGCCAGCCGGAACGTCTGGCCTGGCTTGCCCACACCCTTCCCACCCTCACCGGCAGTGGCATCGTCTATGTGCTCACCACCCGCGACGCCCTGCTGGTGGCTGAATGGCTGCGCGGCAGCGGCATCGACGCCTGGGCCTACACCGGCTCGATGGACAGCGCCGATCGCGAGCAACTGGAAGAGGCCCTGATCAGCAATCAATGCAAGGCGGTGGTGGCCACCACCGCCCTGGGCATGGGCTACGACAAGCCCGATCTGGGCTTTGTGATCCACTACCAGGTGCCTGGTTCGGTGGTGGCCTACTACCAGCAGGTGGGCCGCGCCGGCCGCGCCCTGCCCTCTGCCTATGGCGTGCTGCTCAGTGGGGCCGAGGAGCTGCAGATCAACGACTGGTTCATCCGCAGCGCTTTCCCCACCCGCCGCCAGGTTGAGAGTCTGCTGCAGGCCCTCGAGCGGGGGCCGGAAGACGGCTGCACAGAAGCCGAGTTGCTCACCCAGCTCAACCTGCCCAAAGGCCGGCTGCAGCAGGCGCTCAAGATCCTCTCCCTGGAAGCCCCGGCACCGATCGGGAAGGCCGGCTCCCGCTGGCAGCGCCTGCCGGCAACCCTGCAGCCAGCCTTCTGGGAGCGGGTCGAGCGGCTCACCCAGTTGCGCGAGCGGGAGCTCGAGCAGATGCAGGCCTATGTGGATCTGCCATTCGGCTCCCACATGCGCTTTCTGATCGAGGCGCTGGACGGCGATCCCTCCGCTGTCGGACCACCCACGCTGCCGCCACTTGCCGCTGAGGTTCCCGAGCAGCTGGCACGGGAGGCGGCCAGCTTCCTGCGCCACCTCAAGATCCCCATCAGCCCGCGCAAGCAGTGGCCCGCAGGCGGGCTGCCCAGCTACGGCCTGCGGGGAAGGATTCCTGCTGACCGCCAGGCGGAACTTGGCAAGGCCCTGAGCTTCTGGTCCGATAACGGCTGGGCCGATCTGGTGAAACGTGGCAAGTACGTCACCGGCCAGGTCGACGATGCCCTGGTGCAGGCCTGCGTTCAGCTCATGGAACAGTGGCGCCCGGCACCGGCGCCGGAATGGCTCACCTGCATCCCGTCACGGCGCCATCCCGAACTGGTGCCGGCCTTTGCTGAGCAGCTGGCCGGCGCACTTGGGTTGCCCTTTGTGCCCGCGTTGCACAAGGTGCTCGAAACTGCCGAGCAGAAGGCCATGGAGAACAGCACCAAGCAGGCCCGCAACCTCGACGGCAGCCTCGCCATCACAGGGTCCATCCCTACCGGGCCCTGCCTGCTGGTCGACGACATGGTCGACACCCGCTGGACGTTCACTGTGGCGAGCTGGCTTCTGCGCGAGCATGGGGCCGGCCCGGTGTTCCCCCTGGCCCTCACCCAGACCGGCCAGAGCGACTGAGCTCCTGCCCCCATGGCCCCCTGATGCCAGCCCCCTCCGCCAACACCCAGGCCGTGCTGCTGCTCACCTCGCCGCTGCTGCAGGAGGGAGGCAAAGGCAGCAGCAAGGATCCAGTGCTCTCTGCGGCGGAATACGCCCAGCTGGCGGCGGCTCTGCTGCAGGAGCGGCATCAACCGGCCGATCTGATCAATGGATCCCGCGATGCCTTGCTGAGCACGCTGTCGGCATCGTTTACAGCCGAACGCCTCAACCGTCTTCTCGCCCGCGGCTTTCAGCTCAGCCAGGCGGTGGAGCACTGGGCGAGCCGTTCCATCAGCGTCATCGGCCGGGCTGATGCCACCTACCCCCGGCGGTTCAAGCAGCGCCTCAAGCGCGCCGCCCCGCCCCTGCTCTATGCCTGCGGCAACCTCGAGCTGCTCAACGGTCCCGCCCTGGCCGTGGTGGGATCCCGCAGCACCCCTGAATCGCTGCTCCGCCAGGCGGAGGCGGTGGGCGCACTGGCGGCAGCCGCCGGAGTGGTGATCGCCTCCGGCGCCGCCAAAGGCGTCGATGAAGCCGCGATGGCTGGGAGCCTTGCCGCCGGCGGCTTCGCCATTGGCGTGGTGGCCGACAGCCTCGAGAAGCTGAGTGCTCGGCCCATCTGGCGTCAGGCCCTGCTGGACGGCCGCCTGCTGCTGCTGTCCAGCGAGGCTCCCAGCGCCCGCTTTCAGGTGTGGCGCGCCATGGGCCGCAACAAACTCATCTATGCCCTGGCCGATGCCGCCCTGGTGGTGAGTTCTGCCAAGGGGGAAGGCGGCACCTGGGCCGGCGCCACCGAACAGCTGCAGAGCCTGCGCTACTGCCCTGTCCATGTGCTCAGCGATCCCCGCGGTGGCCCCGGTCTGGCGGCGTTGGCAGAGATCGGCGCCCAGCCGTGGCCGGAACCCGCCTCAGCTGAGGCGCTGCAAGCCCTGCTGCGTGATGCACAACATCTCCCCCCTGCTCCAGCGATCGCTCCAGAGCAGGTTCAGCAAGGATCCTTGCTCGAGACGGTTCCCTCAGAGACCCCGCAACCCAGCCGCCAGCCCAGCAACGAGCCAGTGCTGGCCTCTCATCCCAAGCCGGCAGAGGAGCAGCAGGCCCAGGCTCCTGCCGCTGCCTTGGCCGCTTTTGTGGACGAGCTGCTCCTGGGCTGTCTGCACCAGCCGCGCAGCATCGACCAGCTGGCCGATCTCCTCGATGTCTCCAAAACCGAAGTGAGGCGCTGGTGTCAGCGGTTGGTGGAACAGGGTCTCGCCCGCAAGCTCCCCAAACCTGTGCGCTACGTGCGGCAACCGCCATCAGGGTGAGACCGCGGTTCCATGCCTCCGCCTGTACCTGACGCTGCCGCCGCCAACGCTGCCCGCACCATCGCCCTGCAGATGCTCGAAGAGCGCGGCCGCGGCGCGGTGCTGGTGGGCGTGGCCCGCGTCGATGCCGCCTTGGAGCATCTGCTCCAGGCATTGATGGCTCCAGCTCCCACCAAGGGCGACGGCCTGTTTCTGCCCGATCGCCCCCTGGGCTCTCTCGGCGCCAAGGTGGCCCTGGCCCGCCGGCTGGGGCTGATTGATGCGCACGTTGAACGCGCTCTCTCTGCCCTGCGCAAGTTGCGCAACGCTTTTGCCCACTCCACCGAATCAGCCTCGCTCTCCGATCAGAGCCACAGCTCGCGGCTGGCAGCGATCTATGCCGAGGCCCGCGCCAACCCTCTCTGGTCACCCCTGGAAGCAGTGCTGAATGCCCAGTCGTCTTCACCTCAGGGGTCGCTCGATCCCGCCCTGCGCGACTACATCCTGCTGATCACCATCCTGGTGGCCTTCCTGGAGGCCACCGCCCAGCAACTCCAGCCGTTTCAGCCACCGGTGGTGATGGGGTTGTCAGGGATCAGCCGCAGCGACAGCTCCACCATGGCCCCCTGAGGCAGAGCACACCCGCACCAGGGCGGCTGGAGCCGCCGCTGCCGCGGGGGCTGGGGCATCACCCAGAGGCTTGGAGTAACCGGATCGCGCCAGGGGTAGACATCGGCCGTAGGCTGCCAGCCGCTTGGCACCGTCCCATCCTCAGGGAGGAAGAAAAACAGGACGTCATCATCGGCGAGGGTGGCGTTGATGGGGCTGAACGTCCCGAGCTGGTAGATCCTGGGGAAACCGTCAACCTCGATGGTGTTACCCCACACAGGAAGTCCGCTCACAGTGGCGAGAGCAACCTGACCCGAAACCATGCAGGGTGGGTAATAGACAATGGGGTAGATGGCGTCCGGGTTGGAGTCATACAGACCCTCAACAGTGGCCGCCGTCGTAAAGCCCAGGTGGGGATTGGTCTGCAGCACGTTCATCTGGATCCGATGCTGCCGCCGTACCGAAGTACCGAATTGCTGATCGACGTCGGGCCGCGACAGAGGGTGCGATCAATCGGGCCAGGCCGTGAGCTCCGGCACCCACTGCAGGCCAAACAACTGCGGGGCATACCAGCTGTTGCTCTCCACTG
>REEV01000124.1 GCA_007694915.1 Cyanobium sp. PLM2.Bin73 | reverse complement strand
CAGTCCAGAATGGGTCCATGGCTGCCCCGTCGAACCAGGACAACTCCCTTTCCCGGCGGCTCCAGGCAGCCCGAGAGGAGGTGCTTGCCGTGGCTCACCGCCATGGGGCACGCAACCTGAGGATCTATGGCTCGGTGGCCCGCGGCCAGGATCGGCCCGGCAGCGACTTGGACCTTCTGGTGGATCTGGAGCGGGGCTGTTCCCTGCTGGAGGTGATCGCTCTTCGGCAGGAACTGGAAGCTCTCTTGAATTGCCAGGTGGATCTTGCCGAAGCAGCGCAGTTGCATCCATTGATCCGCGATCAGGTCATCGCGCAAGCAACGGCGTTGTGAGCAAGGATCTCCTTTACCTCACCAGCATCGCCGAAGCCCTTGAGCGCATCACTCTCTACACCATGGAAGGCCGCTCAGTTTTTCTGGCTTCCACACTTGTGCAGGATGGAGTGATTCGTAACCTGATCGTGATCGGCGAAGCTGTGAAGAATCTCTCCTCGGAACTTCGCGATCGCGAAACGACCACCCCTTGGAAGTCCATCGCCGGCATGCGGGACGTTCTTGTTCATGATTATCTGCGTGTGAATCTGGAGCAGGTCTGGGAAACCGTGGCGCGTGATCTTCCTCCCCTCGGGCTCACCGTTCGCTCGCTGATTGAGTGGCAAACGAACAATTGAGCCGCCAATCCAGCATCGTCGACTGCCAAGAAGGCCCACCATGAACCCCCTGGATTACCAGGAGCGCGTCGCGCTCGCTGTCGCTCAGCTCCTCCGCGCCGATCAGGGTGTAGAGCCCATCGCCGTAGCGGGTGATGCCGTTGCCGGTGAGCACGCGGCCCACCATCCGTTTCCCAGGATCCGCCGGGCGATGTCCTGCGCCGGGGCCGGGCTGGCTGTTGCCTGGCAAATCCGTGGCCCAGCAGTTCCATGAGCATCAGCGGTTGGTCAATGGGGCTCATGCGCATCCGCTCGGCGATGGTCTGCCGAAGGCGCTCGTCGGTGGGGGAGGGGTGCGGGGGCATGGGGCGATGGCGATGGTGGCGGCTCCCAAGCGCTTGGGCCAGGTTTGTTTTGGGGCGGGCCATCAGGCGGAACCCCCTGCCTGGATCCCTTCTGGTTCGGGCGCATGGCGGCTGTAGCCAACCCGGCTTCGGCTGTGGTTGTGCCGCCCCAGTCCCCAACTCACGCATGCAGTAACCCAAGGCGAGGAGAAGCAGGGCTCCCTCCAATGCTGACGGCAGCTTCAGGCCGCACTGCTGCACTGACACCATCCCGGCAGAATGGCCACCAGACCGGAACCCCAATGACCAGCACCAGCCCGCGGACCGAACAGGTGCTCAGCACCCTGCGGCTCCATCGTGGCGACTGGCAGAAGCGTTTCCACGTGGTCGATATCGGCATCTTTGGCTCGGTGGCCCGCGGCGACGCCCGCCCCGACAGCGATGTCGACGTGTGGGTGCGGCTGGAGCCGCTGACCCCCTACGCCCTGGTGCACCTCAAGCAGGAACTGGAAACGCTGCTGAGCACGGCTGTGGATCTGGTGCGGTTGCGCGAGCGCATGAACCCTTCCCTCAAGCAGCGCATCCTTGATGAAGGCCTCCGGCCATGACCGAAGGCCCCGGCCCGCTGCTCGATGACCTTCTGGCTGCACTTGAACGAGCCACCCGCAAGAGTCAGCCTCTACTTCAGGATCCTTCGCAAGTTGAATCGGAACAGGGACGGGATCTGCTCGATGTGATCTGCATGCAGTTTCTGGCGGTCGGTGAGGCACTCAAGCGATAAGAACGCCACTGGCCTGGCCATCTACAAGCTGAATTCCCTTCGGTGGATTGGAAGGGAGCCATGGGATTTCGCGATGTGATCGCCCATCAATACTTCGATCTCGACAGTGAACAGATCCTGCTGATCTGTGAGCAATCCCTGCCTGCGTTGATGGCGGCTGTTCGGGCGTTGCGACAGAGCCAATGATCAGCCGGGCGATGTCCTGAACCGGGGCCGGGCTGGCTGTTGCCTGGCAAACCCATAGCCCTGCAGTTCCAACCGCTGCGCGGAAGCCTGCGGCTCCAGCATCAACGGCTGATCGATGGGGCTCATGCGCATGCGCTCGGCGATGGTGTGCGGGAGGCGTTCGTAGGTGGGGGAGGGGTGCGGGGGCATGGAGGCATCCTGGCTGGGGTGTGACGGGGGGTGGAACTTGTGAAGGAGAAGCATTGGTGTCATGCCATGCCCTTCCCCAGACCCTGCTTCACGCCAGGAAGCGTGCCTACGATGGACTCCTTGCCTGGGGGTGGATGGCGTTTGCGCCCATGTCTGACCTCCTCCAACTGCCCCAGAGCGAGCGGCTGGCCCTGGCGATCGCCCTCTGGGACAGCCTCGATGACCAGGCCCTGGATGGGGCGTTGTCGGTCGACGCTGCTCTCTGCGCCGAGCTCGACCGGCGCAGCGCGTCCCATCGCGACAACCCCGAAGCAGCTGTGCCCTGGGATGAGGTGCGGAGCCAGCTCGGCCTCGGCTGACCATGCCCTCGCTCCGCAGCACGATAGAAATGCCTTGGCCTGGTGCCAGGCTGACTGTTGCGTCGATGTCCTGATGACCAAGACCGACCCAGAGCTTCAAAGGCTGCGGCAGCAGGCCAGTTCCCTGCCGCTGGGTTCGCGCATCATCCGTGCGGTGGCCAGTTCCACGGCCATTGAAACGGGTCAGTCGGTTGCTGAAATCGAGCGTGAACTCAGGAATCGACAATCCCCCCAGTCAACACCTGCCTGAACAGATCCTCCATCGGTGTGACATTCAGCACAGCCCCTGCCCGGATCGCGGCGAAGTACAGGTCCCGCTGACGATCCCATTCTGAATAGTCGAGCGGACCAATCCCCGCTTGGCACGCCATCACATCAGCCAGCAGTCGGGCGATTCGACCATTGCCTTCGCGGAACGGATGGATGAGCACAAATTCAACATGCACCTCAGCAAGTCCCCTGATCAGTGCACCCATCGAGTCTGGGTTGAACGGAGTCAGCCGACCCAGATACTCCGATTCGAAAGCCTTGAGGAGATCCGGCAAAAGATGAGCACTCGCGAAAGCAAAGCCTTCTTTGCTCAGATTGAACGTGCGAACCATTCCTGCCCAAGCATAAACTGGCTGCAGCCATTGCCGATGCCACCTGATCACGTCTGAAATCCTCAGGCGATTGGTTGGAGCCCCATTCCCGATGATCGTCTGATACAGATCAAGAAGCAGATCCCGCTCCATTGCCTCCATCACTGCCGGATCGGTGATGCCTAGGTGATTGCGCAGAACAAGACCATTTGATCCTGGCTCACACTCCGCAGCAGAACCAACGACCCTGTAGCGACTCATCGGTTCTCTCCCAGGGTCTGCTGAAGATCACAGGCCCCGCAGCGCTCACAGCGGCTGGCCTCCGACAGCTGCTCGATTGGTCTCATGCCCATCCGCTCGGCGATGGTTGCCAGGAGGCGCTCGTAGGTGGGGGAGGGGTATGGGGGCATGGGAGATCCCATCAAGGGTCACGCTCAGAACCTGGCAGGATCAGTGCGTTCACACCCGCCAGCAGCGCTTTCACCTGTCGGTTGTAGTGCGCTCGATCCAGCCCCATAGGAGTGGGATCAGCGGCATAGCGGAACTGCACGGCGTAGACGGTGAGCTGGGCCAGCGGCTCCAGATCTGCCGTGCTCACACCGGCTGGGGCGATCTTCAGCAGGCCTTCCGGCTCAGAAAGCACCATCCAGCAACCGCCCCTCCCGGTAGGCCCTGCCGATCACGTGACTGCGCCAGTGGCGGCGCTCCTCGCACTCCCGCTGGGAATAAAGCAGCAGATCCAGCGACACATCCGCCTGGGCCAGTTCGTCCCAGAGCTCGTTGAGCACCTCGAAGCGGTGGTGACGCTCCAGCCAGGCATCCGGTGCGGTGATTAACAGGTCGATGTCCGATTCCGGCCCCGCTGTGCCACGCGCCCGGGAGCCGTAGCCGAAGGCTTCTCCCCAGGAGTACAGGCGCACTTCCGCGCCTGGGATTCTTTGATGGATCACAGCCGCCATCCCCTGAAGGCGCTGGTCGATCGGTGGCGTGGCGACGCTGGTCATGCCGCCATTCTGGGCACGGTCTTAACGAGCTGGTACTTAACGAGCTGGTGGCGGGGGTGGGGAATCCTGGCTGGGGGTGTGATGGGCCATGGGTTGATCCTGGCGGCTCCCGTACGCTTCGGCCAGGGTCGTCTTTGGGCGGCCCGTCAGGAGGGCGACTCTGCTTGGATCCCTTCTGGCGTGGGCGCGGGGCGGCTGCAGCCAACCTGGCTCCGGGTGTGGCTGTGCCGCCCCAGTCCATACCCGCCACCGCCATCGCCACGCGACTTCCCCAGCCAGCCCTAGGATGTGTACACATTTGGCAGGAGGACGGCGTGGCGACCCGTATTGGCATCCGTGAACTCAGGGCCAGGCTGGCCTCCCATCTGGAATCGTCCACGCCGATTGAGGTGACCCGCCATGGCCGCACCATTGGCCTCTACGTGCCCTTGCCCCAGCAAGGCAACCTGAGTGATCGGGAGAAGGTGTTGGAGGCTGGCCGGCTGATGCAGGCTGAACTGGTGCGGCTCGGTCTGAGCGAAGACGAGCTCAGTGCCGACTTCAAGGCCTGGCGGAAAGCCCGCCGTGATCAGGCAACGGCCTGAGGGTGGAGCGCAAGCGCCTGGTCCTGGACGCGAACATCCTCATTCGCGGCTGTCTCGGCCTTCGGGTGCGCGCTCTCATTGCCCACTACGCCGATCAAGTGGACTTCTTTGTCGCTGAAGCCAACGTGGCCGAGGCGGCCGCCTACGTGGCTGACCTTGCCAGGAAGAAAGGTATTGATGCAGAGGTCTGCGCCGAGGCTTTGCTCAGCCTGCTGTTGATTGTCCAGGTTGTGGAAAACAGCGTGCTGGGGTCGGCCAAGGAGGAGTCCTTGGCGAGGATCCGCGACAAAGATGACTGGCCTGCCCTCGCGCTGGCGTTGCAATTGGAATGCGCCATCTGGACGGAGGATCAGGACTTCTTCGGCACCGGCATCGCAACCTGGACCACCAACACGGTGGAGCGTTACCTGGAGAGCTGAGCCCATCGCGCCCACCACGTGTCGCCGCGGGATCACCAGGCTGTGCCCCTCGCTCACGGGTTAGGCGTCAGCGATGCAGAGCGCCAGCTCGTTCTCCAGCAGCACCCGGTCGCTGCTCTCCAGAGCGACTGCAGGTTGGTGATGGCGTCGGAGCCGCCCTGGTTCCACCGCTGCGCGGAAGGCTGCGCCTAC
>REEV01000123.1 GCA_007694915.1 Cyanobium sp. PLM2.Bin73 | reverse complement strand
GGCTGGCGCAGCAGGTGCAGGGCCAGGCGCTGGGCCGTGCGCGGCCCGATTCCCGGAAGCCGCTCGAACTGGTCGATCAGCCGGGCCAGTGGACGCGTGTAGCCGCTCAGGGCCGTGCTGCTGCTCCTGGGAATGTAGGTGGAGCGGCCAGCAGAATGGCCCCATCGCCCCCGCTCCCGCCCCGCCCGGACGCCCCCCGCCATGACAACGACCCGATCGCTGCTCCCCCAACCGCTGATGCGCGGCCTGCTGGCTGTGCTGCTGGCGGTGTCCCTGGTGGGTTGCAGTGCGGCGGCGGCCGGCCTGAACAGCTACCAGAGCCCCGATGGCCGCTACGCCTTCCTCTATCCCACCGGCTGGACCCGGGTGCAGGTGAGTGGCGGCCCCCAGGTGGTGTTCCACGACCTGATCAACAGCGATGAAACCCTCAGCCTGGTGGTGTCGGAGGTGAACCCCGACAACGACCTCAGTGATCTGGGCAGCGCCGTGGCGGTGGGCGAGCGGTTGCGCCGCCAGGTGATCGCCCCCGAGGGCAGCGGCCGGGCGGCCGAACTGCTGCAGGCCGAGGAGCGCCAGGAGGGCGGGCGCACCTTCTACGACCTGGAATACGCGGTGCACCTGCAGGACCGCGACCGCCATGAGCTGGCCACGGTGGTGGTGGACCGCGGCCGCCTCTACACCTTCGCCGCCAGCACCAACGAGATCCGCTGGAGCAAGGTGAACGACCTCTTCCACCAGGTGGTGACCTCCTTCACCCTGCTGGTGTGAGCGCCGTTGCGGTGATCGGCGGCGGCCTGGCGGGCGGCCTGCTGGCCCTTGAACTGAGGGCGCGGGGCCTGGCCACCGAGCTCATCGATGCCGGCTCAGCCGACGCCTGCGCCACCGCCCTGAGCTATGGCGCCATGGCCCCCTGGGCGGCGCCGTTCACGTCGATGGGCTGGCTGATCCGCGGGGCTCCGTCCCGCTGGCAGCGGCTGCAGCGGCGCCATGGGTCTCTGGGCTGGCAGCGCGGCTGGTTCCGCCCCGTTGGTGAGGGGGCGCCCCTGGGCGGTCTCCTGCCCCTGCCCTGCAGCCGGGTGCAGGCCCAGCAGCTGGTGGCCCGCTGGCCCGCGGTGCTGCGGGCCGCCGGGGTGCGGCTGCGCAGCGACCGGGTGATGGCGCTGGAGCCAGACCCCGGCGGCCAGGGCGGCTGGCAGCTGCGGCTGCAGCAGGGAGCCAGCCGCCGGGTGCCCCAGCTGGTGCTGGCCGCCGGCGCCGGTTGCCGGGCCCTGTGGCCGGCGCTGCCGGAGCGGCTGCGGGTGAGCTGGGCCGGGGTGCTGGAGCTCGAGCCCCGCCCGGGCCGCCCCGGGCCGGCTGGAGGGGGCCTGCGTCTGCCGGCCCGCTTCAGCCGCCTGGCCCTGGAGGCCCGCGCCGCCGAGCTGGAGCAGGAGGCCTGGACGGTGGATCCCGGCCTGCTGAGCTGGGGTGAGGGCTGGCTGGCGGGTCAGATCAGCCTGCTGCGAGCGGCTCAGGAGGGCCTGCAGCCCGGTGATCCACCGGATGCTGCCGTGCAGGAACGGCGGCTGCGCCAGGCGCTGAGCGCTATGGATGGCGAGCTGGCCGGCTGGCCCGGGCGCTTCCGCCAGGTGCCGGTGAGCTTCTGCCCGGGGGGGCTGCCGCTGGTGGGGCCGCTGCCGCCCCCCGGGCTGTGGCTGTTCAGCGGCTTCAGCGGGGCCTTCGCCCAGGTGCCGGTGCTGGCGCCCCTGCTGGCCGACTGGATCGCCGACCCGGGGGCGGCAGCCAGCCACCGTCTGCGGGATCTCGGCCTGCTGCCGGATCAGCCGCTGCCCGATCAGTAGGTGTAGCGGCCCTCGTCGCGGCCTGAGCCGCGGCCGGAGGGTTTCGGCCAGATGGCTTCCCAGTAGCTGACGCCATCGAGGTAGAAGGGGTAGCCATCGAGACGCTCCACCTGCAATTCGGTGGTGCCCATGGCGGTCACCAGCCCGCCCAGCTCCATCGGCCCCAGGTCGGTTTTGATGTCGCTGCCCACGGCCGCCAGCACCATCGGCAGCCGCACCAGCTGGTCGGGCCGGGTGAGCTTGCGGAACAGGGCGTGGAGGGCCAGTTGCTGGCGCTCAATGCGGCCGATGTCGCCCATCTCGTCGTGGCGGAAGCGCAGGAACCCCTCCAGATCCCGGCCCCGCAGGTTCTGGCGTCCGGGCTGCAGGTCGATCGTGAGGTTCTGGCTGTTGTCCACGTAGTACATGCGCTTGGGCACATCCACCTCGATGCCGCCCACGGCGTCGGCCATGCGCCGGATGGCCCGCAGATTCACCACCAGGTAGTGGCTGATGGGGCGCCCCATCCGCCGGGAGAGCTCGCGTTTGGCCATTTTTGCCCCCCCGATCGGGTAGAGGGCATTCACCTTCTGGGGCCCGTAGCCGTCAAGTTCGATGTAGGTGTCCCGGGGCACCTGGGTCACCTTGGTGGTGCCGCCATCGATGCGCACGCTGGCGATCACGTCGGTGAGACCGCCCTCTTCATCGGTGCCCAGCAACAGGATGTTCTGGGACCCCACCCGGCTCCAGGCGGCGAAGGGGTTGATGATCCGCTGGCTGTCCTGCAGCGGGTTCTCGCTCAGCCACTCGGCCAGGGGGGCCGACAGCAGCAGGCCACCTCCAAGGCCCAGGGCCATGGCCAGAAGCAGCGGGCCTCGCCGCCCGCTCCTGCGCGTCCGTCGACCTGCCGTGCGGCTCATGGGGCCAACGCTATGGCAGTCAGGAGCTGCGGCGCGTGACGCGTGCCGCTGCTCCAACCGGTCGGTGAACCCTCGCTTGCCGGTGCGTTTCACAGGGCCAGAGGCTCGCCGCTGCGCAGACCGGCCTGCACCCGCCAGAGGTTGGCATAGGCGCCATCGGCACCGATCAGATCATCGTGGCGGCCGCTCTCCACGATCCGGCCGTGCTCCATCACCACGATGCGATCGGCATGGCGCACGGTGGACAGCCGGTGAGCGATCACCAGGGTGGTGCGCTCGGCCGTGATCAGATCTAGGGAGCGCTGGATGGCGGCCTCGGTGTCGTTGTCCACCGCGGCGGTGGCCTCATCGAGGATCAGCACCGGAGGGTTCTTGAGAATGGCGCGGGCCAGGGCGATGCGCTGGCGCTGGCCGCCGCTGAGCCGCTGGCCCCGTTCGCCCACCACGGTGTCGTACCCCTGGGGCAGGGCGGTGATGAACGCGGCGGCCTCGGCCAACTGGGCGGCCCGTTCGATCGCTGCCCGCGGTGCCTGGAAGCTGCCGTAGGCGATGTTCTCGGCCACGCTGCCGTGAAACAGGAACACCTCCTGGCTCACCAGGCCGATCGCCTGGCGCAGATCGTCCAGGCGCAGCTCACTGATCGGGGTGCCGTCGAGGCGGATGCAACCGGCCTGGATCTCGTAGAGCCGCAGCAGCAGCTTCACGATCGTGCTCTTGCCCGAGCCGGTGGCCCCCACCAGGCCCAGGGTGCTGCCGGCCGGCACCGTGAGGTTGAAGTTGTGCAGCAGGGGCTCGCGGTCGCGGTAGCCGAAGTTCACCCCCTCGAAGTGCAGCTCGCCTCTCACCTGGGCCAGGGGCAGGGGCCTGTGGCCACCGGGGATGGTGATCGGG
Organism: Cyanobium sp. PLM2.Bin73; assembly: GCA_007694915.1. Classification (GTDB taxonomy): domain Bacteria; phylum Cyanobacteriota; class Cyanobacteriia; order PCC-6307; family Cyanobiaceae; genus NIES-981. The sequence continues at coordinate 1,850 of REEV01000123.1, read as the reverse complement.
GTGTCGAGCAGGTCCAGCACCCGGTTGGTGGAGGCCATCGCCCGCTGGTAGTCGTCGAGGGTGCGGCCCAGGGTGGTGAGGGGCCACAGCAGCCGCTGGGTGATGAACACCAGAAAGGCGTAGCTGCCGGTTGCGATCTCGCCCCGCCAGGCCTGCAGGCCACCGATCACGAGGATGGCGATGAAGGCGAACAGGATGGCGTAGCGGATCAGCGGCACGAAGGCCGCCGAGAGACGGATGGCGCGGCGGTTGGCCAGCCGATACGACTGGCTCAGCTCCCGCAGCCGGACCAGCTCATGCTGTTCGGCCACGTAGCTCTTGATCGTGAGCATGCCGCCCAGGTTGGTGCTCAGCCGGCTGGCCAGATCGCCGGCCTGCTCCCGCACCTCGGCGTAGCGCGGGGCCAGGCGCTTCTGGAAGCGCAGCGAACCCCAGAGGATCACCGGGATCGGCAGGAACGACACCCCCGCCACCCCGGGCGAGAGCACCACCATGGCGCCACCCACCGCCAGCACGGTGGTGATCAGCTGCAGGATCTCATTGGCGCCGTGGTCGAGGAAGCGCTCCAGCTGGTTGATGTCGTCGTTGAGCACGGCCATCAGCCGGCCGCTGCTGCGGGCCTCGAAGAAGGCCATGTCGAGGCGCTGGAGGTGGTCGTAGGCCTCCAGCCGCAGCTCGTGCTGCACCGTCTGGGCCAGGTTGCGCCAGAGCACGCCGTAGAGGTATTCGAACAGCGACTCGGCGCTCCAGATCAGGAACGACAGCACCGCCAGCACGCCGAGCTGGGAGGGCACGCTGCTGAATCCCAGATCCGCCAGCCAGGAGTTGTCCTGCTGCACCACCACGTCCACCGCCAGGCCGATCAGCACCGGTGGGGCCAGGTCGAACAGCTTGTTCAGCACCGAGCAGCCGGCGGCCAGCCTCACCAGGCGGCGGTGGGGCCGCAGGGTGGTGAGCAGGCGGCTGAGGCCGCTGGCCGGGGGGGAAGTCCGCTGCGGGGCGGGCGCCATGGGCTGTTGATCAATGGGCAAGTTTCGCGCAGCGTCACCGCCGCTGGCGGACTGGCAGGCGGGCAGGCAGGGGCACACCAGAAACCCCCAGCCGAGCGCAGCTCGGCCGGGGGCCTGGATGGATGGGTTGGCGCAGCTGGGCTGCGCGGTGATCACCAGCGGTTGCCGCCGCCGCCGCCGTAGCCGCCACCGCCGCCGCCGCGGTTGCCACCGCCGCCACCACGGCCGCCGCCACCGCCGCCTTCACGGGGGGTGGCTTTGTTGACGCGGATCATGCGACCCATCCACTCCACGTCCTGGAGGTCGTCGATGGCTTTCTGTTCGTCAGCCTCCTGGGCGAGTTCAACGAATGCGAAGCCACGCTTGCGGCCGGTTTCGCGATCGAGCGGGAGGCTGCACTGGCGCACCTCGCCGTACTGCGCGAAGAGATCGACAAGGTCTTCCCGCTCGGCCTGGAACGAGAGATTGCCTACGTAAATGGTCATTAATGAAGCGGAACCTGGAACTGGTCGTTGGGGGATTCGTCGGGTGCCGGGGTTCCGAGGGATGACCAGATGAACCTGTGAAACAGATGGAGCTGAGGAACAGGAAGCCTGATCGCCAGTTGAACCTGATGGGCAGATGGACCTGGGCGTGCCGCCGGGAGCCTGAACGCCATGGAATCAGCGCCATATTACGTCGCCTGAGGACGGTTGATGGAGATCCGTGAAGTGTCCTGAACGACTCTTTACAGCCACGGTGTGGGGATCCGGTTACGCTTCCCCTGTCAGCAAACGCTGATCTGGTTGCTCCCGCCGGTCCCGGCCCGGCGCGCCCACGGCCACAGCCCAATCGCCCCAG
>REEV01000043.1 GCA_007694915.1 Cyanobium sp. PLM2.Bin73 | reverse complement strand
CCCGGCGAGGACGCCCGTGCCCTGACGCTGGAGCTGCTGCTGCGCGTGTGGCAGCGCAGCGATGAGGGTGCCCTGCAACGGGCCGCCGGCGGCGCCAGCCTGCAGCTGCTGGTGATGCCGATGGAGGTGATGAACGCCCAGCTGCCCGTGCTCAAGGCAACGTGGCTGGCCGGCGGCGACACCGACACCACGCTCCAGCGGCTGCAGGCCCTGGCCTCCCGGAGCTGGCAGGTGTCGGTGGCCAAGTACGAGCCTGTGACCTTCACCCCCCAGCCCAGCTCCGCAACGGTCTGAGAGGCCAGGCCCTGCCTACAGTTGCGCCATGTTCACCAGCCTGAGGCTGCAGCGGTTCAAGGCCTGGGCGGACACCGGTGTGGTGGATCTGGCGCCGGTGACGCTGCTGCTGGGCACCAACTCCTCAGGCAAGTCGTCGCTGATTCAGAGCCTGCTGCTGCTCAAGCAGACCGTGCAGTCGGCCGATCGCACCATCCATCTCAACCTCGGCGGCCACGAGCGCGGCGACGTGTTCCACTTCGGCGACTTCGGCAGCATCCTCAAGCAGGGCGCCGAGGAGCGGCAGTTCGGCATCGCCTTCGGCTTCCGCCGCCACGGCGCCCAGGAGCGGGTGCGCCAGGGACGTTTCGAGGCCACCTACGGCCAGAGCGCCAGCGGCACGGCGGTGGTGCAGCAGCTGCGCCTCGGCGGCGAGGGCAATCCCACCCTGCGGGTGCAGCGCCGCAGCCGGGGGGCCTTCTCGATCAGCGTGGAACCGGAAGCCCGGCCCCGGGGCCGCAGTGCCGCCTACGCCCCCGAGCGCTCGATCGCCCTCCCCAGCAAGGCCATCGCCCTGCTCGGCGAGGAGGGTGCCGTGGCCCAGGACATCAGCCTGGCGATCCGGCGCGAACTCGAGGAGCTGGTGTACCTCGGGCCCCTGCGCCGCAAGCCCGCTCGTGACTACGTGTGGAACAAGGCCCGGCCCGGGGAGATCGGCAGCGATGGCCACCGGGTGATCGATGTGCTGCTGGCCAGCGCCCTGCTGCCGGGGCCGGACCGCCATCAGCTGATCGATTCCGTGTCGCACTGGCTCAGGCGCCTCGAGCTGGCCGACGGCCTGCAGGTGCGCCAGATCGGCCGCTCCACCCACTACGAGGTGGTGATCGCCGCCCACGGCGTGGTGGCCAACCTGCTGGATGTGGGCGTCGGCATCTCCCAGGTGCTGCCGGTGCTCACGGTGGCCCACGTGGCGCCGCCGGGCTCCACCGTGATCCTGGAGGAACCCGAGATCCACCTGCACCCCCTGGCCCAGTCGGTGCTGGCGGAGCTGTTCGTGGAGGTGAGCCGGGAGCGGCAGGTGCAGTTCATCGTGGAAACCCACTCCGAGCACCTGTTCCGGCGCATGCAGACGCTGATCGCCCGCGACCATCTCGCCCCGAGCGATTGCGCCCTCTACTTCGTGGAGCGCCAGCCGGGCGGGGAGGGCCAGCCGAGCGGCTCCGGCCTGCGGCGCCTGGAGGTGGATGCCTACGGCCGGGTGGCGAACTGGCCGGAACGCTTCTTCGGCGATGCCCTGAGCGAAACCGAGGAGCAGGCCCGCCTGCTGTTCCAGCGCTCCATGGCCGGCCGCCCCTGATGGTTGGGCAGGCGGCGCAGGGCGCGATGGGGGAGCGCTATGTGGTGGACACCAACGTGCTGATCGCCGCCAGCGCGGCCGATCCCAGCCACCCCAGCTCCCTGGACGCCACCCCCCACGATCCGGCCCTGCGCCTGCAGGTGTGGCGCTGGCTGAAGCGCTTCCGCGAATCCCCCGCCCGCCTGGTGCTCGATCAGCAGGGGGAGATCCTCAGCGAATACCGCCACATGCTGGGCTTCAACGACTACGGCGTGCAGGTGGTGATCCACAAACTCAGCACCTGCGCGGTGGACGTGGTGCCGGTGACCTACGACCGCCACAACGACGCCATCCTGCCGGCGGCCCTGGCGGCGGTGGTGCACGACCGGGCCGACCGCAAGATGGTGGCCGCCTGCCTGGCGGCGATGCGGCTGCACGGCCGCTGCCTGATCGCCTTCGCCGGCGACACCGACTGGCACAGCTGGGAGGAGACCCTCAGCCAGCACGGCGTGGAGCTGGAGGCGGTGATCGAATCCTGGTCGCGCCGGCGCCATGCTGAGAAGGAGGCGCGAGCGATGCCATGAGCGGCTTCTTCCGCTTTCCCCACACCCCCCACCTGGCCTGGCTGGGCTCCGGCCCCGTGCGCGGCGACAAGGTGTTCACGCCCCAGGAGGCGCAGACCTTTCTGCGCCAGCCGGTGTCGATCGAGGAGAAGCTCGATGGCGCCAACATCGGCCTCTCGCTCAGCGACGACGGTGGGCTGCGCATCCAGCAGCGCGGCGACTACCTGCAGCCCCCCTTCAGCGGCCAGTTCTCGCGTCTGGGCCAGTGGCTGGCGGTGCACAGCCGGGCGATCAAGGCCTTTCTGGGCGAGCCGGGCCACAGCGATCTGGTGCTGTTCGGGGAGTGGTGCGCCGCCCGCCATTCGGTGGCCTACACCCACCTGCCCGATCCCTTCGTGCTCTTCGACATCGCCGATCCGACCAGCGGCCGCTTCTGGAGCCGCGCCCGCCGCAACGCCGCCGCCGCGCAGCTGGGGCTGGCCACGGTGCCGCTGCTGCAGGCCGACGCCCACCACACGCTGGCGGAACTGCGGCAGCAGCTGGAGCGCTTCGACAGCCGGTATCACCCCGGGCCACCGGAGGGGCTGATCCTGCGCCAGGACGACGAGCACTGGTGCCTGGCCCGCGCCAAGCTGGTGCGCTCCGGCTTCACCCAGGCGATCGCCGAGCACTGGCGCGAACGCCCCCTGGAGTGGAACGGCATCGACTACACCGCCCCAGCCCCCAGTCCATCCATCAGCCCCAGCCCCCGCCCCCGCCCATGAGCAGCGTTCTGATCACCGGCGCCAACCGCGGCATCGGCCTGGAGTTCTGCCGCCAGCTGCAGGATCGCGGCGATGCGGTGGTGGCCGTGTGCCGCACCCCCTCACCGGAACTGGAGCAGCTGGGCGTGCGCATCGAGGCTGGCATTGATCTCACCGACGCCGGCGCCGGCGACGAGCTGCGGCGGCGGCTGGGGGACCTGAGCCTCGATGTGCTGATCCACAACGCCGGCCGGCTGGAGGTGGACAGCCTTGAGAGCGTGGAGGCCGGCGGCCTGCTGCGCCAGTTCGAGGTGAACGCGGTGGCGCCCCTGCTGCTCACCCGCGCCCTGCTGCCCCTGCTGCACCCCGGCTCCAAGCTGGTGCTGATCACCAGCCGCATGGGCTCGATCGCCGACAACGGCTCCGGCGGCTACTACGGCTACCGGATGTCGAAGACGGCACTGTGCATGGCCGGCAAGTCGCTGGCGATCGACCTGGAGCCCCGCGGCATCGCCGTGGCGATCCTGCATCCCGGCATGGTGAGCACGCGCATGACCGGCTTCACCCCCTCGGGCATCAGCCCCGAAACCTCGGTGGGCGGCCTGCTGCAGCGCATCGAGGAGCTGCGCCCGGCGAGCAGCGGCCGCTTCCGCCACGCCAACGGAGAGGAGCTGCCCTGGTGACGCCAGCGCCGCCACCGGCAGCCCCTGCGCTTTCGATCATCATTCCAACCTTGAATGAGGAGGCCTGCCTGGGCCGCACCCTGCGCCAGCTGAGCGTGCTCGAGCCGCCGGCGCTGGAGGTGCTGGTGGTGGATGGGGGCAGCAGCGACCACACCACCACCATCGCTGCTGTAGCCGGCGCCACCGTGATCCGCTCAGCCGTGAAGGGGCGAGCGGCGCAGATGAATGCCGGGGCGGCCCGGGCCCGGGGCGAGCTGCTCTGCTTCCTGCACGCCGACACCCTGGTGCCCGACGACCTGGTGGCGGTGGCGGCACGGACGCTGGCCGATCCGGGGGTGGCCGGCGCCGGCTTCGTGTCGCTGATGGGCGGCGACAGCAACACCCGCTGGCTGATCTCGGCCCTCAATGCGGTCAAGACCTCACTGGCGCCCCTGCTGTTCCGCCCCCACCTGTTCCTGCGCGGCCTGCGGCTGCTGTTCGGCGATCAGGTGATGGTGATGCGGCGCAGCAGCTTCGAGCAGTGCGGCGGCTTCAACGCCGAGCTGCCGCTGCTGGAGGACGGCGACCTCTGCCTGCGGCTGGTGAAACTGGGCCGCATCCAGCTGATCCAGCGGGTGGTGGTCAGCTCCGACCGGCGGGTGCGCCAGTGGGGCCCGTGGAAGGCCACGGCGCTCTACCTGTGGATCGGTGTGCTCTGGGGCCTGGGGGTGTCGCCCCGGCGTCTGCGCCACCTCTATCCCGATGTGCGCTGATCACCCCGAGGTGGACAGAGGGGGCTGCTGATTGAGGCTCCAGTCGTAGGGCAGGAAGCGCAGGCGGGGCTCCGGCCGGCTGGGATCGGGCAGCGCAGCCATGCGGGGCAGGATGTAGGCCGCCAGCGACGGCGCCACAGCCTCGAAATCCGCCCGGTACCAGCGGAAGATCGGGCTGCAGAACAGCACGTTGGCCGCCGCGTCGTAGCGCACCTTGGCGGGGTTGTGGATGAAGCGCCGGGCGTCGTCGTCGAGCTGGGCCTCCACCCGCTCCGGCGCGTAGGCCTCGTTGCGCAGCAGCGGGCAGCCGATCGAGGCGCACACGATCGCGAAGTGGATGCGCGGATCGCCCAGCGGGCGCAGGATGCCGTTCTCGATCTCGCCGAGGCTGATGGCCCGCTCCCCGAGCCGGTGCTCCCGCCGGGAGAAGAAGCGCAGAAAGCCCAGCCAGTTGGGCGCCCCCAGCAGCTGGGGGCGGATCGAGGCGATCGGGTAGCGCTGCAGCACCGCCTGGATCGTGAAGGCGTTGTAGAGGTTGATCCAGTGGGCCAGGGCCTCCTGGCGGCCTTGGGGGTGGGCGTCCTGGCGGCTCAGCCAGCCGGCGAGCACGCCTGTGTCGCCGGCCTTCCAGGCCGCGTAGTCGACGCGCCCGTGGCCGTCCACATGGCGGCGCAGCAGCTGATCCCAGGTGTGGAGGTCGTTCAGGCCTGACTCGCTGCGAGGGCCTGCAGGGCCATGTGGGCATGGGCCCGCAGGGCCCCCATCGCCATCAGCTGGCGGGGCGTGCGGCCCCGGCCGAGCTCGTCACCAGCCCCCTCGAACGCCCGCAGCAGCTGCACGCTCAGCTGGCCGTAGGCGTTGAGCAGCGCCTCCAGTTCACGGTTGGGCTCCCCGCCCGCCAGCTCCGCGCCGGGTTCAGCGATGGCAGCGGGCTCGGCGGCGGCAGAGCGCAGCAGATGGGCCAGCTGGCGATGGCTGATGGCTTCGGGGATCGGCTGGGAGGGGTCCATGAATCGTTGGCGCGCACGGCGTTGTCGCCATCAACCCTATGGAGCCGCTCCGCTGCCGCACAGGGGAGAGCGAGTAGGGATCACCAGACCCGCCGTTTCGGCCCGTGGGAGAATCCCTCAGGCCCCACAGGGCCGCCGACGCCTGGAGGGGTGGTCGAGTGGTTGATGGCTCCGGTCTTGAAAACCGGCGACCCGCAAGGGTCCGTGGGTTCGAATCCCACCCCCTCCG
>REEV01000121.1 GCA_007694915.1 Cyanobium sp. PLM2.Bin73 | reverse complement strand
GGAGGTGCTGGCCGCCATCGGCCGCTCCTGGGGGGCGGTGCTGATCTATGTGCGGGCCCGCCGCTCGGTGGATGCCTGGGCGGCCCGACTGCAGGGGGCCGGCGTGCCGGCGATCACGTATCACGCCGGCATGGATCCCAGCCTGCGCCAGCAGGCCCTGGCCCACTTCCAGAGCCAGCCCCGGCCCGTGCTGGTGGCCACTGTGGCCTTCGGCATGGGCGTGGACCGCCCCGATGTGGGCCTGGTGCTGCACCTGGATCTGCCCGCGAGCGTGGAGGGCTACCTGCAGGAATCCGGCCGCGCCGGCCGGGACGGTGGCCCGGCCGAGTGCCTGGTGTTGTTCGATCCGGCCGACCGCACCAGCCTCGGCTGGGCCATGCGCGCCGCCGGCCGCGGTGCCGAGGGCCAGGGCATGGAGGCTGAGCGGCAACGCCTGGAGCTGGCCCAGCGGCAGCTGCGTCGCATGGAAACGGTGGCCGAGGGGGAGGACTGCCGGGAGCAGGCCCTGCTGCTGGCCATGGGCGAACTGGTCCCGCCCTGCGGGCGTTGCGATCGCTGCCGGGCCCGGCAGCTCGGCGCTGAGCCGCGGCAGGACTGGTCGGAGCAGGCGTGTCAGCTGCTCGAGCTGCTGGGAGAGCGGCAGGGCCGGGCCCTGCGCAGCGTGGTGGAGGAGCTGGCCCGGGAGGACGGCAGTGACGAGAGCCGCTGGGCCTGGCTGGCGCGGCGGCTGGTGGAGGAGGAGTTGGTCAGCGAGAGCGACGACGGCACCCAGCGGCTGTACCTGAAGCCCACGGGCCAGGGCTACCTGCGGCAGCCCTGGCCGTTGCACTGGGCGGCCTGAACCACCCGGGAGGCCTGCACCGCCTCAGTTGCCCTTCTCGCGGCAGATGTCCTGCACCAGCTTCGTCTCAAAGTCCTCCTGCGGCGACTCCCAGCTGTTCCACTGGCCCGAAGCAGTGGTGCGATTGAGCTTGCGGGCTGTGCAGTTCACCGCCAGGTAGCGGGCCTTGCCGTCGCTGTTGAGGCTGGGGGCCACATGACTGCCGCCCATGGCCTGCCACTTGGACCAGTCGATCTGCAAGGGGCCGTAGGAGCGCCAGTCGCCGGAGCTGGCGGCACCGGAGCCGGTGGCGGTGCTGGCCGGGGCGGGACGGGCGGTGGTGGTGGTGGCTGCCGCTGGGGTGGTGGATGGGGTGGTGGCTGTGGTGCGGGCTGCGCTGGCCTGAACGCCTCCTGTGGTCGCCCCGATGCGGCTGGCTGCCGTGCTGGCCGTGCTGCTGCGGGCGCTGGCCTGTTGCAGCGCCGTTGATTGGGTGGTGGGTGCTGCGGCCGCTGCCCGCGTTGCGGTGGCCGTGGTCCTGGCGGCCGAGGTTGCCGAGCTCGCCGCGCTCCTGGCGGCGGTGGCCGGGGCTGCCGCGGCGGCACTGGCTGCGGCCTCGGTTGTGGCGGCGGTTGCGGAGGCGCTTGTGGCTGCTGCTGCTGTGCTTGTGGCGGCTCTTGCCGTGGCGGCTGTGGCTGCTCGCGCCGGTGTGCTGGCAGGGCTCAGCTGGGGCCTGGGCACTGACTGGGGCTGAGGCTCAGGTTGAGGCTGAGCTTGAGGTCGTGGAGACGGCGCCGCTGTGGCTGCGGCCGCCGACTCGGCCTCGCTGGCGGCGGTTGCGGCCCGACCTGCCTGGGTGGTGGGGGGGCTGGCTGGGGTGGCGGTGGCCGGTGTCGCTGTGGCCGTTGCCGGCTGGGCCTGGGCCGCAGGTTGGGTTGGGCTGGCCGGTTTGGGTTGGGCAGCCGGTTTGCTCTGGGCAGCCGGGGGTGTGCCCCGCAGTTGCAGCCGGGTGCCCGCCAGCAGACGATCGGGATCCTCAATGCGGTTGAGAGCCACCAGCTGGCTCACCGAGGTGCCGTAGCGCTCGGCGATCACTGAAAGACTCTCGCCTCCCTGCACCACGTGCTCGCGGGCATTGCGGTTGGGGGCCGGTCTGGCGGCTGGCGCGGACGCTAGGGCCGCGCTGGAGCGGGGCGTCATCGGAATGCGCAGGCGGGTCCCGCTCGTGAGCAGGTCGGGGTTCTGGATCCGGTTCAGCTGGATCAGACGCTCGGTGCTGGTGTTGAAGCGCGCCGCGATCTCCGAGAGCGTTTCGCCGCTCTTCACCGTGTAGGGCGCCGTGGGCTGGGCACTCGGGGCCGCCGGCGCGGCGCTGCGGCCGGATGCACCGGGAATGGTGAGGCGCTGACCCACCATCACGAGGTTGGCATCGCTGATGCCGTTGGCCTGCATCAGCCGGGTGACCCCCACGCCATGGCGCGCGGCGATGTCCGAGAGGGTGTCGCCCGGCTGCACCGTGACCGTGCCGCTGCTGGCGCTGCCGGAGGCTGCCGGCCGGGCGGAGCCGCCGGGGATGGTGAGGCGCTGGCCCACCACCACCAGGTCGGGATCGCTGATGCCGTTGGCCTGCATCAGGCGGGTGAGGCTCACCTGGTGGCGAGCGGCGATGTCCGAGAGCGTGTCGCCTTCCCTGACCACCACCACCTGGGCCCGCACCGGCGGGGCCAGCAGCCCTGTGGCGGGCAGGGCCATCGCCAAGGCCAGGGCGGCAAGGGTGCGGCGCATGGGCTCCACGGATCGCTGAGCGAACGTTAAGGGGCCCACCGGGCGCGATCCAGTGCTCGCGGGGCCATTCAGGCCGGCTTCAACGGGAGCCAGGACCCTGGCGGTGGCGGGGACACACCTGGCCCTGCGGCTGGTCGCGGTGCCTGGATAGCTCGGCTGCGCGACGCTGAGGCTCGCTCCCGGCCTGACCCAGGCCAGCCGGGCGGCGCCCGTCGCAGGCCTGGCCCATCGCTTCAGCCCGGGCGGGTTGGTGCAAGACCACGCCCTCTGGCAGGCTCAGGGCCACGACCAGTGCCGCGAGTGTGCGGGAGAGCATGGGGGACATGGGGGCATGAACGTCAACCGAGAAGCCGCTGCACCAGATCCAGCTTGCCGGCGTAGGGGGGATAGCGCAGGGGCAGATCCAGCCAGAAGGGCCGTCTGAGCACGCTGCGCAGATGGGAGAACGTGAGGAAGCCCGCTTCGCCGTGGTAGCGACCCATCCCGCTCTCGCCCACGCCGCCGAAGCCCAGCTGGCTGGTGCCCGCCTGCATCACCACGTCGTTGAAGCACACGCCGCCTGAGCTGGTGGTGTCCAGCGTGCGGCGCTGGGCCTGGCGGTCGTTGCTGAACAGGTAGAGAGCCAGCGGTTTGGGCTGGCGGCGCACCTGGCCGAGGGCCTCCTCGAGGTTGGCCACGCTGAGGATCGGCAGGAGCGGCCCGAACAGCTCCTCCTGCATCAGCGGATCATCGGCCGAGTCGACGGCCAGCAGGGTGGGCTCGATGCGGCGCCGCTCCGGGTCACAGCGGCCGCCGTGCAGCACCTGGCCCCGCTCCTGGGCACCGGCGAGCAGCCCGGCCAGCCGGTTGTACTGGGCCTGGTTGACGATGCTGCCCAGATCTGCGCACTGCAGCGGGTCGGGGCCGTGGAAGCGCTCCAGTTCCGCCGTGAGTGCCTCGATCAGGCGGTCGCGCAGGGGGGCTTCCACCAGCACGTGGTCGGGGGCGATGCAGGTCTGGCCGGCATTGATGCTCTTGCCCCAGGCCAGCCGCCGCGCCGTCACGGCCAGATCGGCATCGGCGAGCACGATGGCGGGACTCTTGCCGCCCAGCTCCAGGGTCACCGGGGTGAGGTGGCGGGCCGCGGCGCTCATCACCAGCCTCCCCACCCGGCCGCCGCCGGTGAAGAAGATGTGATCGAAAGGCTCCTCCAGCAGCCTGGCGGCCACGCTGCCGTCGCCGCACACCACCTGCACGATCTCGGGGGGAAAGGCTTCGGCGATCGCCTCGGCGATCAGGGCCGCCGTGCGGGGGGCGTGTTCGGAGGGCTTCAGCACCACGCTGTTGCCGGCGGCCAGGGCGCTCACCAGGGGGTGCAGGCAGAGCTGGAAGGGGTAGTTCCAGGGGCCGATGATCAGCACGCAGCCCAGGGGCTCGGCCAGCTCGAAGGCGCGGCCGGGCTTGAGGGGCAGGTCCACCGGCACCGGGCGCTGAGCCATCCAGCGCCGCAGCCGCCGGCGGGTGAGCTTCAGTTCCTGTTGCACCGCCACCAGCTCGAAGCTGGCCTCCAGGGCCGGTTTGCCCAGGTCGCCCGCCAGGGCCTCCAAAATTGCCTGGCGATGGCGGCTGAGCAGGCCCTCAAGGCGATCCAGCTGCTCCAGCCGCCAGGCCCGGGCCCTGGTGAGCCCCAGGCTCACCGGTTCACGCATGGCCTCGATCGGAACCTCGATCGGGATGGAGATCGGTGAGGAAGCAAGCATGTCGCGGGGTGAACCAGCCTGCGTCACCCTGGCAAAAGCACAGGGCCGGTGTGGCGGCCCTGCTCAGGCTCTGTCGCACCGCGACCAGGGCTCCTCGCCCTGCTCCGCCGGCTGAAGGATCCAGGCGGCGGCCTGGCGCAGTCGCTCCACCTCCTGGGCCAGCCTGAGCGCCCGTTCGCCGTGGTCCAACGCCAGCCTGGCCTGGGCTCTGGCCACCGTCTGGAGGGCGGGCACCGGCAGCAAGCTGATCAGGTAGAGCCCCTTCTGGAGGTGCAGCCCCACTTCAAGGCAGGGCGCCCCGTCGCGGCCGAGGGCCTGAAAGGCATCGTCGAGCAGATCCTCCAGGGCCAGCTCGGGGACGCTGATGCGGTTGAAGCGAGGGGCAACTGTCGCCGCCTCCTCGCGTTGGCAGCTGGCTTCCGCCCACTGGCTGAAGAGCCGCACGAACGAGCCGATGATGTGGATGGCGGTGCCGGGGTCGTTGACGGCGGGGGAGAGGGCCCGGCTGGCAATTTCCGAGAGCACCACCAGGCCGAAGCGGGGGTCGTCGTCGAAGGTGCGTCGGTTGCCGATGCGAAAAGCCGCCGCCAGCTCCTTGGTGCTGTCGGCCTGCAGATGTGCCGCACCGATCACCCTTGCCAGCACCCGCCGAGGGGTGACGAACGCCCCTGGGAGGGCCTCGATCACCAGGTCCAGATCAAGGGTTTCGGCGACCTGCTGCAGTTCGGCCAGATCAATCCTGCGCAGATAGCCCACTTCCTGCGCGTGAATGGGCAGGCCCTGGTGATGGGGCCCGGAGGCTGGCGGGTTGGCTGCCGAGAACGCGGCGGGCTTGGCTTGGAGCGTGGGATGCAATCCGCGCTCCAGCAGGGCTCGGGCGGCAGCTTTCTCCACCCGATCGATCGTGTTGGGCACCCGGCCGAGTCGGGCGATGCGATCGACCCAGGTGACAAAGCTGAGCACCACGACGATGAAGACGCCGATGGTGAGGACAAACAAGGCCAGCCGGCCGCTGCGGCCGTACACCCCGTTGATCAGGGCGATCAACGCCACGATTCCGAAGATGAAGGCACCGATGAACGTGGAGAGGGCGTACTGGGAGATGTCGTCGGCCACCACCAATGTGAAGGCGCGGGGTGTGGCGACCGAAGCAGCCGAGGCATAGGCCGACAGCATGGATCCGGCGGCAAAGACGGCGATCACCAACATGCTGGAGGTGATGGTCCGCAGCAGGGTCTCCAGGGTGTCGGTGGAGATATCGGGAAGGGCGGCTGCCGGAATGAACTGATCGGCCAGATGGGCCAAGCCAATCCCCGTCAGCGAGACCACGCAGAGCAGCAACGGTCGAATCCAGAGCTTCTCCCGCAGGCGGTTGACAGCGAAGGTGAGCCGATCCCGCAGACCGGGCACGAATAGATAGGGCGGCATCGACAGGCAGTGGCGCAGTCAAGCAGTGCCGCAGTTAAGCAGTG
>REEV01000035.1 GCA_007694915.1 Cyanobium sp. PLM2.Bin73 | reverse complement strand
TCGGCCGAGAGCAGCGGTTCCCACCAGCTGCGCTGGCTGAGATACCAGGCCACGGTGCGGCGCAGGCCTTCCTGCACGGTCACCTGGGGCTCCCAGCCCAGTTCGCTGCGGATGCGGGAGGCGTCGATGGCGTAGCGGCGGTCGTGGCCGGGGCGGTCGGCCACGAAGCGGATCAGCTCCTGGCTGGGGGCTACCGGCAGGGCCACGCCGTGCTCAGGCGCCAGCTCATCCATCAGAGCGCAGAGCATGGACACCAGATCGATGTTGGCCACCTCGTTGCAGCCGCCGATGCAGTAGGTGCGGCCCGGTTCGCCAGCCAGCAGGATGCGCTCCAGGGCGCGGCAGTGGTCTTGCACATACAGCCAGTCGCGCACGTTGGCGCCGTCGCCATACACGGGAATCGGCCGGCCCAGCAGGATGTTGATCAGGGTGAGCGGGATCAGCTTCTCGGGGAAGTGATAGGGCCCGTAGTTGTTGGAGCAGTTGCTCACCAGCACCGGCAGGCCGTAGGTGTGCTGCCAGGCGCGGGCGAGGTGATCGCTGGCGGCCTTGCTGGCGGCGTAGGGCGAGCGGGGGCTGTAGGGGGTGGTTTCGCAGAAGGGCGGATCGCCGGGCTCGAGGCTGCCGAACACCTCGTCGGTGCTCACATGCAGGAAGCGCCAGTGCTGCGGGGAGCCGGCCGCCAGCCAGTGGGCGCGGAAGGCCTCCAGCAGGGTGAAGGTGCCGTTCACGTTGGTGGCCAGGAAGGCACCGGGGCCAGTGATCGAGCGGTCCACATGGCTTTCGGCCGCCAGGTGGGCCACATGGGTGATGGCGTGCTCGGCGAGCAGGCCGTCCACCAGCTGGCGATCGCCGATGTCGCCCTGCACAAACGTGGTGCGGCCGCAGTCGATCAGGGGCGCGATCGTGGCCTTGTTGCCGGCGTAGGTGAGGGCGTCGAGCACCACGATCCGGTCGTCCGGCTGGGCGGCGGCCCAGTGGTGCACCAGGTTGCCGGCGATGAAGCCGGCGCCGCCGGTGATCAGCAGATGGCGGGTCATTTGGCGAGTGAGAGGGGGATGTTGGGGCTTTCAGGATTCACGTCCACGCTCTGGAGCTGCGGACGCAGCACCAGATCCATGTCTTCCATGGGGATGGCACCGATCAGCACCTCATCTCCCAGCACCATGCCGCCGGTGAAGCAGCGGCGGTTGCGGAAGCGCACTTCGATCGGGCCCACGTAGGGGACGCTGCGCCGGTGCCCATCGGCCAGCACGACCTCACGGCGCTCCAGCTCGTGGAGCTGGAGCTGGATCACCAGGTGCTCGGGAATGCACAGGTGCACCGCCCCGGTGTCCACCAAGGCATCCACCTGCACCGGATGGAGGTCGGCTCGCGACGGGTTCGCCAACAGAAAGGGAGCGTGGATCAGGCCCATGAGGCGTGGCTCAGACAGTCGTGCAGATCCTCGCGCCAGTCGGGCAGGGGCAGACAGAAGCTGGCCGTGAAGCGGTCGCAGGCCAGGCGGGAATTGGCCGGCCGGGCGGCGGGCAGGGGGTAGTCGCTGGTGGGAATGGCCTTGAGCTCAGGCGTGCGCTCGATCAGGCCCAGCTCCACGGCCTGGCGGAAGATCTCGGTGGCGAAGCCATGCCAGCTCACGGGCGGCTGGGCGGCGAAGTGGACGGTGCCCCAGGGGAAGGGGCTGGACGGCTCGAGGGGGGAGTGATCGGCAATGGCGGGTTCGGCCAGGGCCAGCACGGTGCGGGCGATGGCCTCGGCGCTGGTGGGGCCGCCGATCTGGTCGTCCACGATCGCCAGGCTGTCGCGTTCGCGGCCCACCCGCAGCATGGTGCGCACGAAGTTGGCGCCCTCCTGGCCGAACACCCAGCTGACCCGCAGCAGCAGATGGTTGCCGCCGGAGCCGCGCAGGGCCTGCTCCCCGGCCAGCTTGCTGGCGCCATACACCCCCAGCGGGCCGGTGGGATCGTCCTCTCGCCAGGGCGCGCTGCCGCTGCCGTCGAACACGTAGTCGGTGGAGATGTGCACGAGCGGGATGGCGTTGGCGGCGCAGGAGCGGGCCAGCAGGCCCACGGCGGTGCCGTTGATGGCGTGGGCCAGATCTGGCTCGCTCTCGGCCTTGTCCACGGCGGTGTAGGCGGCGGCATTCACCACCAGGGCTGGGCGGTGGTTGCGCAACAGGGTGCTGAGCTGGGTGAGCAGCTCCTGGGGCTGGCTGAGGGCGGTGGCCAGATCCAGCTCGGGCCGGCCCAGCACCAGCAGTGGCCGCGCAGTGGCTCCTTCGGCGGCCTGGCGCTGCAGGGCCCGGGCCACCTGGCCGTTGCGGCCGATCAGCAGGATCGGGGCTAAGGCGGGGGTGCCCATCAGAGCGCCTCCTGCAGCAGGCTTTCCAGGTAGTTGCCGTAGCCCGACTTGTGCAGGGGCGCCGCCAGGGCCGCGAGTTCGTCGTCGCTGATCCAGCCCTGGCGCCAGGCCACCTCCTCGGGGCAGCCGATCTTGAGGCCCTGGCGGTGCTCCAGGGTGCGGATGTAGCTGCCGGCTTCGTGCAGCGAATCGCAGGTGCCCGTGTCGAGCCAGGCCATGCCGCGGCCGAGCAGCTCCACCCGCAGATCACCGCGCTCGAGATAGAGCTTGTTGAGGTCGGTGATCTCCAGCTCGCCGCGGGCCGATGGCTTCACCTGCTGGGCGAGCTCCACCACCTGCTGGTCATAGAAGTAAAGGCCGGTGACGGCGTAGTTGGAGGCGGGCTGGCGGGGCTTC
The DNA here is from genome assembly GCA_007694915.1 of Cyanobium sp. PLM2.Bin73. GTDB lineage: Bacteria > Cyanobacteriota > Cyanobacteriia > PCC-6307 > Cyanobiaceae > NIES-981. The sequence continues at coordinate 3,137 of REEV01000035.1, read as the reverse complement.
TCCTCCAGCGACACCACCCGCCGGCCGCCATCGAAGCCCACCACGCCGTAGCGCTCGGGGTCGGCCACGCGGTAGGCGAACACCGAGGCACCGCTGGGCTGGGCACTGGCGGCCTGGAGGTTGGTGCTCAGGTCTTCGCCATAGAAGAGGTTGTCGCCCAGAATCAGAGCGGCGGCATGGCCGTCGAGAAAGTCAGCGCCGATCAGGAAGGCCTGGGCGAGGCCGTCCGGGCTGGGCTGCTCAGCGTAGGAAAGTGAGATGCCCCAGCGGCCGCCGTCACCGAGCAGGTCCTGGAACTGGGGCAGGTCGCGGGGGGTGGAGATCACCAGGATCTCGGTGAGCCCGGCCAGCATCATTGTGCTGAGCGGGTAGTAGATCATCGGCTTGTCGTACACCGGCAGCAGCTGCTTGCTCACCGCCTGGGTGATCGGGTGCAGCCGGGTGCCGGAGCCGCCCGCCAGGATGATGCCGCGGCGGCTGGAGAGCCTGCCGGAGGGCTGGAAGGGCATGGAGGGTGAGACTCTGACGAACCACTATCCATGTTTACCTCTGCCACGGATTAAGGAAACCCTGGAAAGCCCACCTCGAACAAGGGACAATGGCCCTGTGATCACAGCCCGGAACTGGGCAGGGCTGCCGAAAAGGCTATTCAAGGGTTCCTTGTGCGATCGCCACCCTTCCCAGCGCGAGCATCCCTTTGATGTCATAGGCCAGTTAATGTCATAGGCCAGCTCTCGCAGGCCCTGGCGGATCGAGCGGTAGCCGCGGCGACGCAGCAGGTTCATGACCACCGTGCGCAGGAACGCGAACACCGGCACCCCGATGCGGTTGGCGTAGCGGTGGGCGTCCTCGCCGAGCTGAGCGCCGCGGGCCCAGTGCAACTCGTTTTCAATGCTCCAGCGCTGTCGGATCATGCGCAGCAGGGCCTCTGGCGTAGTGCGGATGCTGGTGAGCAATAGATGACGCCTGGTTGTGGTCCTGCCGTTGAGCGTGGTGGTGGTGACCATCTCCACAATCCTGGCACTGCCCGGCCAGTTGGCCTTGATGTGCTCCGGTGCCTCCCGTGGCCTTTAGCTCCCAGTTGGTGTCAAGTCCGTGTCGCTTCTCGTGATCTATTGCCGTGAAAGGGATTTGACGGCCACTCCTTTGTTGTTGCGGGTGGCGATCAGGCCCAGATGGGCGCAGATCTCGCTGTAGCGGCTGGTGAAATCAGATGTGTAGCTGCCGTTGCGGTTGCGGTAGCAGGCGCTGAGGTGCTCGCTCGGCACGCCCCAGCAGGCGGTAAGGGCGTTCTGCAGCCCTTCCAAGAGGGCCACAAAACTCTCCCCGCCATGGATCACCTCGGTGTGGCACCAGCCTGAAAACGGCAGCCGGAAGTGGAAGAATCGGTGCTCCAGCACCTCCCCCCGGATCGTGGCCGGCTCACTCTTGAGCACGGTGAAGTCGGAGATGTGTATCACTCCGGGGCGATGCTCCTGCAGGAACATCATCTCCTTAGCCGGCCCGCTTAGGGCCTTCCACCGCTCCACCCGCCGCTGCAGGGTGCGCTCATGTCGCAGCCAGTTCCGCCCTGGGCTGATCTCCTCAAGATGCAGCAGCAGGGTTTTGGGCTCCAGTGCCGGTGCGTTCTCCAGTAACGGCAGCAGCTCGCTGCCCCAGACCTCAGCCAGCGGATCAGCCCGGGTACGCCAGTGGCGTGGCTGCCCCCCGCTGGGGCGGATGCTTCCCGGCATCGATCCGTTGTGAGGTGCGAAGCGAGATGTCGGCCGCTGCCGCTGCGGCGTTCTGACTGAGACCCTTGGCTCGTTTGGCCACGTAGAACTCCTGGACCTTGGGGGGCAGGGGAGCGGGCATCGCCAGGCTGCGGTCGGGGCCCTGTGATGGACCCCTGGAGCCGCCAACGCAATTGCGACGCGCCGTCTACGCAATTGTCGGCGTGCACGAAAGGATCGCCACCAGCAGCATCCACCACTGCGTGAAGCGGATTCCGCGGCGCATGCGGCAATCTGGTATTGCCTTGAAGAAACTGATCAGATCGGGTGCAGCAGCTTGTTTCTGGAGCGGCGAGGCCAACGGAGGGGAGCGGTTCCTAGGCATTAAACCGGAGCTGGCAGCCCCGCGCCACCGCTACTGGGACACACTTCTAGTGGGCCCTGGGTCACCACCACCCTGCGGCAGCAGGGCCGTGACGTCTGGGAGTTCATGGAGCGGGCCTGGATTGCCCATCACCGTGGCGGCGTGATGCCATCGCTGCTGCCGGATCCCTGAACCAGCTCTCATCGATCGCGAAGTCTGTGGACGCTTGGTGATGAGCCATCAGGGATGGAATGTTGTGCAGCGGCGGCATCCCGGCCTCTGAACGGATAAAATTTCGGCAACTCCTCCTCTCTGTGGCTTTTAAAGCAAATGTCCAAAGTAATTAGGGCTTGCTGAGGAACCCAGATCAACTGCAGCGCAGTGGATTCCAGCCAGGATCTCACGCTAGAATGAGCGCAGATCAGCCATTTATGGGCTAGAAGAATTCGCTGACCTGAAAATGTACGTTTTTCAGCACAACGGCCAGCTGTCTATTGAGGAGTTTCATGCCCCCTTTGGCGGCAAGCTGGATCCGAACAATCGCTGGGTTGCGCTGGCCAGCATCATCCCCTGGGAGCCTCTGGAAAGCCGCTACGCACCATTATTCAGCGCCACTACTGGTGCACCGGCCAAGCCATTCCGGATGGCCTTTGGTGCGTTGTATATCCAGCAGCGGCTTGGCGTAACGGATCGGGAGACTGTTGAGCTGATTACGGAATCACCCTATCTGCAATTCTTCATCGGTCTGAGTGGCTATCAGTTCACGCACCCGTTCGACGCCTCGATGATGGTGCATTTCCGGAAACGCATTGGCCCTGATCTGATCAAGATCTGCAATGACATGACGAAGGCGAGTGGTATCGCGTTGGTCAAACAGCTTTTATCATCCCTCCCAGAAGAATGCACTGAGGGCGAAAACAAGGAACTGGCGGCCATCGAGTCGGAGCTGGGGGAGCCCCCCCTTTCGCATGACCCCAGCAAAAACTGGGGCACGCTCATGCTTGATGCCACCTGTGTGCCTGATGATATTCCCTATCCGGTGGATCTAAGGTTACTCAACG
>REEV01000131.1 GCA_007694915.1 Cyanobium sp. PLM2.Bin73 | reverse complement strand
TGCCGTCGATGTCGACGGGGGGAGCGGCGATGAACGCCACGATGAAGCAGATGGTCGCAGCCAGCAGGGTGGGGATCATCAGCACACCGAACCAACCCACGTAGAGGCGGTTGTTGGTGGAGGTGACCCATGCGCAGAACTGCTCCCAGCTGTTGGCGCCGGAGCGCTGCTGGAGAGTGGTGGTCATGAGAACGGTTGGAGAGTGGAGAACTCCGCCGCCGCCACACCGACAAAGTGGTGCTGCAGGGCAGGAGAGGACGTAAGACGGAACCCCGTCGAGCAGGAATGTAACACGATGTTGCGCGGTTTGTGAAGGGGGGTTGCATGGCCCGCTCCACCGTCATCACCTGGAGTCCCAGCGTCACCCTGGTGCCCACCAGGGCCTGCTTCAACGCCTGCGACTACTGCAGTTTCCGCCGCTCACCCCAGCGGGGCGAACTGGCGGGAGATCCCCTCGGCGATGGCCTGAACGAGGCCACCGCCCGCGCCCGGCTGGCGGCCCGCCCCCTGGCCCGCGAGGTGCTGCTGCTCAGCGGTGAACTGCCGCCGGGATCCAGCGGCCGCCCCCGCTGGTTTGCCCGCCTGCGTCAGCTCAGTGCGCTGGCCCTGGCCGCCGGCCGTCTGCCCCACACCAACGCCGGGCCGCTGTCGCTGCGGGAAATGGCCGTTCTGGCCAGGCTCAACCCATCGCTGGGACTGATGCTGGAGGGGCTGGGCCCGGCCTATGACGTCCTGCACCGCCAGGCGCCGAGCAAGGCCCTGGCCGTGCGTCTGCAGCAACTGGAGCAGGCCGGCCGACTGGGGATTCCCTTCACCACCGGGCTGCTGCTGGGGGTGGGCGAGAGCCAGGCCGAGCGCCGCGACGCCCTTGAGATCATTGCCCTGCTGCAGGGTCGCTGGGGTCACATCCAGGAGGTGATCCTGCAGCCCTGGCGTCCCGATGGCCCGGCTGCTGTCTCGCTGCCATCCGCGCTGGTGGAGGAGCTGCTCACCACCATCGCCGAGGCCAGGCGGATCCTGCCGCCGGAGGTGCACCTGCAGCTGCCGCCCAACCTCTGGCCCGTTGAGCGTCTGGCCGATGCCCTGGAGGCGGGCATCGACGATCTCGGCGGCATCGACACGGGCGATGTGATCAATCCCGCCTACCCCCAGCCCACGCCGGAGCAGCTGCGGGACCGGCTGGCCCGCCATGGCTGGCGTCTGCAGCCGCGGCTGTGTGTGCATGGGCGCTGGCTGGCCTGGCTGCCGCTGCCGTTGCGCCGGCGGGCAGAGGCCATGGCCCAGGCGCTGGGGGAGCTGGTTAGCGTCCGGCCACAACCTGACCCGGCCGAGAATCGTGAGCGCTGAGAGCGACCACCGGGTGCTGCTGGTGCGGCTGCCCTGCAACCCCATCTTTCCGATCGGCCCGATCTACCTGGCCGACCACCTGCACAAGCAGTTCCCTCAATTGCCCCAGCGGCTCCTGGATCTGGCGGCCGTGCCGGTGCTCGACGTCCACCGCGTGCTGCGTCACACCGTCGATGCCTTCCGGCCCACGCTGCTGGTGTTCTCCTGGCGCGATATCCAGATCTACGCGCCGGTGGACGGCCGCAGCGGTAATCCGCTGCAGCACTCATTCGAGGTGTTCTACGCCCGCAATCCGCTCAAGCGTCTGCGCGGTGCCCTCGGCGGGCTGGGGCTGATGTCCGCCTTCTACGGGGAGCTGTGGCGCAACCTGCGGCTGGTGCGCCAGGGGGTGCAGCGGGCCCGCCGCCACCACCCCGAGGCCCGGGCCGTGATCGGCGGTGGAGCGGTGAGCGTGTTCTACGACCAGCTGGGCCGAAAGCTTCCCCGGGGCTCGGTGGTGTCGGTGGGGGAAGGGGAACCGCTGCTGGAGAAGCTGATCCGGGGTCAGTCGCTCGCCGCTGAGCGCTGCTTCGTGGCCGGTGAGGCGCCGCGGACGGGCCTGATCCACGAGCAGCCGGCGGGGATGGAGAAAACCGCCTGCGACTACAACTACATCGCCCGCATCTGGCCCCAGCTGGAGTGGTATCTCGAAGGCGGCGACTTCTACGTGGGCGTGCAGACCAAGCGCGGCTGCCCCCACAACTGCTGTTACTGCGTCTACACCGTGGTGGAGGGCAAGGCGGTGCGGGTGAATCCCGTGGAGGAGGTGATCGCCGAGATGCGCCAGCTCTACGCCCGCGGGGTGCGGGGCTTCTGGTTCACCGACGCCCAGTTCATCCCCGCCCGCCGCTACATCGAGGATGCCAAGGCCCTGCTGCGGGCGATCCTGGCCGAGGGCTGGACTGACATCCGCTGGGCCGCCTACATCCGCGCCGACAACCTCGACGCCGAGCTGGCCGAGCTGATGGTGGCCACCGGCATGGAGTACTTCGAGATCGGCATCACCTCGGGGTCCCAGGAGCTCGTGCGCAAGATGCGCATGGGCTACAACCTGCGCACCGTGCTTGAGAACTGCCGCCTGCTGGCCCGGGCCGGGTTCCGCCACCACGTGTCGGTGAACTACTCGTTCAATGTGATCGATGAGCGCCCCGAGACGATCCGCCAGACCGTGGCCTACCACCGCGAACTGGAGCGGATCTTCGGGGCCGACAAGGTGGAGCCGGCGATCTTCTTCATCGGCCTGCAGCCCCACACCCACCTTGAGCAGTACGGCTTCGAGCAGGGGTTGATCAAGCCGGGCTACAACCCGATGAGCATGATGCCCTGGGCGGCCCGCAAAACGCTCTGGAATCCCGAGCCCATGGGCAGCACCTTCGGCCGCATCTGCCTGGAGGCGTTCGATACCAATCCCGCTGACTTCGGCCGCACCGTCATGGATCTGCTGGAGCGCGACTACGGCCTGGCGCCGCTGGAGGACGCGTTGCATGCGCCGGTGGAGGGGCGACGGGCTCTGGCCCAGGCGGTGCGCTGAACGAGCAGCAGCAGCCCCAGCGCAACCCAGCCGCTTAGCCCGCCGATCGGATTGACATCCCCGCTGCCGGGTCCCACCCACCAGCTCGGGGCCTGCGGGGCGATGGTCACCAGGCCGTGCTGCACCCCGAACCAGCCGCCCACCAGGCCGCCGTGCAGGCCGATGGGGCCCCACAGAGAACCGACGCTGAGCGAGCGTTGGATGGCCAGAGCCAGCCCCAGCAGCACCAGACCTCCCAGCAGGGTGAGGGCCAGCAGCCCCGGCGCCCGGAACCAGGGGTGCACAAGGGCAAAGATCAGGGCCTGCAGCAGCAGGGCCCGGCGGCTCCGGCCCCCAAGCTGCAGCTCGCCCCACAGCCAGCCGCGGAACAGCAGTTCCTCGGCAACACCCACGCCAAGGCCGAGCACCAGAGCGTTCAGGGCCACCGCCCCGTCCGGAGTGCCCTGCCAGCGGGCCTGGCCCCCGAGCAGCAGGAAGGCGGTGAGCAGCAGCAGGAGCAGGGCGGCGATACCCAGCCCCTGTAGTGCACTGCCGATGGCCAGGGAGCGGGGCACCGCCACACCCAGCTGGTGCCAGGGATGGCGGTGGCCCCAGCAGCGGCGAATCCGCCACGGCAGGCTCAGCAGCAGCAGCAGCAGGGCCAGCACCAGACCCGCCAGGTCCAGCTGGTCGGCGCGCCAGTGCGGGAACAGCAGGGCCAGGGGCCGCGCCAGCAGCCAACCTGCTGCCAGCAGCAGGGGGATGTAGAGGAGCGTGCTGAACCAGTGGGGAGTGGCGCCGCCGGCGGAGTCGCCGGCGCCGGGAGTCACGTCTCCGGCTCCAGGGTGCTGGTGAGCCCCTTGGCCTTGAGCGTCTCGCAGTAGAACTCTGCCGGCTCCAGATCACACACGATCACCAGGCCCACGCCGGTGTTGTGGGCCTCGAGCATCACGGCGATGGCGTCCTGCTCGCTCAGGGCCGGCACCACCTGGCGCAGGGTGGTGACCACGTACTCCATGCTGTTCACAGGGTCGTTGTGGAGCAGCACCTTGTAGCGGGGCGAGGGTTTGCGCAGCCGCTCAGGCGCTTTCTCCATCACCGCCGCACCGCCCTCGCGGCTCGGGGTCTGGGTGGCTGTGGTTGGGCTGAGGCTTGTGGTGAAGCCGATCCTCTCGCTCATGGTGGCTGGGCAGGGGCGATGCAGGTCGTCGTCAGGAGTTCCCATCATCACGCATGTCCGTCGGCCGGTGGCGGGCGGAGGTGGTGGAGCAGATCACAATGGCGGCATGAACCGCTCCGCTGACTGGTTGCATCAGGCCCAGGCCGACCTGGATCAGGCACGGGTGAGCGCTGACGCTGGGCACCATGAATGGGCCTGCTTTGCTGCCCATCAGGCGGTGGAGAAGGCCCTCAAGGCCCTCCACCTGCATCTGGGCCAGCAGGTTTGGGGGCATGGTCTGGGCCGATCCTTTCGCGACTTGCCTCCTGACACGGCGGCGACCCTTGCAGAGGAGGTGGCGGATCTGGAGGATCGTCTGCGCATCCTTGATGCCCTTTACATCCCCACGCGTTACCCCGATAGCCTTCCCGACGGAGCCCCTGTCGATCACTTTGGCCGTCTTCAGAGCGAGGACGCCCGCAGCCATGCCTGTGCGCTCGTTGAGGCAATCCGTTCTGCGTTGGCCGGATCCTGAGCAGATTCTTGCTGAGGCCCTGGCCTGGACCTTGGCACAGCAGGCACGATGCCCGTCCCTGCAGGCGGTGGGCCTGTTCGGCAGCTATGGCCGCGGTACGGCCGGGGTAGGCAGTGATCTCGATCTCCTGCTGATCGACGCGGCTGCCGAAGGTTCCCAACAGCAGCGGCTGCGCCAGTGGCCCCTCGAGCACCTGCCGCTCAGCTGTGATGCCCTGGTGCTGACGCCGGCAGAATTTCAGCGGCTGATGGCTTCAGGGTCCCGGATGGCCCAGGAACTGCAGCGGGATCTGCGCTGGCTGGCGGCCTAGCCCGCCAGCGCCCCCTTGATCCGCCCCATCGCCTCCTCCACGTTGGCGCGGCTGTTGAAGGCCGAGAGGCGGAAGTAGCCCTCGCCGGCTGCACCGAAGCCACTGCCGGGGGTGCCCACCACATGGGCGTTGGTTAGCAGGTGGTCGAAGAACGCCCAGGAATCCAGCCCGGCGGGGGTCTTCAGCCACACATAGGGGGCGTGCTCGCCGCCGTGCACCTCGATGCCGGTGGCGCTCAGCTCGCGGCGGATGATGGCCGCGTTCTCCATGTAGAAGGCGATCAGGCCCCTCACCTGCGCCTGGCCCTCGGGGGAATACACCGCCTCGGCGCCTCGCTGCACGATGTAGCTCACGCCGTTGAACTTGGTGCTCTGGCGGCGGTTCCAGAGGCTCCACAGCTCCACCTTCTCGCCACTGGCGGCCGTGCCCATCAGGCCCCGGGGCACCACGGTGAGGGCGCAGCGGGTGCCGGTGAAGCCGGCGTTCTTGGAGAAGGAGCGGAACTCGATCGCGCAGTCCCGGGCGCCCTCGATCTCATAGATGGAGTGGGGGAGGGAGGGATCCTGGATGTAGGCCTCGTAGGCCGCGTCGAACAGGATCAGGGCGCCGTTGCTGCGCGCGTAGTCCACCCAGGCCTGCAGTTGCTCCCGGGTGGCCACCGCACCGGTGGGGTTGTTGGGGAAGCAGAGGTAGATCAGATCCACCGGTTCGCTGGGGATCTGAGCGCTGAAGTTGTTCTCGGCGCTGATCGGCAGGTAGGTGAGGCCGCCGTAGCGGCCGGACTCGTTGGCCTCACCGGTGCGGCCGGCCATCACGTTGCTGTCCACGTACACCGGATACACCGGATCGGTGACGGCGATGCGGTTGTCCGGCCCAAGGATGTCGAGGATGTTGGCGCTGTCGCACTTGGAGCCGTCCGACACGAAGATCTCCTCAGCGGAGATCTGGCAGCCGCGGGACTGGAAATCGTGCCGGGCGATGGCCTCGCGCAACCACGGGTAGCCCTGCTCGGGTCCGTAGCCGTGGAAGCCCTCGCGGGTGCCCATCGCATCGATGGCTGCCTTCATGGCGGTGCGGCAGGCCTCGGGCAGGGGCTCGGTGACATCGCCGATGCCCAGACGGATGATCGCGGCTTCGGGGTTGGCCTCGCTGAAGGCCTTCACGCGCCGGGCGATCTCCGGAAACAGGTAGCCCGCCTTGAGCTTGAGATAGTTGCCGTTGACCTGGACCACTGGGGCTGCGTGACTCAACGGCGGCATCCTGCTATGGCGCCCGGCCTGGCTGTGGCACCGCCGGCAGGGCTCCGTAGCATCGAGCCGTGCGCCAGCCGCGAGTGCCGATGACCCTTGCTCCAGCGCGCGGATCCTTTTCCCCTTCAGCCCTGGCACCGGTGGATTTCGACGCCCTGGTGGATCTGGGCATCAGCAAGCCCGCCCGCTACCTGGGCAACGAGCTGGGCGTGCGGCCCCGCGACTGGAGCGCCGACTGGGCGGCGGCCGGGGTGCGCTGGGCGCTCACCTACCCCGAGGTCTACGAGGTGGGGGCCAGCAACAGCGGCCACATCATCCTCTATTCGATTCTCAACAGCGTTCCCGGCCAGCTGTGCGACCGCAGCTATCTGCCGGGGCCTGATCTGGCCGAGCGGCTGCGCCAGCGCGCCGTTCCCCTGTTCGCGGTGGAGAGCCGCCGGCCCCTGGCCGCCTTTGACATCCTCGGCTTCTCGCTCAGCTACGAGCTGGGCGGCACCAACATCCTGGAGATGCTGGAGCTGGCCGGCATCCCGCTGCGGGCAGCGGAGCGCGGCGACCTGCCCCTGGCCCACCCCGAGGCGCCGCCGTTGATTTTCGCCGGCGGGCCCACCGCCACCAGCAACCCCGAGCCCTTCGCCGCCTTCTTCGATTTCATCGCCCTCGGCGATGGCGAGGAGCTGTTGCCGGAGATCGGTCTGGTGGTGGCCGAGGCCCGGGCCGCGGGCCTCAGCCGGCGCCAGCTGCTGCGCGACCTGGCCCAGGTGCCCGGGGTGTACGTGCCCTGCCTGTATGCCCCCGGCGCCGATGGCGTCACGATCGAGCCCCTGGAGAGCGGCCTGCCGGCGCGCATTCAGCGGCGCACCTCCACGCCCATGCCCCACTACGCCATGGGGCTGGTGCCCCACATCGAAACGGTGCACGACCGGCTCACGGTGGAGATCCGCCGCGGCTGCACCCGGGGTTGTCGCTTCTGCCAGCCCGGCATGCTCACCCGCCCCGCCCGCGACGTGGAGCCGGAAGCGGTGGTGGAGGCGGTGGAGGAGGGCATGCGCCGCACCGGCTACAGCGATTTCTCCCTGCTTTCGCTCAGTTGCAGCGATTACCTGGCCCTGCCGGCAGTGGGGGTGGAGCTGCGCAACCGCCTGGCCGACAAGAACGTGAGCCTCACCCTCCCCAGCCAGCGGGTCGACCGCTTCGACGCGAACGTCGCCCACATCATTGGGGGCACCCGCAAGGGCGGTCTCACCTTTGCCCCGGAGGCCGGCAGCCAGCGCCTGCGCGACATCGTCAACAAGGGGCTCACCGATGCCGAACTGCTGGCCGGCATCCGCACGGCGATGACGAGCGGCTATCGCAAGGTGAAGCTCTATTTCATGATCGGCCTGCCGGGCGAAACCGACGCCGATGTGCTCGGCATCGCCGACACCTGCCGCGCTCTGCAGCAGCAGTGCCGCGACCTGGGCCGGCTGGAGCTCAACCTCACCATCTCCAACTTCACTCCCAAGCCGCACACGCCCTTCCAGTGGCACAGCGTGAGCACGGATGAAGTCCGGCGTCGCCAGCAACTGCTGCGTACAGCCCTGCGCCAGCTGCGGGGCATCAAGACCAATTTCACCGATGTGCGCCTCTCGGCGATCGAGGACTTCATCGGCCGCGGCGACCGCCGCCTGGCGCCGGTGATCGTGGCCGCCTGGCGGGCCGGGGCGGGCCTGGATGCCTGGTTCGAGTCGGCCGAGCGCAGCCACGCCGCCTGGACCGGGGCGATCGAGGCAGCCGGCCTGGGCGGCCGCTACCGCCAGCTGGAGCTGGGGGCCTGGAGCGCGGTGGAGGCGATGGCGGCGGCGGATCTGGGCGCCTTCTGCCGCCAGCCCCTGCCCTGGGACCACATCGATACCGGCCTCGACAAGGGCTGGCTGGCCGACGACCTGCAGCGGGCCCTGGCGGCTGTGGTGGTGCCCGACTGCTCGTTTGCGGGCTGCAGCAGATGTGGTGTCTGCGGCCCGGAGCTGGGCCACAACGTGGTGGTGCCGCCACCGCCGATCCCGACGGCCCTGCCCAGGCGGGCGCCGGCCAGCGACCGGGTGTGCCGGCTGCGCTTCGGCTTCGCCAAAACCGGTTCCCTGGCCCTGATCAGCCACCTCGACACCCTGCGGCTGCTGGAGCGCGCCCTGCGCCGCAGCGGATTGCCGGTGAGCTTCACTGGCGGTTTCCACCCGCTGCCGCGGCTGCAGCTGGCCCTGCCGTTGCCCCTGGGAGTGGAGGGGGAGGGCGAGTGGCTGGATCTGGAGTTCACCGAACACCTCGATCCGGCGGCGGTCCACATCCGGCTGCAGCGGGAGCTGCCGCTGGAATTCCGCCTGCTCTCGGCGGCGGCGGTGCCGAGCTTCGGACCCAGCCTCTCCCAGGAGCTGGCGGCGGCCCACTGGCGTTTCGAGCTGCGGGCCAAGGGCCCCGGTCCCGTCCCCAGCCGGATCGCCTGGCGCCAGGGGGTGGCCGCGCTGAAAGCCGCCAGCACGCTGATCTGGCATGACACCGACAAAAAGGGCCGGCCCCGCCAGCGCGATTGCCGGCCGGCCCTGCTGGATCTGTGCCTGTCGCCTGGCGATGGCGATGACGCTGAGCCCGACGCTGAGCCCCTGGAACACGTGCAGCTCACCCTCGCGGCGGCGGTGGATGGGGCCGGCCGCAGCCTCCGGCCTGATCAGCTCGCCCACTGGCTGGGCCACGAGCTGGGGCGGCCGGTGCACTGTGTCCACCAGTGCCGCACCGCCCTGCTGCTCGCAGACAGGGCGCCGGTGCCCGCGTGTTAATCTCCTAATCAGGCGACACCGCTGTCTGCCGCAAGCTTTCCGCCGCCCCGCGCAGCGCCACAAGCTCTCCCAGCGCCACCAGCACCCGGTGGATGTCCGCAGGGTTGATGCCCCAGGGCCATCCCAGCGAGCGATCCACCCCATCAGCTTCACCCTCGGTTCCGGATCCTGCACGGTCTTCCATCCCGTTGCTGGACTCCGGCGTCCATCGGTGAAGCACCCGTCGCCCCCAACGCCGCCTTCCCTGCTTTCCCGGTCGCGCACCGATGCGAAAGCCCACGTTCGTTAATGCAGCAGCCCTTGGCTGCCGGCTCTCCCTACCCCTCTCCCATCCGGTTGTTGCGGTCGCCGACCTTCGGGCCCGCTGGCGGATGGATCATTCCTCCCACCCATGCCCCAGCAGATCGTCATTGCCGAGCAACTGCGGATCGCCGCGGTTCTCACGGATGAACGTGTCGATGAACTGATCGTTGCCCAGGGCCGCTACCAGATCGGTGATGTGTATCTGGGCACTGTGGAGAACGTGCTTCCCGGCATTGATGCCGCCTTCGTGAACATCGGCGAGAGCGAGAAAAACGGTTTCATTCACATCACCGACCTCGGTCCGCTGCGCCTCAAGAAGGGCGGCGCGGGCATCACCGAACTGCTGGAGCCGAAGCAGAAGGTGCTCGTGCAGGTGATGAAGGAGCCCACCGGCACCAAGGGGCCCAGGCTCACGGGCAACCTGGCGCTGCCGGGCCGCTTTCTGGTGTTGCAGCCCCACGGCCAGGGGGTCACCATCTCCCGCCGCATCGACGGCGAACACGAGCGCAACCGCCTGCGTGCCCTCGGGGTGCTGATCAAGCCCCCCGCCGCCGGCCTGCTGGTGCGCACCGAGGCCGAAGGGGTGCCCGAGGACCAGCTGATCGAGGACCTCGAGGCGCTGCTGCGCCAGTGGGAGGCGATCCAGACGGCGGCCGAATCAGCCTCCCCGCCGGTGCTGCTGAACCGCGACGAAGACTTCATCCACCGGGTGCTGCGCGACCTCTACAGCCCGGAGGTCCAGAGGGTGGTGGTGGACACCCCCGGTGCGGTGGCCAGGGCCAACGCCTTCCTGGGTGTCGACCACGCCAACGTGCTGGTGGAGGCCCACGGGGAGCCCGCCGAAATCCTTGAGCACTACCGGGTGAATGCCACCATCCGCGACGCGCTCAAGCCGCGGGTGGATCTGCCCTCCGGCGGCTACGTGATCATCGAGCCCACCGAGGCCCTCACCGTCGTCGACGTCAACTCCGGCTCCTTCACCCGCTCCGCCAACGCCCGCGAGACGGTGTTGTGGACCAACTGCGAGGCCGCTGTGGAGATCGCTCGCCAGCTGAAGCTGCGCAACATCGGCGGCGTGGTGATCGTCGACTTCATCGACATGGATTCCCGTCGCGACCAGCTGCAGCTGCTGGAGCACTTCACCCAGGCCCTGCGCGACGACACCTCCCGGCCCCAGATCGCCCAGATCACCGAGCTCGGCCTGGTGGAACTCACCCGCAAGCGCCAGGGGCAGAACATCTACGAGCTGTTCGGCCGCGCCTGTCCCACCTGCGGCGGCCTCGGCCACGTGGCCGTGCTGCCCGGCAGCGACACGCTCCAGCCCCTGGCCAGCACGGCGGGGCTCGTGCGCTCGGCGGCCTCCGCTCGGGCCGGTGTGCAGGCCCCCGGTGCCGACGCCGAGGCCGGCTCCTCCGTTCGCCGTCGCCGTGGGGGCCGGGGCCGCTCAGGGGCCGCGGCCCCCGCAGCGGAACTGGCCGTGGTGTCACCGGCCCTTGCGGATGACGGGATGGCTGCCAGGGCCGGCGAGGCTTCGCCGTCTGCGCTGTTCGCTGGCAGCGCCGGCGGGGGTCGCCGCGCCGAGCCTGAACTGGTGGCGGTGCCCATGGATGCTGAGCAGGAGGAGGTGTACGGATGGCTGGGGCTCAATCCCACCCTGCTGCTGGACTCTCCCCCCAGCACCGAGAACGCTGTGGTGCGGGTGATCCGGCCGGATGCCGATCCCGAGGCCGTGCTGGAGGATGCCCGCCGCGAGCTGGTGGCCAGCGGGTCCCGGCGCCGCCGGGGCCGCGGCGGACGGGGCGCCGCTGCTGACGCCGCGTCGCGGACTGCCGCCGACGACGGCCCTGCCGGTGAGGAAGCGGCAGGAGCCGCCAGTCTGGCGACCGACAGCCCTGCCCCGGTGGAGATCACACCGCTGCCGATGCGGCTCCAGCCCGAACCCGTGGTCACCGTCTCCGTGTCCACCCGGGACGCTGCGGGCTCCGTTGCGGTGCCAGCGCCGGAGGCTCCGGAGGCAGAGGACAGCGATCAGCCCCGCCGCCGCCGCCGCCGCTCCTCGGCTGCCCGCTGAGCGCGGCGGCGGTGGAGATCGACCCCTGGCTGGGCCGTGACCCGCAGCAGTGCGCCGGTGTCGATGAAGTGGGTCGCGGTTGCCTGTTCGGCCCGGTGTTCGCCGCCGCGGTGGTGCTGCCGGCCGCGGCGGTCGCTCCCCTGCTCGCCCTGGGCCTCGGCGACAGCAAGGCGCTCACGGCCCGTCGCCGCGCCGCCCTGGTGCCGGAGATTCGGCAGCGCGCCTGCGCCTGGGCCCTCGGCCAGGCCACGGCCGCCGAGATCGACCGCCTCGGCATCCGCGCGGCCACCGAGCGCGCCATGGTGCGGGCGCTGCACAAACTGCCGGCCGCACCGGAGCTGCTGATCGTGGATGGGGTGCTGCCCCTGCGCGGCTGGCAGGGCCCCCAGGCCACCCTGGTGCGGGGGGATCAGCGCTGCCCGACGATCGCCGCCGCCAGCGTGCTGGCCAAGCAGGCCCGCGATCAACTGCTGCGTGAGCTGGCCGGCCGCTACCCGGCCTACGGCCTGGAGCGCCATGTGGGCTACGGCACGGCCCAGCACCGTCAGGCCCTGCTGGAGCGGGGCCCCACTCCCCTCCATCGACGTAGTTTTCTGGGCCGTCTGGTTGGGCTCACGGCTGGCGGCACCAGCGCTGGAAGTCCTCCACCAACTGCTGACCCACCCGGGCCTTGATGCCCAGGAGGATGCCGGAGAGCAGGGAGCGGCCAGTGCTCTCCAGCACCCGCGGCGGGATCAGCTTCAGCAGGGGCGGCTGACTCACCTGCACGCTCAGGCTGGCTTCCCCTTCCAGGCCCTGCTCGCCAGCCTCCAGCCAGGAGTTCAGCGTGAGCTGAAAGTCATCCACCAGCCCAAGGCCATCGAGCTGGCAGTCGAGCGCCTCCAGCTCCAGCCGTCCCGGGCTGGGGTGGGTGCAGATCTCCACCACCGGCTGGATCTGCAGCTGGAACACCTGCAGCCGCGTCACGGTATAGGAGTAGCGCTGGGGCCCGAGGCGCTCCAGCTGGCGAGGATCGAGCATGGCCTGCAGAACCCGCTCCTCTTCCCCCAGGTAGCTAACCAGACGGTCGCTCTGGTGGCGGATCGGCAGTTGCAGCCGCTGGCTGGCGCTGAACGCGAGGGGCATGGCCTGCGGCCCGGCGCGTCATGATCCTATCCACCGGCGTCCGGGTCCCTGTTCAGCCCAGCCGCCGAGCCCCGTCGTTCAGCCCGGCAGTCTTGATGCGCATCGCCTTTCTCGGCCCCGTTGGCACCTACGGCGAACAGGCGGCGCTGCAGCTGCTGCGGCTTGAGTCCCTCGAGGGTGCCGAGCTCGTGCCGCAGCAAGGCATCCGGGCCGTGATCCAGGCCGTGGCGGTCGGCGGCTGTGAGGCTGCGGTGGTGCCGGTGGAGAATTCCGTGGAGGGCGGGGTGACGGCTTGCCTCGATGCCCTCTGGGAACACCCCGATCTGGCCATCGCCCACGCCCTGGTGCTGCCCATCCGTCATGCCCTGCTGGGCAGCGGGCCGCTGGAGGGCATCAGCGAGGTGCTCTCCCATCCCCAGGCCTTGGCCCAGTGCAGCCAGTGGTTGGCGGAGCACCTGCCCCAGGCCCTGCAGCTGCCCACCAGCTCCACCGCCGACGCCGCCCGCATGGTCGCCGGCAGCCGGTTCCGTGCCGCGATCGCCTCCCGCCAGGCGGGCAGCGAGCACGGCCTCACCGAGCTGGCCTATCCGGTCAACGATGCGGCCGGCAACTGCACCCGCTTCCTGCTGCTGCGCCGGGGGCCTCGAGGCCGCAGCGGACCGCTGGCCAGCCTGGCCTTCTCGCTGCGCTCCAACCAGCCCGGCGCTCTGCTGCGGGCCCTGGCCTGCTTCGCCCACCGCCAGCTCAACATGAGCCGGATCGAATCGCGCCCGTCCAAACGTGAGCTGGGCGAATACATCTTCTTTGTCGACCTGGAGCTGCCCCCCCAGGCCGACAACCCAGCTGCCGCCCTGGCTGCCGCCCTGGAGGAGCTCGAGCCCCTCTGCGAGCACCTCACCCTGTTCGGCGCCTACCCGCTCACCAACATGGCCTGAGGGCCATCCTTGCGGCCGCGGAAGACGCCGAACTGCATCAGCCCGCTGGCGAAGGCCCAGTTCATCAGCAGGATCGTGGGGGTTTCGCGCAGGCCCTGAACCACCGCCCGGGGCCCCAGCCCGAGCACGGCGCCGGGGCGGCGCACCCCCTCGAGGATCGAATCGATCCAGGACGGCAGGGTCGGGGCGGTCCAGTCGGCGGTCTCCACCGTGAGCCCGTCGGCCCAGGGGCTGGTTTCGAGGTTGCGGCGCAGCGAGGGGATGCTGGCGAACTCGGGATGGGCCCATTGCTCGAGCAGCTGACGCATCACCCAGCGCTCCCATCTGGTCATGGCGCCGGCGGCGGGATCGCGCCGGTTCCAGTCGGCCACCGCCAGCAGGCCGCCGGGCCGCAGCACCCGCAACAGCTCATCGGCATAGCGCTGCTTGTCGGGCATGTGGGGGGAAGCCTCCACACTCCACACGGCATCGAAACTGCCATCGCTCAGGTCGAGGGCCAGGGCATCCATCACGGCGAAGCGGCAGTGGCCCAGATCGGCAGGGGTGAGGGTCCGGGCCCGCTCGATCTGGGCCGGGCTGATGCTGATGCCCAGCACCTCCAGGCCGTAGTCGCGAGCGAGGATGCGGGCGCTGCCACCGATGCCGCAGCCCACATCCAGCACCCGAGAGCCGCGGGGCAGCTGATCCATCCCGCTCCAGCGCACCAGTTCGCGCACGAAGGCCTCCTTGGCCTGGCGGAAATCCACGGATCCGGGCCGCTTCGGGGGGATCCCGTAGTGGCCCAGATGGATGTGATCGCCCCAGAGGCGCTCCAGCAGCTGGTCCTCGGTCCAGCGGTCGTAGGCGGCTGCCACGCTGCTGCTGTCGGTGTAGCGCCGGTTGCGGCGCAGCCAGAGGGCGGCACCAATGGCTGCCGCACCCAGGCCGGTGAGGCCAGCGGCCAGGGGCCAGCTCACGAGGGTCATGGAGAGGGGCGGGGCGCTGGCGGGTCGGGCTACTGGGGTTGGAAGGTGTCCTTCAACACGGTGCGGGCCGCGAGCTGCCGGCGGGTGTGATCGAGAAGCTGAAATTCCTGGCGCAGCCGCTCTGCCGTGTCGGTGACCTCCAGCAGGGCCTGCTGTTGATCAGCCACTGGCCCGCCCAGGTGGGCGCCGATCCAGAAGGAGAGCTCTCGGGGAAGATCCGGCAGATCGCTGGGCAGCTGGGCCGGTTTGCCGACCAGCTTGGCGGTGAGCTCTACCACATCCTGCAGGGCCTGCCGCACTTCGCCGGCCAGGGTGCCGAGGTCGTTGGCGGCGGTTGGGGTCTCGTCTTCGATCCAGCTCACCAGCCCCACGCGAAAGGGCGCTTCACGCACCACATCGAGCACCCGGAAGCGCTGCTGGCCCATGGTCACGATGTTGCTGCGGTCGTCCTCCTGGGTCTGGCAGTGGATCACCTCGGCACAGCAGCCAACATCGGCCATGCGGCGCTTCTGGGGATCCCAGCGCACCACGCCGAAACGCCGGTCCTCCGCCATCACGGTGCGCAGGAGCATGCGGTAGCGCGGCTCGAAGATGTGGAGGGGGAGCACTTCCTGGGGGAAGAGCACCACGTCCGGCAAGGGAAACAGGGGCAGCTCCCTGACGGCCAGTTCTGCCATGGCTTGTTCAGGAGGTGCTCGCTGATCCTAGGGAGATGGCCTCAGCCAGCGCGGCCCGATCAGAGCTTCACCTCAATGTCCACACCACTGGGCAGATCGAGCTTCATCAGGGCGTCGATGGTTTTGGCCGAGGGGCTGTAGATGTCGATGATGCGCCGGTGGGTGCGGGTCTCGAAGTGCTCCCGGGAGTCCTTGTCCACGTGGGGGGAGCGCAGCACGCAGTAGATCTTGCGCTTGGTGGGCAGGGGGATCGGTCCGATCGCGGTAGCGGCGGTGTGATCGGCTGTTTCGATGATTTTTTCGCAGGAGAGATCGAGCATCCGGCGATCAAACGCCTTCAAGCGGATGCGGATCTTCTGCTGGGCGATGGTGGCGGACATGGCTGGAGGGGGTACTGGGACGTCTAGGTGGACGTCCACAGGGATGGTGAGGTTGTCGAGGTGCTGAGCTGGGCCGGGGGGGAGGGGGAGGCGAGGCTCCCCCCCGATCCGATCAGGCGATGATCTTGGACACGACGCCGGCGCCGATGGTGCGGCCGCCTTCGCGGATGGCGAAGCGCATGCCCTGCTCGATGGCCACCGGGCAGATCAGCTCGCCGGTCATCCTGATGCGGTCGCCCGGCATCACCATTTCCACGTTGGCACCGTCATCGGAGGTGAAGGCAGTGATCTGACCGGTCACGTCGGTGGTGCGAATATAGAACTGCGGGCGGTAGCCAGCAAAGAAGGGGGTGTGACGACCGCCCTCTTCCTTCTTCAGCACATACACTTCACCCTCGAACTTGGTGTGGGGGGTGATGGAGCCGGGCTTCACCAGCACCATGCCGCGCTCGATGTCTTCCTTCTGGATGCCGCGCAGCAGCAGACCCACGTTGTCACCGGCCATCCCCTCATCGAGGAGCTTGCGGAACATCTCCACACCGGTCACGGTGGATTTGCGGGTGTCGCGGATGCCGACGATCTCGATTTCCTCACCCACCTTCACCTTGCCGCGCTCGATGCGGCCGGTGGCCACGGTGCCACGGCCGGTGATGGAGAACACATCTTCGACGGCCATCAGGAAGGGCTTGTCCACCTCGCGCTCGGGCTCGGGGATCGATTCATCGACGGCGGCCATCAGCTCATCGATCTTGGCTTCCCAGTCGGCGTCGCCCTCCAGGGCCTTGAGACCGGACACCTTGATCACGGGGATGTCATCGCCGGGGAAGTCGTAGCTGGTGAGCAGTTCACGCACCTCCAGTTCCACCAGCTCAAGGATCTCCTCGTCGTCGACCATGTCGCACTTGTTGAGGGCCACCACGAGGGCGGGCACACCCACCTGCTTGGCCAGCAGGATGTGCTCCTTGGTCTGGGCCATGGGGCCGTCGGTGGCGGCCACCACCAGAATGGCGCCGTCCATCTGGGCGGCTCCGGTGATCATGTTCTTCACATAGTCCGCGTGGCCGGGGCAGTCCACGTGGGCGTAGTGCCGGTTACCGGTTTCGTACTCGACGTGGGCTGTGTTGATGGTGATGCCGCGCTCACGTTCCTCCGGGGCGCCATCGATCTGGTCGTAGGCCTGGGCCTTGGCCTGGCCCTTCTTGGCCAACACGCTGGTGATGGCAGCGGTGAGGGTGGTCTTGCCGTGGTCAACGTGGCCGATGGTGCCGATGTTGACGTGGGGTTTGTTCCTTTCGAACTTCTCGCGAGCCATTGGAGGAAAGAATCGGGGGGGGTAGAGAGTGGGTAAAAGATCAGGACTTGCCCTGATTCTTGGAGATGATGGCCTCGGCCACATTGCGAGGAACTTCCTCGTAATGGCTGAATTCCATCGAGAAGATACCCCGACCCTGGGTCATGGATCGGAGCTGGGTGGCGTAGCCGAACATTTCGGCCAAGGGCACCTTGGCCTGGACCTTGGAGAGCCCATCGTCGACAGACTGCCCCTCAACCTGGCCACGGCGGGAGGAGAGATCGCCGATGACCGAGCCCAGGAAGTCCTCGGGCACCTCGACCTCCACCTTCATCATCGGCTCAAGCAGCACGGGATTGCACTTCTTGACGCCGTCTTTGAAGGCCA
Source organism: Cyanobium sp. PLM2.Bin73 (assembly GCA_007694915.1). Classification (GTDB taxonomy): domain Bacteria; phylum Cyanobacteriota; class Cyanobacteriia; order PCC-6307; family Cyanobiaceae; genus NIES-981. The sequence goes on along the minus strand of REEV01000131.1, from coordinate 9,982 downwards.
TGGATCCGGCGATCTTGAACGCCATCTCCGATGAGTCGACGTCGTGGTAGGAGCCGTCGACCATGGTGACCTTCACATCGATCATCGGATAACCCGCGAGCACGCCAGACTCGCAGGTTTCCTTCATGCCGTTTTCGGCAGGACCGATGTATTCCTTGGGCACGACACCACCAACAATCTTGTTGACGAACTCGAACCCTGAACCCGGTTCGCCGGGCTCCATCTCAATCACCACGTGGCCGTACTGGCCTTTACCGCCGGTCTGGCGGGCGAATTTGCCCTCGCCCTTGGCACTGCCACGGATGGTTTCGCGATAGGAAACCTGAGGGGCGCCGATGTTGGCTTCCACCTTGAACTCGCGCAGCATGCGGTCCACCAGGATTTCCAGGTGCAGCTCGCCCATGCCGGCGATCACGGTCTGGCTGGTCTCCGGGTCGGTGGACACCCGGAAGGTGGGGTCTTCTTCGGAGAGAGATTGAAGAGCCTTGGAGAGCTTCTCCATGTCGCCCTTGGTCTTGGGCTCCACGGCCACGGAGATCACCGGCTCGGGGATGTAGAGCGATTCCAGAACGATGGGATCACTGTCGGTGCACAGCGTGTCTCCGGTGGTGGTGTCCTTGAGGCCGAGCACGGCCCCCAGATCACCGGCGCGGAGCTCATCCACTTCCTCGCGGTCGTCTGCCTTGAGCACGATCAGGCGGGAGATGCGCTCCTTTTTGTCCTTGGTGGAGTTGAGCACGTAGCTGCCCTTCTGCAGCACACCTGAGTAGATGCGCACGAAGGTGAGTTTGCCGAAGGGATCGGCCATCACCTTGAAGGCCAGGGCGCTGAAGGGAGCACTGTCCTCGGACGGCCGCGTCGCCTCGCTGCCGTCGGGAAGCAGACCCTGGATCGGCGGCACATCCACCGGGGCGGGCAGGTAGTCGACAACGGCGTCGAGCAGCAGCTGGACCCCCTTGTTCTTGAAGGCCGAACCGCAGAGCATCGGCACCAGACCATGGCGCAGCACACCGTCGCGGATGCCCTTGCGCAGCTGCTCTTCGCTGAGCTCGCCGTTCTCCAGAAACACCTCCACCAGGTCTTCGTCGGTTTCGGCCACCGACTCCATCAGCTTGTTGCGCCACTCAGCAACTGTGTCGGCCATGTCGGCGGGCACATCGGCTTCCTCGATGTCCTTGCCGAGATCGTCCTTGTAAATGTAGGCCTTGTTCTTCACCAGATCGATGATGCCGCTGAGGTCACCCTCGGCACCGATCGGCAGCTGAATGGGGGCGGCGTTGGCCTTGAGGCGGTCCTTGATCTGCCCGTACACCTTGAGGAAGTCGGCGCCGGTACGGTCCATCTTGTTGACGAACACCATGCGCGGAACCTTGTAGCGATCCGCCTGGCGCCACACCGTTTCCGACTGGGGCTGCACCCCGCCGACGGCACAGAACACGGCGATCACCCCATCAAGCACCCGCATCGAGCGCTCCACCTCGATGGTGAAGTCGACGTGTCCAGGGGTGTCGATGATGTTGATGCGGTGGTCGTTCCAGCTGGTGGAAATGGCCGCAGCGGTGATGGTGATGCCACGCTCGCGCTCCTGGGCCATCCAGTCGGTGACGGCAGCGCCGTCATGGACTTCGCCCATCTTGTGGACGACCCCTGAATAGAAGAGGATGCGCTCAGTGGTGGTGGTTTTGCCCGCGTCAATGTGAGCGGCGATGCCGATATTTCTGACGCGTTCCAGTGGAAAGGCGCGGGTCACGGGTGTGATCTCCGAAGGGTCTACAGGTTGGAGAGGAGCACTCTAGTGATCACTCCCCTGGGGCGAGTTGAGGACGAACTCAGTAGCGGTAGTGGGCAAAGGCCTTGTTGGCCTCGGCCATCTTGTGGGTTTCTTCCCGCTTGCGAACGGCGCTGCCGGCTTCGTTGGCGGCATCCATGAGCTCACCGGCGAGCTTCTGGGCCATGCTGCGGCCGTTGCGGACCCGTGAGAAGTTCACCAGCCAGCGCAGAGCCATGGCGGTGCCGCGTTCCTGGCGCACCTCCATGGGCACCTGGTAGGTGGCGCCGCCCACCCGGCGGGCCTTCACCGCCACCAGAGGCGTGGCATTGCGCACGGCCGTTTCGAACAGCTCCAGGGGGTCGCTGCCGGTGCGCTCGTTGATCAGGCTGAAGGCATCGGAGAGGATCCGCTGGGCGGTGGACTTCTTGCCGTGCTTCATGAGCCTGGCCACCATCATGGAGGCCAGACGGCTGTTGAACTGCGGGTCGGGCAGAACCGGACGCTTGACGGCGGCGTTGCGGCGGGACATGGGGTCGCGGTGTCGTGGCTGGTGGGGAAAGCAGGTGGGGGCTCAGGGCCTCTGGCCCCGAGACGCCTGGTCGGTCAGTCTTTGGGGGTTTTGGCGCCGTACTTGGAGCGGGCCTGGCGGCGGTCCTTGACGCCGGCAGTGTCGAGGGTGCCGCGAATGATGTGGTAGCGCACACCGGGGAGATCCTTCACCCGGCCACCCCGGATCAGCACCACGGAGTGCTCCTGGAGGTTGTGGCCGATGCCGGGGATGTAGGCCGTGACTTCGAAGCCTGAGGTCAGCCGCACCCGGGCCACCTTGCGCAGGGCCGAGTTGGGCTTCTTCGGGGTGGAGGTGTACACACGTGTGCAGACCCCGCGGCGTTCGGGACAGGCCCGCAGCGCCGGCGATTTGGTCTTGCGGGTGAGTCGCTGACGCTCGGTACGGATGAGCTGCTGGATGGTGGGCATTGAGGGCCGGAAGTTCGGGGGCCGGGAACGAAACGACTGGGCGGGCGTTCCGACCTCAATCGACAATCCGCCACCTTACCGGGTCGCCCGACCCCTCCCTGCCAGCGGGCTGAAGGCCGCGCCGCAGGCACAGGTGCGGACCGCCTCGGCACTGCGCACCAGAAATCCACCGCCGCTGAGATCGCCGCGGTAGTCGAGGCTGAGGCCCGTGAGCAGCGCCGCCTGCTCCGGGGGCGCGTGGAGGGTCACGCCGTCGGAGCGGGCGATTGGCACGCCCGCCAGGTGGCCAGGCCGCAGCCGGATCGTCCACTGCTCGCAGCCCCCCTCCACCAGATCCACATGCATCAGGCCGGGGGTGCCGGCCACAGCCGCCTGGCGCCCCAGTTCGGCGGCGGCAGCGGCGGTGAGACGCAGGCTGTGGCCCTTGGGCATGGCTGGGCGGCCGGCGCGGCAGCGGGCAACGGAGAGCTCCACTGTGGCAGCCATCCGGGATCAGGGCACCAGGCCCACCCCGTTGTGGACGCTGCCCACCACGCCGCGACCCTTCACCTGCAGGCTGCCGCCCATCACCAGGCCGGTGGAGCTGCCGCCATCGAGGTTGAGGGCATCCCGCAGACCCATCTGCTGCAGGACCTGGGCGGTCTGCGCCAGGGTCGGGCCCGGCGAGCCCTCCCCCTCCAGGGTGATCAGCCACACTTCCCTCCCGTCGCTGGCCAGCACGGTGCGTGCTGCTCCCTGGGTCATGAAGCTGGCGGCGAAACCCTCGGCGCTGCCGTTGAGCACGTTGCGCCCGCCCTCCAGCAGCAGCGGTCCGCCGCCGATCACCTGCTGGGCCTCACCCAGGGGGGAACTCGGGCGGCTGCTGAGGCTGAGCCGCTCGCCCTGGCCCCAGGGCAGCACGGCGCCGCCCCGGCCCACCAGCAGGGTGTCGCCCTGGCGCAGGGGCACGCCCCGCTCCAGCTCGACGGCGCTGAACTGCTGCACCACCGTGTCGTTGCGCAGCAGCAGGGCCGTTTCGTTGCCGCTCAGGGCCTGGTAGGCAGGGCCCCAGTCGGCGGTGTAGCGGCTGATGCCCCGCTGCACAAAGCCGCTGTTCACCACCACCAGCGGCAGGCGGCGCCCGTCGCTGCCGGCCACCCACTCCTCGAGGCTGAGGCGCCCGAAGCGGGGCAGCTCGCGGCCGTTCCAGGCGGCCACCCCGCGGTTGAGAATCGGTCCAGACAGCCAGCGCCCGTCGCGCTTGAGCGCCCCCAGGGGCAGCCTGCGCACGCGGTTGAAATAGCCCCCGTTGATCGCCACCAGGGCCTGGTTCTGCTGGGCCAGCTGGGTGAGGGTGCCCAGGCCGGTCATGCCCCCGGGCCGCACCAGCGGCACCAGCTGCAGAGGGCCGTTGCCCGGCTCCACACGCACGGCATTGATGCGCATGCCATCGCGGCCCAGGCGGTCCCAGCGCACGCCGCGGCCCAGCAGGGCCTGCAGGCGCGGATCGATCGGCGCCGGCGCCGCCGGGGCGGTGGCCGGGGCGCCGCCGGGCAGGTCGATCACCACCCGGGAGGGCTCTCCGAGGGTGAACACCCGGCTCGGAGCCGCCCCGGCGGTGCGCACGGCGATCCCGCGGCTGTCGCCGCGGGCGGCCAGGCCCAGGCCCTGCAGCTCCCGCAGCCGGGCGGCATCGCCCCGGATCCCCAGCAGCAGTTCCCCGGCGCCGGTCTCCACCAGCGCCGGACCGCTGAGATCGAGCACCACCCGGCGGCTGCCCACCTGGGTGGAGCTGCGCACCCCCATCAGCGTGGTCACCGGCAGATCCAGGGTCAGGCGTTCGCCCTCGGCCCCGAGCCTCACCCCCACGGCCAGCAGCAGCGGCAGGGCATCGATGGCCACCTCGTCCTCGAGGGCCTGCTGCTGGCCCGGCGACACCTTCAGGGGGCGGCCGTACCACTCCAGATCCAGGCTGCCGTCGCTGAGGCTGCGGCTGCTCACCCCCAGCTGGTTCTGCAGCACCTCCAGGGGCAGCCACAGCTGGCTCGGGGTGCTGGCGCTGCCGATCCAGCGCCAGCGCGCCTGCTGGGCGCGGCCGTTCACCAGCAGCGTGCCACCTTCGCTGGTCTCAGCGGCTGCCGGCGCCGTCGGGCGGGAGCTGCGGGGTCGCACCGGCGGCGGCGTCCGCGGCGCCGCCAGGGCCGTTGCCGCCAGCACCGATGGCGCCAGCGCCAGCGCCACCAGGCCGATGGCAGCGGCGGCGCTCCGAGCGCGGCGGCCATCGACCTGGCGGGGTGTGGGGTGGGGCCTCCAACCGGCCCTCTGCGCCGTTGCGTCCCTGTTGGTCATGGCCCGCCGCCTCACGGTCTGCCGATGGCCGCCGACCTTAGGCGTGGCCTCAGGGCTGCACCTGACTAGTATTACCAGTCCAACAGGTGCCTGCACCCCGGAGACAGCCGACACCGGTCCGCACCGGCTCGACCGGCCACCCGCCGCGGGTCTCCCGCCAGGCGGGACGGCCCCGGACACTGGGCACCCTTCTGGGCCACCCCAGCCCCTGTTCTCGGTACCGCTACCCGGTACCGACACCCGTTCGCCACTCGCCGGAACACCTCGGGACATGCCTCGATTCCCCCGCCCCTCCTGGCCCCACCGCGACAGTCCAGCCCCTGCCGCCGTGGCTGGAGAACGGGACGCCTGCGGGGTGGGGTTCGTGGCCTCTCTGCGCGGCGAACCCAGCCATTGGCTGCTGCAGCAGGCCCTGCGCGGCCTGGGCTGCATGGAGCACCGCGGCGGCTGCGGCGGCGACGGCGATTCCGGCGATGGTGCCGGCGTGCTCTGCGGCATCCCCTGGAGTTTCCTGGAGGCCGTGTGGCCCCAGGCCGCCGCCGCTGCAGGCAGCCCCCGCGGCCTGGGGATGGTGTTTCTGCCCACCGATGCCGAGCGACGGGAGCAGGCCCGCGCCTTCTGCGACCAGGAGGCTGAGAGCTTCGGGCTGCGCAGCCTGGGCTGGCGCAGCGTGCCGGTGGATACGGCCGTGCTCGGACCGATGGCCCGCGGCACCGCCCCCTGCATCGAGCAGTGGCTGCTGGCGGCCGAGGTGGAGGGCGATGCCCTCGAAGCGGTGGAGGGCGATGCCCTCGAAGCCCTGCTGTTCCGCCTGCGCCGCCGCTGCGGCGACCGGGCCCGAGAGGCCTGGGGCGCCGCCGCCGGCGACCTCTACTTCGCCGCCCTCAGCAGCCGCACCACCGTGTACAAGGGCATGGTGCGCTCGGAGGTGCTGCCCGCCTTCTACGCCGATCTGCGTGATCCGCGTTTCGCCGTCACCTTCGCGGTGTACCACCGCCGCTTCAGCACCAACACCCTCCCCCGCTGGCCCCTGGCCCAGCCGATGCGGCTGCTGGGCCACAACGGCGAGATCAACACCCTGCTGGGCAACATCAACTGGGCCCGGGCCTCGGAGGCCAACCTTGACGCGGTGTGGGGGGAGGCGGCCGCCGACCTCAAACCGGTGGTGAACCCGGCCTTCAGCGATTCGGCCAACCTCGATGCCAGCCTCGAGCTGCTGGTGCGCAGCGGCCGGCCGATCACCGACAGCCTGCTCACCCTGGTGCCGGAGGCCTTCCGCCAACAGCCCGAGCTGGAGAGCCGGCCGGCGATCCAGGCCATGTATGAGTTCAACGCCTGCACCCAGGAACCCTGGGACGGCCCGGCCCTGCTGGTGTTCAGCGACGGCCGCAGCGTCGGCGCCACCCTCGACCGCAACGGCCTGCGGCCGGCCCGCTACTGCATCACCAGCGACGGCTACGTGGTGATGGGGTCGGAAACCGGGGTGCTGGAGCTGCAGGAATCCCTGATCGTGGAGAAGGGCCGGCTTGGTCCAGGCCAGATGCTGGCGGTGGACCTCGAGCAGGGCCGGCTGCTGCACAACTGGGACGTGAAGGAGGAGGCCGCGGCCCGCCATCCCTATGCCAGCTGGCTGGCTGAGCACCGGCGTGCGCTGCCGTCCCAGCCCTGGGAGCAGCAGCGCAGCCTGGCCGACCTTGACCTGCTGCGGCAACAGACCGCCTTCGGCTTCACCGCCGAAGACCTCGATCTGGTGATCGAGGACATGGCCGGAGCCGGCAAGGAGCCCACCTACTGCATGGGTGACGACATCCCCCTGGCGGTGCTCTCCAGCAAGCCGCACCTGCTCTACGACTACTTCAAGCAGCGCTTCGCCCAGGTCACCAACCCGCCGATCGACCCGCTGCGCGAAAAGCTGGTGATGAGCCTGGAGATGCACCTCGGCCGGCGGGGCTCTTCCCTGCGGCCGGATGCCTCCGGGGCGGCCGTGCTGCATCTCGACTCGCCGCTGCTGAACGAGGCCGAACTGGCCTCCCTGGCTGATCAGGGGCTGCCTGTGGCCACCCTCTCCACCCTGGTGCCGGTGTCCGCCGGGCCGGCGGGGCTGGAGCAGGCCGTGCGGCGGCTGCAGAGCGCAGCGGAAGCGGCGGTGCGCGACGGACGCCAGATCCTGGTGCTCAGCGATCGTCTCGGCCTCGACGGCCAGCCCGGTGGCATCGGTGCCACCGCCACCTACGTGCCGCCTCTGCTGGCGGTGGGGGCGGTGCACCACCACCTGCTGAGCCTCGGCCTGCGCCTGCACACCTCCCTGGTGGTGGACACGGCCCAGTGCTGGAGCACCCACCATCTGGCCTGCCTGATCGGTTTCGGTGCCAGTGCGGTGTGCCCCTGGCTCACCTGGGAGACCACCCGCCACTGGCTGGCCCAGCCCCGCACCCAGAAGTTGATTGAAACCGGCAAGTTGCCGGCTCTTGATGGCGACAAGGCCCAGGCCAATGTGCGCAAAGCGCTGGAAGACGGGCTGCGCAAGATCCTCTCGAAGATCGGCATCTCGATGCTCTCCAGCTATCACGGAGCCCAGATTTTTGAGGCGATTGGTGTTGGCGCCGATCTGATCGAGCTGGCCTTCCGCGGCACCACCAGCCGCATCGCCGGCCTCAGCCTGGCCGAACTGGCCAGTGAAACCCTCAGTTTCCACGCCAAGGCTTTCCCCGAGCTGGATCGCACCAAGCTCGAATTCATGGGCTTTGTGCAATACCGCAGCGGCGGGGAATACCACCTCAACAGCCCGGAGATGGCCAAGGCCCTGCATGCGGCCGTCAAGGCGGGTCCCGGCTACGACCATTTCTCCACCTACAAAACCCTGCTGGAGAACCGGCCCGTCACCGCCCTGCGCGACCTTCTGGAGCTGCGCCCGGCGGCCACACCCCTGCCGCTTGATCAGGTGGAGAGTGTGGAGAGCATCTGCCGGCGTTTCTGCACCGGCGGCATGAGCCTCGGCGCCCTCTCCCGCGAGGCCCACGAGGTGCTGGCGGTGGCCATGAACCGGCTCGGCGGCAAGAGCAACAGCGGTGAGGGAGGTGAAGACCCGGCCCGCTTTGAGGTGCTCAACGATGTGGATGGGAGCGGCCGCTCGGCCACCCTCCCCAGCATCGCCGGCCTGCGCAACGGCGACACCGCCTGCTCGGCGATCAAGCAGGTGGCCTCGGGACGCTTCGGGGTGACGGCCGCCTATCTGCGCAGCGGCCAGCAACTGGAGATCAAGGTGGCCCAGGGCGCCAAACCCGGCGAAGGCGGCCAGCTGCCCGGCCCCAAGGTGGATGCCTACATCGCCTGGCTGCGCAACAGCAAGCCGGGGGTGCCGCTGATCTCTCCGCCTCCCCATCACGACATCTATTCGATCGAGGATCTGGCCCAGCTGATCCACGACCTGCACCAGGTGCATCCCGCCGCCAAGGTGAGCGTGAAGCTGGTGGCCGAGATCGGCATCGGCACGATCGCCGCCGGGGTGGCCAAGGCCAACGCCGACGTGATCCAGATCTCCGGTCACGACGGCGGCACCGGCGCCTCACCGCTCAGTTCGATCAAGCATGCCGGCAGCCCCTGGGAGCTGGGCCTCAGCGAGGTGCACCGCAGTCTGCTGGAGAACGGCCTGCGCGACCGGGTGCTGCTCCGCGCCGACGGCGGCCTCAAGACCGGCTGGGACGTGGTGGTTGCCGCCCTGTTGGGGGCCCAGGAATTCGGCTTCGGTTCGGTGGCCATGATCGCCGGGGGCTGCATCATGGCCCGCGTCTGCCACACCAACAACTGCCCGGTGGGCGTGGCCAGCCAGAAGGAGGCCCTGCGCAAGCGCTTCACCGGCCTGCCTGAGCACGTGGTGAATTTCTTCCTGTTCGTGGCCGAGGAAGTGCGCCAGCTGCTGAGCGTGCTGGGGGTGGCCAGCATGGATGATCTGATCGGCCGCAACGAGCTGTTGGCGGAGCGCCAGGTGACGCTGGCCAAAACCAGTGCCGTGGATCTCTCCTGTCTGCTGGATCCGCTGCCGGCTGCCACCGACCGCAGCTGGCTGGCCCAGGCCAGCGAGGCCCACTCCAACGGCCCGATCCTGGAGGACCGCCTCCTGGCCGACGCGGAGCTGATGGCCGCCATCGACGGCCATGGCCACGCTGACCGCAGCCTGGCGATCATCAACACCGATCGCAGCGTGGGGGCCCGACTGGCCGGCGAAATCGCGGCCCGCCATGGCAACAAGGGCTTCCGCGGCCAGCTCGATCTGCGCTTCGAGGGGGCTGCGGGCCAGAGCTTCGGTGCCTTCCTGCTCCAGGGCATGAACCTGTATCTGGTGGGCGATGCCAACGACTACGTGGGCAAGGGCATGAACGGCGGCTGCATCACCGTGGTGCCCCATGCCGGCGGCATCGACCCCGGCAGCCAGGTGATCCTGGGCAATACCTGCCTCTACGGCGCCACCGGCGGCGAACTGTTTGCCCTCGGCCGCGCCGGCGAGCGCTTCGCCGTGCGCAACAGCGGCGCGATGGCCGTGGTGGAGGGCGCCGGCGACCACTGCTGCGAGTACATGACCGGCGGCGTGGTGGTGGTGCTGGGCAGCACCGGCCGCAACCTGGCTGCGGGCATGACCGGCGGGGTGGCCTTCATCCTCGACGAGGCCGGCGCCCTGGCCGCACGGGTGAACCCCGACACAGTGGCGATCGTGGAGCTCAGCACCCCGGAGCAGGAGGCCATGCTCAAGCCTCTGCTCGAGCGCCACCTGGAGAGCACCGGCAGCATCCGCGCCGCTCAGATCCTCGCCGACTGGCCCAGCTGGCGCCAGCACTTCAAGCTGCTGGTGCCGCCCAGCGAAACGGCCACCGTGGGGCTGGCGGAGCGGGAGGCGGTGGCGGCTTGAGG
>REEV01000033.1 GCA_007694915.1 Cyanobium sp. PLM2.Bin73 | reverse complement strand
AGCGCCCGCAGCCGCAGGGCCGCCGTGGTGGTGGCGGGCTGCAGCCGGTTCATCCGACCCTGTCCAAGGCAATGCAGACAGGTGCGAAACCGCTGGCCATCCAGCCGCAGCACGCCGCTGCCGCCGCAGCGCGGGCAGGGTTCAATCCCTGACGCCCCGGAGTGGAGATCGGCGGGTGAATCGGCAAACATCGACGGTGTTCCGAAAAAGGCGGTGTGGTCGCTGGGGTGACATCACTGTGAATCGGATTCGCCCCCCTGATCCCAAAGCCTTCCTTAAGCCTCTCCGTGGCCACCGGCAGCCGACTCCGCCGCCCAGGCGCCCAGGCAGGCTTCCAGCCGCTGGGGGGTGAGCTCCGCCAGCAGCTCACGGGCACTGAGGCGGGATCCCGCCGCCACCAGGCCGGCACTGGCGGCCAGTTCACCGATCACCGCCGGGGCATCGAGCCCGCGCTGCCGCCAGCCCTCCAGCCCCTCGGCCCCCTCGCGCTTGCTCAGGCGCCGGCCCGAGGCATCGCACCAGAGCGGCAGGTGGCTGTAGCGGGGCGGGGTGAGGCCCAGCGCAGCGATCAGGGCCACCTGGGCGCCCGTGGAGGGCCAGAGGTCGTGGCCGCGCAGCACATCGCTGATCCCAAGACTGAGCTCGTCCACCGCCGTGGCCAGGTGATAGGCGAGAAAGCCGTCGGCGCGGCGCAGCACCACATCGCCCACCTGGCCGGGGCCATCCAGCTGTCCCAGACGCCCATGGCGCTCCGGCCAGGTGATCGGGCCATCCGGCAGCCGCAACCGCCAGCTGGGCAGCCGCCCCCCCTCAGCACCCCAGCGAACCGGCCGCTGGCGGCAGAAGCCCGGATACACCGGCCAGCCGCCGTGGGGGGCAGACACATCGGCCAGGAGCCGGCGGCTGCAGCGGCAGGGGTAGAGCAGCCCGGCGCGGCGCAGGGCCGAGAGCACCGAGCCGTAGAGGCCCCGCCGCTCGCTCTGGCGCAGGGGCACACCATCCCAGTCGAGTCCCAGCCAGCGCAGATCGGCCAGGATCGAGGCCTCGGCGCCGGGGCGGTTGCGCGGGCTGTCGAGGTCGTCGATGCGCAGCAGAAATTCCCCACCGGCCAGGCGGGCATCCAGCCAGGCCAGCAGGGCGGTGCGCAGGTTGCCGCGGTGCAGCGCGCCGGTGGGGGAGGGGGCGAAGCGGCCCCTGTAGCCCTGCCTGCGGCTCTCAGCGGCCGCGGCCAGCTGATCGCGCAGATGGGCGGGCAGCAGCGGCTGGACTGGGCTCAGGGGAGCCGCCTCAGCCGGCCTGCACCTTGTCCTTGAACATCTTGCCGGCGGTGAAGGCCGGCACGCGCTTGGCCTCGATCTTGATCTTCTCGCCGGTTTTCGGGTTGAGGCCCTGGCGGGCGGAACGGTCGCGGGGCTCGAAGGAGCCGAAGCCGAGGATCGACACCTTCTTGCCGTCCACCACTGAATCCATGATCGTGTCGATCAGGGCGTCCACCACCTGGGCGACGTCGGTCTTGGTGAGCTCGGTGCGGGCAGCCACCACGTTGACGAGATCTGCTTTGTTCATGGAAAAGAAAGCCTGCTGAGGGGCTGTCGGGGGGAGTGTGGCGAGTCGGAAACCCCGACCGGCCTGGCCTGTGGCGGGCCAATGGTATGGGCAGCGCTGGCACTCCGCAACACAGAAGCCCGATGCCGCAATGGCTTTGGGCTGATGCCGTCACACTGGCAGGCCGCCGGCCGCCGCCACCAGCTTCTCGCCGCGCAGGGCCCCCAGCCCGCCACCGCAGGCGATCCAGGCCGGCGAACCCGGCGGCAGCCACTGGCGCAGGCGCTCCAGGCTGCGCAGCTGGCGGGGCCAGTGAAAGGTGCCGGGGGTGGCCAGGGGCGCCAGCCGGCCCGGAGCCAGGGGCTGGAGCAAGCGGCCGCAGAACAGGCCATCGAAGCCACCGACCGCCAGGTGCAGCACACAGGCGCCGGGGCTGGGGCCGGGGGTCCAGAGCAGGCGCACGCCCGGGCTCAGAGCGTGTTCGGCCCCGAAGCGGCACAGCCGCTCCACCCCCGGCAGCAGGTAGGCCTCCTGCTCCTGCACCAGCACCTCCCAGCCCAGGGTCTGCTGGACGTGGCGGCAGCGGCCGTGGCCCTGGCGGCCGGTGAGCACGATCGTGCCGGGGCCGTCGCGCTGGGCCAGCCAGTCGCGGTTGGCCTGGCTCCAGGCCGGGCAGTCGATCAGCAGATCCCCGGGCAGCCGCGCCTGCTCCCCGGGGGCGCCGGCCTCCACCAGCCAGCTGCTGCCACCCCCGGTGTCGCGGTTGGGGGCGAACAGCCACAGCCCCGGGATTACAAGCTGAGGAGGGCGGCCGGGGTCTGACGGGGCGGTTTGTAACAGCGGCGGTGCGGTTTCGATCGGATCACTAGTTTGTGGCGATACGGATTCTGTTCGTGGCTGTGTCCGCCCCTACCACTGCCGACACCCCAACGCCGGCAGAGGCTGGAGCTGGCGGCGCCCCGCTGCACCCCGGCCACCCCTGGCCCCTGGGCGCCAGCCTCACCCGCCGCGGCGTCAACTTCTCGGTGGTGGCCCCCCAGGCCACCCGCGTGGAGCTGCTGCTGTTCAGCCATGGCGAGGCCAGCGAGCCCCAGCGCGTGGTGGAGCTCGACCAGCGCCACCGCTCCGGTGACCACTGGCACGTGGAGGTGGAAGGCGTGGGGCTGGGCAGCTGCTACGGCTACCGGGTCTACGGGCCCCTCCAGGTCGGAGGCCACAGCTTCAATCCCTCCAAGGTGCTGCTCGACCCCTGCGCCCGCGCCATCGCCGGCTGGGGCGGCTACCGCCGCGAGGCGGCGGTGGGAGCGGTGCCCAACACCGGCTGCTGCCTCAAGGGGGTGGTCACCGAGCGGGAGCGCTTCGATTTCGACGCCGCCCCCCGGCCCCGCCACAGCTGGCAGCGCAGCGTGATCTACGAGCTGCACGTGGGCGGTTTCACCCAGGGCGCCGGCTCCCCGGTGCCCAGCGAGCGCCGCGGCACCCTGCTGGGATTGATCGACACCCTGCCCTACCTGCAGGAGCTCGGCGTCACCGCCATCGAGCTGCTGCCGGTGATGGCCTTCGACCCCGCCGACGCGCCGGCCGGCCGCCAGAACCACTGGGGCTACAGCCCGATCAGCTGGATGGCGCCCCACCAGGCCTACCTGGTGGGCGACGACCCGCTCACCGCCCGCGACCAGGTGCGCGAGCTGGTGAGCGCCTGCCACCACGCCGGCATCGAGGTGATTCTCGATGTGGTGTACAACCACACCAGCGAGGGCAATCAGCAGGGCCCCACCCTGAGCTGGCGGGGCTTCTGCGACCAGCTCTATTACCAACAGGGCCACCACGGCGAATACCTGGATGTGAGCGGCTGCGGCAACACCATCGCCGCCAACCGCCCCCTGGTGCGGCGCCTGATCCTGGAATCCCTGCGCTGCTGGGCCGTGGAGCTGGGGGTGGATGGCTTCCGCTTCGACCTCGGCATCGCCCTCAGTCGCGGCGATCACCTGCAGCCCCTGGATGCACCGCCGCTGTTCGAGGCCATGGAGGCCGATCCGGAACTGGCCGATCTCAAGCTGATCAGCGAGCCCTGGGACTGCGGCGGCCTCTACAAGCTCGCCGATTTCCCCGCCCTGCGGGTGGCCACCTGGAACGGCCGCTTCCGCGACGACGTGCGCCGCTTCTGGAAGGGCGATCAGGGCACGGCCTGGGCGCTGGGCCTGCGGCTGAGCGGCAGCCCCGATCTCTACGAGCCCAGGCCCCCCCACCCCGGCCAGTGCATCACCTTCCTCACCGCCCACGACGGCTTCACCCTCGCCGATCTGGTGAGCTTCAACCGGAAGCACAACCTCGCCAACGGTGAGGACAACCGCGACGGCGACAACCACAACAACAGCTGGAACCACGGCGTCGAGGGGCCCAGCAGCGACCACGCGGTCACCGCCCTGCGCGAGCGCCAGCTGCGCAACCTGCTGGCCACCCTGCTGCTGGCCCCCGGAGTGCCGATGCTGCTGATGGGTGATGAGGTGCGCCGCAGCCAGGGGGGCAACAACAACACCTGGTGCCAGAACAACCCCCTCGGCTGGATGCACTGGCAGTCCGACGCCAACGACCTGGCCCTGCGCACCTACCTGAAGCGGCTGCTCAACCTGCGCGCCTTGCTCCGCCACGTGCTCAACCCCGAGTTGCCCCTGCCGGTGCGGCCCCAGCGCCGCAGCGACGACGAACATGCCCTCTGGCGCCAGTGGCACGGGGTGGAGATCAGCCAACCCGACTGGGCCGAGTGGTCGCACACCCTGGCCTGGAGCGTGAATGAACGGGTGCAGGGGCCGTTGCTGTGGTGCGGCCTGAATGCCTACAGCCGGGCGATCCACTTCGAGCTGCCGGTGTGCCCCTCGGGCTGGGTGCGGGTGATCGACACCGCCCTGCCGGCGGGGGAGGACCTGCCCAGCCGGCCCCAGCCCTGGAAGCCCACCGGCGCGCCCCTGGAGAGCCGCAGCCTGATGCTGCTGGTGGCCCAGCGCCTGCTGAACGGCGTGGAGCTCTAGCGGGGGTGTCCCGGGCCCAGTCCCTGCCGCCCTGGCGGGCCCTGCTCAGCGCGGCACGCCAGCGCGAAGGCCGTTCGCCCCTGGCCCGCTGGCTGCAGCTGGCCACGGTGGCGGCCGATGGCACTCCGCGCGTACGCACGCTGGTGTTCCGAGGCTGGGGCGGGCCTGCCGACCTCGACCTGCTCACCGACGGCCGCAGCGCCAAGCCCGCCGAGCTGGCGGCGCAACCGGCAGTGGAACTGTGCTGGCTGCTGCCCAGGGCCCGCAGCCAGTTCCGCCTGCGCGGGGACCGCGCCGTGCTGGCGCCGGAGCTGGAGGAGCGCGAGCGGCGGCGCCACTGGCAGGCCCTCAGCCCCTCGGGCCGGGCCCTGTGGGGCTGGCCGCAGCCGGCCGCTGCGCTGGTGGCCGGGCCGGACGCCTTCCCCGAGGAGCTGCCGGCCGACACGCCCATGCCGGCGCACTTCACCCTGCTGCGCATCGCCCTGGAGCAGGTGGAGCTGCTCCAGCTGGGTGAGCACCCCCACCAGCGCCGGCGCTGGCGGCGGGATGACGGCTGGAGCGAACAGCGGCTGAACCCCTGAGGGCGAACGCCCCAGCCGAAACCGCACTTTTCCACAATCAGCCGATGTTCTCCACAGTTTTGGCGCAGTTTTCCCCAGGGTCGAGGGGGTGTGATCCCCGAGCCAGGCGGCATGTGGAGCGATGGCGTGGAAAATGCCCGCTCTCAGCGAACCACCAGCGCTGGCAGAGAAAAGGAAGCGGGCGGCGGGAATCGAACCCGCATCATCAGCCGCCTGGCTGGTGGAGCAGGGCTGGCTGGCGCGGCCCCGGGTCTTCTCCTGGCCCAGCGCCAAGAACAGCAGGGGGCAGGGCCCCGAGCTGCACCGCCGCATAGGCGAGTGCGATCTGGAGCAGGCAGCTCAGGCCTTCGGGGGCCGGGCCGCCATCGGCGATGCCGTCTCTCACTACCGGCGCCGGCTGCACCCGGGCACCGCCATCTGCTTCTGCTGCCCCATCCAGCACGCCGAGCAGATGGCCGCTGCCTTCCGCAGTGCGGGAATTCGGGCCGCAGCGGTGAGCGGCAGTGGAATCGGGCCGCGCGCCGGCGGCGCGAGGGCGTCTCGATCCCGATCAAGGACTGCCCGGTCTGCGTCTGCAGCGGCCCATGTGCCGCCCAGCAGTGCCCCGACTGCGGCCACCTGTTCCTCACAGACGAGCGCGACGAGCAGCGGCGCGGCTCCAGCAAGTTGAGGGCGAACCGGTCGAGATCTGCGGCTCCGCCCGCCACCGGCCCAAGCCGAACCTGCAGCAGCGGCCCCGGCGCAGCCATCCAGCAGCTGGCTGCCGCATCGTTGAGCAGCTGCTGCAGCGCGAGCAGGAGCGGAGCTAGAATAGAGCCTTGGCCCGGCACGTCTGGGCGACGCGTCAACGCAGCGCCTTGGCTAGCAGAAGTCTGCGGCCTTAGCGTTGTCAGCAGTGCTGTCAGTGCAGGCGGGAGTCGTTCATGGCCACCCTCACGATCCGCAACCTCGACGAGCGCATCAAGGCGCAACTCCGGATCCAGGCCGCCCGCCACGGCCGATCGATGGAGGAGGAAGCCCGCACGATCCTCCGGTCCGCCATCGAAGCGCAGCAGCCCACCTCTGCTCACAAGAGCCTGGGCAGTCGCATTCATCAACACTTCGCCGAGCTCGGCGGCGTGGAGCTGGAGCTGCCTGAGCGCTCCTCCCTGCCAAAGCCAGCCCTGTTCGATGGCGAATCGGCGTTGGAAACCTGAAGACGTCAGGTTCCACAAGCGGAGGCTTTGCGGTGATCGTGCTCGACACGACTGTGATCTCGGAGCTGATGCGCCCACAGCCAGAACCCAGGGTGCTGGCCTCGGCCGATGGTCTCGATCCAGAAGCTGTGGCGATCACGGCCATGAACGAAGCCGAAATCCTGCACGGCCTGGCCCGGCTACCGGATGGACGGCGCAGACAGCAACTTCAGCGAAGCTGGAATGCGCTCGTGGCCGAACTGTTTGCTGGCCGGGTCTGGGCCTTCGGCAGCGAAGCAGCCCACTGGTATGCCGACTTGCTATGCCGTCGTGAACGGTTGGCCAGACCGATGGCGACGGCCGATGCGGTGATCGCGGCCACGTCTCTTCTGGCCCAGGGGTGCCCTTGGCCACAAGAGACGTGGCCGACTTCGCCGACATCGGCCTGAAGGTGATCAATCCCTGGGACGTGCCCTGAGCGACGGCAGTGCGTCGCGCAGAGCCTGGAGCTGGGGCAGCAGATCACCACGGACTGGTCGGCCTCCACCGCATCCAGAAGGCTGGAGAGCTGGCTCTTGGCTTCCGCCACCGCCACCTGCACCACGGCTGTTGACCATCTCGATGACCAACTCCAGGCAAGTCGTGGAAGCCCGCCCGCCGGTGCAGATCACCGGCAAGCAGGCGCAGAAGGACGCCCGCAAGCTCGCGGCGGCTCCCAGGCCCTCAGCAGAAAGCCCAGGCCCTGCTCGACCTGCTGGCCGTTGCCCCCTATCAGCAGCCCCCGCCCTACGAGGCCCTGGTCGGCGATCTGCGCGGGGCCTGCTCACGGCGGATCAGCATCCAGCCCCGCCTCGTCTACCAGCTGCTGGAGAAGGTGTTCGTGCCCTACGAACAACTCGATCCCACCGCCGGTTTCGAAGAGCGCGACGGCTACACCGCCCCCATCACCGGAGCCGCGGCTCTCCAGCGCGCCGGCGACCGCGCAGCCTGTCCGCTCCGCTGTCCTCCCTACACCCCGTCAGGGCATGCGGGACCTCAGCCACCCGGCCCCGTGAGCGAGGTGCAGCGATGGACACGCCCGCACCACAACAGCAGGCCCGCCAACGGGTCTGGATCACCACCGCCCAGGCTTGCGAACTGCTGGGCATGAGCCGTGAAACTCTGCGCCAGCTCCGCCTGAGCGGGGTGCTCGTCCCTGGCAAGCAGTACCGCGGCTGGGGTTGCACCCAGGGCCGTGGGCCGCTGCAGTGGCACCTGGAGAACGTCGAGGCCACAATCACCGGATGGAGCCGGAGGCATCTGCGGTTCTGATGCCTGATCCGCCTGACTGCAGAGGTGGGAGGGAGCTCAGAGAGATAAACAACCGCTCCTGTCGTCCTGGCAAGGGCCGGAACCCCATCGATGCGTAGAAGCTGTGGAGGCGAGCGCGTTCCGCTTCTCCAGCATCGGCCGCCACATCGAGCATCATCAGCCGCACACCCAGGATCTGCCCCGCCCGTTGGCACTGCAGCATGGAATCCACCAGCAGGATGCGGCCCAGCCCCTGGCCCTGCTGTCTCCCATCGACAGCGAGGTGACTGAGAAAAACGCCTGGGATCAGGTTCGAGCACGGTGCCTGCGGGGCAGCATCGGGTGGCACGTCGGCTGCGCCGATGGCATGGGCATTGATGGCGTAAAAGCCCAGGCAGGCCCGAGGTTCGTCTGCCTGGGCAGCGTCGGTGGCGACGTAGAGCCGGGTGTAGTCATCACGCTGCTGGCGCTTCGCGGTGCGGCGCAGAAAATTGTCCTGGCTGTCGCTGCCGCAGCGGAACTCCCTGGTGTCGTGCCGACCAGGGTCAAAGGCCTCGATCCGAACCGGCTGGCACCGGATCAGGGGCGCACAACCTGATTCTGGTGCAGCTGCCAGGCCTCCAGCAGGGCGGGCGTAGGCGTGGTCTCTTCGTCGAGGGCGGCGAGCAGGGCCTGGTGATCGCTCTGGTTGAGCAGGCTCTGCTGCCTGCTGCTGAGCAGCTCCTGAGCTCGTGCATACGCCGACATCACCACAAACGCGGAGGCCTCGATGCCCATCAGGTCTGCTGCCGCCTCAATGCTGGCCTTCACCGAAGGCTTGGTGCGCTGGTCCATCCGGGCCGAGCGGGGCTCGTCGATCGCTTCGATCGCCGCATAGACCGCGGTCTCGACCGGTGACATGGCACACCAGGTTGCAACTCCGTCATTGTACGGGCGGTGGCCGTACGTGCCTGGTATGTGACAGGGGCTGCTGAGCCGAGGTCAGTTCATACCCCATCGCCCGATAGCCCCGCAGCCGCCGCTCCCACATGCGCTGCGGCACGGGATGGCCGAGATCGAGCCAGTCAATGATGCGCACGCTGGTCTTGCCGCCCTGCTGCCGGTGCAGCCGGCCGGCGTATTGCTGCAGCGTGCCCTTCCAGGACACGGGCATCGCCAGCAGCAGGGTGTCGAGCGGTGGGTGGTCGAAGCCTTCACCCACCAGCCGCCCGGTGGCCAGCACGATGCGGGATGCCTCAGGGGGCAGCTTCTCCAGCGCGGCCAGGGTGGTGCTGCGCTGGCGTGCGCTCAGGCGGCCATGCAACAGAAACAGGTTCGGCACCTGCTCAGCCAGCGCGCCGGCGATCGCTGTGATGTGGTCGGTGCGCTCGCTGAGCAGCAGCAGCTTGCGGCCCTCACCCCAGCAGGCAAGGGCCTCGGCCACGATCCGAGCAGTGCGGTGTTGGTCCTCCGCCAGCCGGCGCATCAGATCCTGGATCGGCAGATCGGTTGGCAGACCCTGGAGCTCATGGGTGCGGCTCACCAGTTCCAGGGTCTGGGGTGCCCCGGCGGGCCGCTGCGCGGTGTGGCGGATCGGGCCGCACTGCATGAACAAAATCGGCTGCAGACCGTCGCGGCGCACCAGCGTGGCCGACAGCCCCAGCACATAACGGGCCTTCACCTGCCTGAGGATCGCTTCAAAGGAGGTGGCGGCGATGTGGTGGCACTCGTCGACGATCACCTGCCCGTAGTCCTGCACCACGGGGTTCACCTCCCCCTTCCGCACCAGCGACTGCATCACGGCGATGTCGAGTTGGCCGGTGGGTCTGACCTTGCCGCCACCGATGCAACCGATTGCCTCGGGAAGGACATCCAGGAAGGACTGGAGCCGCTCCTGCCATTGGCGCAGCAGCTCGGCCCGATGCACCAGCACCAGGGTGTTGACCCTGCGGCGCGCCAGGATCGCTGCCGCCACCACCGTTTTCCCGAAGGCGGTCGGCGCCTGCAACACGCCGATGTCATGGCGCAGCATCGCGTCCACGGCGGCCTGCTGGTCATCGCGAAGTTGGCCCGTGAACGCCAGTTCCAGGGGTGAGCCGTTCTGGCGTTCATCCACCAGGTCCACGTTGATCCCCTGCTGCTGCAGCAGGGTCACCGCCGGTTCCAGGCAGCCCCGCGGCAGAGCAATGTGCTGGGGAAAGTTCTCGGCGCAGCCGATCACCCGCGGCTTGTCCCATACCGACCGGCGCATCGCCTGGGCTTTGTAAAAAGCCGGGTTTGCGAAGGCGGCGAGGCGGATCAGGCGATTGAGCAGTGGTTGCGGCAGGGCCGAGCGCTCCACATAGAGGCGATCAGCCAGGGTGAGGGTGAGCGAGACGGGCAGCGGTCCGCTGAGCTGCGATAGCGGCACCGCCGCCTTCCATGGGGTCGCCAGGTCCTCCTCGTCAATGACCGCCAGATCGAGGGGATGGGCACCGCCCGTGGCGCTCTGGATCAAGCTCTGCAGCCCCGCCACCGACAACCTCTGCAGCGTTGCCAGATAGGCCCACTGATCGGGATAGGGCTGCAGGTCGTCATCCACGAACACGCTGCAACCCCGCCGCCTGGCTTCCTTCTGCAGCGGCAGGGCGATCAGGTTCCCGAAGCCCCCCCTGGGCATGGTGTCCTGATTGGGGAAGAGCCGGTCGTAGGAGCTCAGCCGCAGCTGGCGTGACGCGGCGCAGGTGTGACTGATCAGGGCTGCCCCGAGCTGGCGGGCCTCGCGCGCCGGCACGGCCTCCGCAAAGAACACCCACACATGGGCACCATTCCCGGAGCGGGAGATCTCCAGCGCTGCCGGCACCGCCAACTCGCGGCAGATGCGCAGGAAGGCCCGGGCGTCCTCGCGCCAGTCCTGCTCATCGAAATCCACCGCCAACAGATGACAGCTGTCGTCCTCCAGCAGGGGATAGAGGCCAATCGTGTGTTCGCCGGCCAGATGGCCATAGATCGCCGTATCCGTCAGGGGCAGCAGCTCCCGGTGATGGCAGTCGCGGCAGGAAATCCGAGGCTTCTCGCACACGCCCGGCTGCCATTCATTGGCGCACGCCGGCGCGTAGCCCGATCGCCCGCTGCTGCTGCTCTGCCAGCGCAGGGCATAGACGTCGTCACGGCCTCGAAAGAGATGCCGGAACAGCGCCACCTTCTCCTGCGGCGAAACAGGTCCATGGGCAGGGGACTGGAGCGAAACCGGTGCAGATTCCGATGGGGCAGCTCTGCTGGAGCGCCAGGCGACGCCGTGGGCTTCCAGCAAGGCAATCAGTCGGGCGTTTTCCCGGCGCAGCTGATCCAGCTCAGAGGGCCTGGAGTCGGCCATGGGGTGGGGCCTCAGCGCTGGTCAGCCTGTCGGTAGACAGCATTGCGCTCCCGCTTGCCCACCGCCACGACAAGCACCAGCACCTCGTGATCCCGTACCTCGTAGACCAGGCGGAAGCCGGCGGCGCGGAGCTTGATCTTGTAGCGATCACTGGAGCCACGGAGCTTGCTGGCGGGAATCCTCGGTTCGATCAGCCGTTCGGCCAGCTTCTTTTTGAACTGCCCCCGGATTCCCTTCGTGAGCTTCTGCCATTCCCGCAGGGCCTCGGGATGGAAGGCAAGCTCAAAGGGCATCGAGGCTGACCCGCACTGGCTCCTGGCCGTCCGCAAGCCGGGCATCGGCGATGCGACCCAACTCCAGGTCCTCCACCAGGTCCATCAGCTCCTCGTAGGCCTTGGCCGGCACGCAGTAGAAGGCCGGCTCGTTTCGGTTAAGCACAGCCACGGGCATGCCTTCCCCGGCTGCCACGGTGGCCATGGGGTTCTTCTTGAGTTCCGAGATGCTCACGGCGGTCTCGGTCAGCACGCGGTGCGCCATCAGCGGATCAGACCGGGTAGAAGACTCACTATAGGTCTCGGAGAAGGTCTTTCAGAAGGTCTTACAGAAGATCTTTGCCGGCCTGACTGGCTTCCAAAGGCACCCGCTTCCCGGAAGGCGCGCAGGGGTTGGGCGCGTGTCCCAGTCACTGCGGGGCTACGCAGCTGAGCTGTGGGTCCGCTGGGTCTGGCCCAAGCGCCGCTCCACCTTGGCGAAGGCATCGTCCACCACGTCGTCGCCGCACCAGCGGCTGTAGGCCGCCAGGTGCGTCTGAACGCTGTGGCCCATCGCCGCGGCCACCACCTTGGGCGGCAGGTCGCAGATCACGTGGGCCCGGTGGGCGTAGCCGTGGCGGCAGGAGTAAGGCACAAGCTTCTCGCCCTTGGCCTCATACTCACGCCGTAGCTCCTTCCAGAGCGGTCGATTCATCAAGTAGTGGGGTCGTGATCGCCTTGGCCGCACGGGATCGCCCTACGAACACCGTCAGGCCTTGCGGCGGCTCCCAGTCCTCACCCAGCCGCCGCTCCGCCACGGCCCAACGAAGCAGGGCGGCCGTCGACTGAATCTGGATCTGGCGGGTGCGTCTCCCCGGCTTGACCGCCCAGATCCGCGCCAGGCCTTCGAGCAACTGCTTGGCGTTCTGGGGCGGGTCTGGCGCAGCCGCGGCACCGAGCACATGGTTCATGGGGTGCCGATACACCCGATGCCAGGTCGACGGCTTGATCTCACCGCTGATCAGCTTGTACTCCGGAAACGCTGCAATCAACGCATCCCAGTCCCCAGGAGCATCGAGCGCCGCACCACCTCGATGCCTGGCGCGGCCGCCCTGGCCCAATGCTGAGCGGAGGCCTGCATCCGCATTGGCGCCTTGCACCTGCGCACAGGGCATCCGGGCGACGCAGACATCCAGCTCCATCCCCTGCTGGAACTCTTCAAAGACCTGAACCACGGCATCGCGGATCTGGTCGACCTGATCGCACTGCCAGGGAATCGGCAGCAGCACCTGCCGTCGGCGGCCTCCACCGGCAGCCCCGCTGAGACAACGCGTGAGACACCACGGCCCTGATCGTCACCTCCCAGTCACGGGCGGCTGGCATGTGAGACGTTTGGTGAGATGTTTCGTCTCACAGCCTGGCACGGCCAAGCAGGCGCTGGCAGAGGCTGGAAGCCCTAACGCCAGTGACAGCAAGGGCTTTGAGCCGAAAACCCTTATTGAGAAAAGGAAGCGGGCGGCGGGAATCGAACCCGCATCATCAGCTTGGAAGGCTGAGGTTTTACCACTAAACTACGCCCGCAGATCTGCCGGTTGATTCACAACATTCAGCCCAATCGGCGGATGTTGTCAATAACGTCAGCGGCACTCAACGTTGCCAACAGCGTGGACCCGAGCGTGCCGGTCCTGGGTGCCAGGGCCGGACCAGGGCCTGCCGGTCTGCTCCGCCATTATGACCGTCGCTCCCGCCGGTCCCATCGCGCATGCCCAGTCCGGCCAGCCCCGTGCGCGATGCCGCCGACCTGCGTGGGGGCCACCGCCAGCGCCTGCTGTGGTCGTACGGGCTCGGCGATGCCGGCACCGGGATGGCCGCCTCCCTGATCGGCTTCTATCTGTTCGTCTTCTACACCTCGGCGGCCGGCCTGCCGGCCTGGATGGCCGGAGCCGTGCTGATGGTGGGCCGCCTGTGGGACGGCATCAACGACCCCATCATCGGCTGGCTGAGCGACAAGACGCAAACCCGCTGGGGGCCGCGCCTGCCCTGGATCTTCGCCTGCGCCGTGCCCCTGGGCATCACGCTCGCGGCGATGTGGTGGGTGCCGCCCGGCAATCAATGGGTGAAGTTCACCGTGTTCATCGTGATCTCGGCCGTGGCGCAGAGTTTCTACACGGCGGTGAACCTTCCCTACACGGCCCTGGCCGCCGAACTCACGGGCAACGTGGCACTGCGCACGCGGCTGAACACGGCCCGCTTCACCGGATCGATCTCCGCCACCCTGGTGGGGGCGGTGCTCGGGGCCCTGCTGCTGCAGGACCACAGTGATGCCGCCCGCTTCCTGCAGGTGGGCATGATCGCCGGCCTGCTGGTCACCACCTCCACCCTGGTGTGCGGCTGGGGGCTGGCCCCGGTGGCCCTGCACTGCCAGCGCCCGCAGCGTCAGAAAGGCACCACCCGGCGCCTGCTCAGGCGGGTGGCCAGCAACGGCCGCTTCCTACGGGTGATCGGCCTCTACCTGCTGCTCTGGAGCGGTCTGCAGATCATGCAGACCTCGGCGCTGATCTATCTGCCGGTGGTGCTGCGCCTGCCCCAGGCCTGGAGCAACTGGATCCTGCTGCCATTCATCGTCTGCAGCCTGGTGGGCCTTTGGGTGTGGAACGGGGTGAGCCGTCGCGCCGGACGGGTGCGGGCCCTGCAACTGGGCGCGGCGCTGTGGATCAGCGGCTGTCTTCTGGCCATGGTGCTGCCGCCCCTCAACTCCGCCATCGCCCCCTTCGGCTCGGCTGGCAACGTTCTGCGCCTGGCGCTGGTGCTGCTCACGATCGTGCTCGCCGGGCTCGGGGCCGCCACCGCCTACCTGATCCCCTGGTCTCTGCTGCCCGACGCCATCGACGCCGATTCCGAGAAGCCGGCAGGTCAGTACAGCGCCTGGATGGTGCTGGGCCAGAAGCTCTGCATCAGCCTGGCCCTGTTTCTGTTCGGCAATCTGCTCAGCTTCAGTGGCTACCAGGCAGCCCTGATCACCAACCAGCCCACCAGCGCCCTGGTGGCGATCAGGCTGAGCATGGGGCTGATTCCGGCCACGCTGATCGTGCTGGGGCTGGTGGTGATGCGACGCTGGCCCCATCGCCCCCCGCAGCCGTGATGTCGCGCCGGTTCCGCCTTCCGCTGGCCAGGCAACGCCTGAAGCCGCCGCGCTGGGCCCTGCGCCTCGGGGCCAGCACCATGATCGGTGGGCAGGCGGTGAGCGCCATCGCCCGCGGCCGCATCGGTTTCAACGACCTGATGCATGAGCTGATGGAGGCCGGGCCCGCCAGTTTCCTGATCGTGCTGATCACGGCCCTGGCCACCGGCACCGTGTTCAACATCCAGGTGGTGGCGGAGCTCTCCAAGCAGGGCGCCAACGCGGCCGTGGGCGGGCTGCTGGCCCTGGGTCTGGCGCGGGAGATCGCCCCCCTGCTCACCGCCACCCTGCTCACCGGCAAGGTGGCCACGGCCTACGCCGCCGAGCTGGGCACGATGAAGGTCACCGAGCAGATCGACGCCATCACCATGCTGCGCACTGACCCGGTGCAGTACCTGGTGGTGCCGCGGGTGCTGGCGATGGTGATCATGGCGCCGGTGCAGTGCCTGCTCTTCTTCTGGGTGGGCATCTGGTCGGGCCAGACCAGCAGCGCCCTCCTCTACAACATCCCCCCCAGCGTGTTCTGGACCTCCGTGCGCACCTGGATGCAACCGGAGGATCTGCCCTCGATGCTGCTCAAGGCGCTGGTGTTCGGGCTGCAGATCGCCGTGCTGGCCTGCGGCTGGGGGCTCACCACCCGTGGCGGTCCCAAGGAGGTGGGCACCAGCACCACCGGGGCGGTGGTGATGATCCTGGTCACGGTGGCGTTGATGAACGCCGTGCTCACGTCGGTGCTGTTTGCTTGAAGGACGTGCTGTTCGCTTGATCCCCGATGGCGGTTTCTGACTCTGCCCAGCCGGTGCTGCTCAGCCCCCACTACGGCGTCGCCGTGGGCGTGACGGGTCTTGGGCTGGCCTGTCTGGCCCTGTTGCCCCTGTGGACCGGGGCGCTCTGGCTGGCCCTGGTGGTGAGCCTGCTGGGGCTGTTCCTGGTGCTGCAGACGGCCCTGCTGCGGCTGGAGTTCAACGGTGAGGCCCTGCTGGTGCGGCGCGGGGGCCAGGAGCTGCGCCGCTTTCCCTATGACGCCTGGCTGGGCTGGCGGCTGTTCTGGCCGGGGCTTCCGGTGATCTTCTATTTCAGGGAACAGCAGAGCATTCACCTGCTGCCCGTGCTGTTCAATGCCGCCAGCCTGCGCGAGCAGCTGCAGAGCCGCCTGCCCCAGCTCAACCCCGCGGCCGCCGCCGGTTCCGCCAGTCCCGAAGACGCCGCCTGAACGGTCCATGTCCGACGCCCCCCTCACGCCAGCTGTCCCCGAGCCCGACAATCCCGTCAGCGCCGAGACGGCAATGCCTGACGTCACTGGGTCTGACGCGACTGTGCCTGAGCCCCCTGCCTGGCAGGAGCTGGCCCTCCAGGAGCTGCGCCAGCGCCGCGGCGAGCTGGAGCGGGAGATCGCCGAGCTGGAAGCGCGCCGCGAGGCGATCACCAAGGAGATCGCCAGCAGCTACGCCGGCCAGGCCGATGCCGTGGCCCGGCGCCTGAAGGGCTTTCAGGACTACTTGGTGGGGGCCCTGCAGGATCTGGCGGTGGCGGCCGAGCAGATCGAACTGGTGCCCCAGCCGGTGCTGGTGCAGCCCTCGCCAATCGATGCCGCGGCCCGGGAGCAGGCCGCGGCGGCGGCGGCGGAAGCCATGCCGGCCGCGGCGGCAACGGGCGGGCCGTTCAGCGGCGACGCCGAGCTGATCCGCAGCCGGCTGGCGGCCTTCCAGGGCCAGCCCGACTTCTACGCCGAGCCCTGGAGCCTGCGCCGCACCCTGGAGGCGCCCGGGGCCGCCGCCCTGGAGAGCTGGTTTCTCGAGCAGGGCGGCCGCGGCGCCCAGCCCAGCGGCGGCAGCCGCAGCCGCAACGGCCTGCTCACAGCGGCCGTGATCGCGATCCTCGGGGAGCTCTACGGCGAGCGCTTCCAGACCCTGGTGCTGGCCAGCCAGCCCGAGCGCCTGGGGGAATGGCGGCGCAGCCTGCAGGACTGCCTGGGCCTGAGCCGGGAAGACTTCGGCCCCAGCAGCGGCATCGTGCTGTTCGAGCGCCCCGAGGCCCTGATCGAACGGGCCGACCGGCTGGAGGAGCGCGGCGAACTACCCTTCATCGTGATCGATGCCGCCGAGCCCGGCGTGGAGATCCCGATCCTGCAGTTCCCGCTCTGGCTGGCCTTCGCCCCGGCCCCCGAGGAGCTGATGCGGGAAGAGGAGGTGTACTGATGGCAGCCCTCACCCCGCTCCTGCTGCTGGCCTGTGGCTACCTGCTCGGCTCGATCCCCGCCGGCTACCTGGCGGGCCGCTGGCTCGAGGGCATCGACATCCGCCAGCACGGCTCGGGCTCCACCGGCGCCACCAATGTGCTGCGGGTGGTCGGCAAGGGACCGGCCCTGGCGGTGTTCCTGGTGGACGTGCTCAAGGGCACGGCAGCGGTGCTGCTGGCCAAGCTGCTGCTGGCCGACGACACCCTGGCCGGCTCCGCTGCAGGCACCACGGCCAGCTGGAGCACCGACAGCTGGGTGGTGGCCGCGGGTCTGGCGGCCCTGGCGGGTCACATCTGGCCGCTCTGGCTGGGCTGGCGGGGCGGCAAGGCGGTGGCCACGGCCCTCGGCATGCTGCTGGGTCTTGCCTGGCCGGTGGGCCTGGCCTGCTTCGGGGTGTTTCTCACGGTGCTCAGCCTCACCCGCATCGTGTCCCTCTCCAGCGTGGTGGCCGCCGCGGCCCTGCCGGTGTTGATGCTGGCCTGGTTCCGGGATCAGGGCCTGGGCCTGCGCTGGCCCTACCTGGTGCTGGCTCTGCTCACCAGCGCGCTGGTGATCTGGCGCCACCGCAGCAACCTGGGGCGGCTGCTGGAGGGCAGCGAGCCGCGCCTGGGGGAGGCCCGCCCGCCCAACTGAGCAGGCAAGTCGGAACCAGGCCAGCCCTGATCAGGCCAGCTGGCGGCTGCGCTCGGCGGCGGCCAGCACCGCCTCGATCAGGGCCGAGCGCAGGCCGCCCCGCTCCAGGGCGCGCAGGCCGGCGATGGTGGTGCCGGCGGGAGAACTCACCATGTCCTTGAGTTCGGCGGGATGCAGCCGCTGCTGCTCCAGCAGGGCGGCGGTGCCGGCCAAGGTGCGCTGAGCCAGAGCGCCGGCCAGGGCCCGGGGCAGACCGGCGGCCACGGCACCATCGGCCAGGGCCTCCGCCACCAGGGCCACAAAGGCCGGCCCCGAGGAGGTGAGGGCCAGGAAGGCGTCCAGCTGAGCCTCCGGCAGCTCCAGCACCTCCCCCACCTGGCCGAACAGCTGCCGCACCCAGCGGCGCTGCGCCTCATCCAGCCCGCTCCCCCAGGCCAGCCCGGTGAGCCCCTGGCGCACCAGGGCCGGGGTGTTGGGCACGGCGCGCACACAGCGCCAGGCCGGGAACAGCCGCTCCAGCCGCTCCACTGTCACCCCCGCCAGCACCGAGATCAGCAGGCCGGAGGCCTGCGGGGGAACCGTGGCCGCCACCGCCTCCAGCTGCTGGGGCTTCACCGCCAGCAGCACCACCGGTGCCGCCCAGGCAGCCTCCGGCTCGGTGCCCACGGCCAGCTGCAGGCTTTCACGCAGCCGCTGCGCCGAGGCCCTGCTCGCCACCACGGCGCGCACCCCCTCGGATGCGATCAGGCCGGCTTCCAGCAGGGGGATGAGCAGGGCCTGGGCCATGCGCCCGAGACCCACCACACCGAAGGCTGACGGCGCCAGGTCAGCCCCATCGGCCGCGCCCGGCGGCGGGGTCGCGGAAGGGTTCAGAGGGCGCTGCCCTGGCGGCCCCAGGCGGGACTGGGGGCGGCCTCCTGCTCGTGGGCCTGGTCACGGCTGAGCACGCTGGGGGAGGCGGCGTCCTCACCGCCGGCGGTGGTGACGGTGACGCAGCTGGGGGCGAACAGGAAGATGCTCTCGCCCACCCGCTCCTGGTGACCGTCGATGGCAAAGGTGCCGCCGGCAACGAAATCCACGGCCCGCTGGGCCTGGTCCGGCTCCATCATCGTCAGGTTGAGGATCACCGTCTTGCGCTCGCGCAGCGCCTGAATCGCCCGGGGCATCTCATCGAAGCTGCGGGGTTCCATCACGGTGACTTCGGCGGCCGCGGTTGCAATTCCGGGCATGCCGATCACATTGGTGCCGGCGAAGGGATCGTCGGCGCTGAAGTCACTGCTCAGGGCCAGGGCGCTGGAGCGGCTGACGCTGGTTGGGGCGGGCTCGGCCATCTCACCGCCGTCGTAATCGAGCTCTTCGTCGTAGTCGCCATCGAGATAGTCGTCCCCGGAGACGACGGCACGCAGGCGGGAGAACAACGACACGGAGCGAACCTCGGAGGGAGCTTTCGACCTGAATAGCGTCTCATGGCCGGGATCGCAAGCCAGACAAGCGATTCGCGGCCCGGACGCCCCGCTCAGGCCGACGGCTGGCGGGAGCCGAACAGGGCGGTGCCGATCCGCACCCAGGTGCTGCCGGCCGCGGCAGCCTCACGCCAGTCACCGCTCATGCCCATCGACAGCTGCGTCACACCCAGCTCGGCCGCGAGGGTGGCGCAGTCCTGAAACAGGGCCAGCCGCTCGGCAGGCTCCAGCCCCAGCGGGGCGATCGTCATCAGACCCACGGCCCGCAGGGGTTCCAGCGCCGCCAGCTCGGGCCAGCAGGCCCTGAGCTCGGCGGGCGCGAACCCGGTCTTGGCCGGATCGGCACGCAGCTTCACCTGGAACAGCACCGCCGGGCTGAGACCCTCCTCGGCGGCGATGCGGGCCAGGCGCCTCGCCAGGCCGAGGCTGTCCACGGAGTGAATGGTGCCGAAATGGCGCAGCACACCCCGGGCCTTGTTGGCCTGGAGGCGACCGATGAAATGCCAGTCCAGGGGCTCGAGGTCGGCCAGCTCGGCCTGCTTGGCGGCGGCCTCCTGGAGCCGGCTCTCGCCGAAGCTGCGCTGGCCGGCCGCCACTGCCTGCCGCACCAGGGCTGCCGGCTGCCCCTTGCTCACCGCCAGTAGGGCGGTGCCGGGGGGCAGACTCCGGCGCAGGGCCGCCAGGCGTTCGGCCAGCTCAGATGAAGGTCTGGTCAAACAGCTGGCGCCATTGGGAGTGGACAGCAGGGCCCTCGCGGCGGGAACGGGCCAGGTTCTGTTCGGCGAAGTGGCGCGCATCCATCAGGGGCACCACCTCGAAAGTGGCGCCCCGGGGCTGGAGGGTCACCAGAAAGAAGATGCGCTGGGCGTACAGGGTGGCGTACAGATCACGCCCGTCGGCCACCGGTGCCACGCGATACAGCATCCCGAAGGTGGGGTGGTTGAGGTAGCGCTCGGAGGTCACTCAGCCATCAACACTCGGCCCATTTAAGTTCACCGCGTACCGCCGACGCTCCAGCGCAGCCCCAGCAGGCTGATCAGGCCCAGCAGGGCCACCAGATTCAGCCACGGCCGTGGTGGTGACGGCCGGTGCAGCTGGTCGGGCGGCAGCCAGCGGCCACCGCCGGCCATCAGGGCCTCGGCCCCCTGCTCCGAGCGCAGCAGCAGGTTGGCGAGCAGCCGTTCTCCCACCGCCAGCACCAGAGCCAGCGACGACCGCCAGCCCAGCTGGCGCAGGTTCACCGCCCGGGTGGCCAGCGAGCGCAGCAGGTTCTGCAGCTCCTCCTGCACCAGGGGCAGAAAGCGCAGGGAGAGCAGCAGGGTGAAGCCAAGCCGCTGCACCGGCCAGCCCAGGCGGGCCAGCGGTGCCAGCAGCCAGCTGAGGGCCCACACCAGCTCCTCCGGACGGGTGGTGAGCAGCATCAGGTTGGCGCTGTGCACCAGGGTGAACAGCAGGGTGGAGCCATTGAGGGCCAGCCTCGCTGAACGGCGGGTCACCACCAGGGGGCCGAGGTCAAGCGGTCCCAGCTGCAGGGGCCCCCAGCGCAGCAGTTCCCAGGCCCTGCCGCTGCGCTCGGCCGGCGGCTCCAGCGGCGAGCCCGGCTGCAGCCGCACCTCCGCCGGCGGCCGCTGCAGCGCTGCCGGCGCCACACCGCCTGCCGGCAGGAACAGGGCCAGCCCCCCCACCAGCAGGGACAGGGCCAGCAGCAGTGGCAGGCTGCGCCGCCACAGCCGCCAGCTCAGGCCACTGCAGGCGGTGATCAGCAGCAGCAGACCCACCAGGGCCAGGCGCCACTGGGCGCCGGCCAGGATCGGCGTGACCAGAAAGGCCACGGTCCAGGCCAGCTTGAGGCGCGCATCCAGCCGCCGCAGCCAGCTGCCCTGGCGGCGTCCGGCCTCGGGGCCCGGCTCCTCGGCCACGTACTGGCCGATCGGCAGCTGACGCAGAAAATCCACGGCGGTTCAGGCTCCTCAGCGCTTCACCCGGGCCAGATCCCGCTCGGCGTCGCGCTGTTGCTTGCCCCGCCAGAACAGGCGGATCGGCGTGCCCTCGAAGCCCAGGCCCTCGCGGATCTGGCGCTCGATGTAGCGGCGGTAGGTGTCGCCGAACAGCTTGGGGTCGTTCACGAACAGGGTGAAGCTGGGCGGGCGGGTGGCCACCTGGGTGCCGTAGTAGAGGCGGCCGGCACGGCCACCACGGCTGGTGGGGGGCGTGCGCCAGCTGAGCGCCTCGGTGAGCACCTCGTTCACCACCGAGGTGGTCACCCGGCGGCGGTGCTGCTCAACCGCCAGCAGGGCCATGGCGAACACGCTCTGCACCCGCTGGCCGGTGAGGGCCGAGGTGAATAGCATCCCAGCCCAGTCGAGGAAGTAGAGCTTGGCGCGCAGCTCCTTCTCCATCGCCGCCATGGTGTGGCTGTCCTTCTCGATGGCGTCCCACTTGTTCACCACCACCACGCAGGCGCGGCCGTCTTCTTCAATGCGGCCGGCGAGGCGCTGATCCTGTTCCGTCACGCCATCGAGGGCGTCGATCACCAGCACGCACACATCACTGCGCTCGATCGCCTTGAAGCTGCGGTTGATGCCGAAGAACTCCGGGCCGTAGTTCACCGAGCGCTTGCGGCGGATGCCGGCGGTGTCGAGGATCTTCCAGGTCTGGCCCTCGCGCTCGATGGTGGTGTCGATGGTGTCGCGGGTGGTGCCGCGGATCGGGCTCACGATCGCCCGTTTCTCACCGCAGATGGCGTTGAGCAGGCTGGATTTGCCCACATTCGGCCGGCCCACGATCGCCATCTGGATCGGCTCCTCGCCCTCCTCGCCATCACCGGGGGGCAGAAAAGCCAACACCTTGTCGAGCAGATCGCCGGTGCCGGCACCATGGATCGCCGACACCGGATGGGGTTCGCCCAGCCCCAGCCCCCAAAACTCGGCCGCCAGGGCCAGGCCCTTCTCCGGCGACTCGCACTTGTTCACCGCCAGCAGCACCGGCACGTTGTGGCCGCGCAGCCAGGTGGCGATCGCCTCGTCGGCGGCGGTGCAGCCCTGCTGGCCGTCCACGATCACCAGGGCCACCGCCGCCTCGGCCAGGGCCAGATCGGCCTGCTCGCGGATCTCCGGCAGGAATTCGCTGTCGTCGTCGAACACCAGCCCGCCGGTGTCCACCACCTTGAACGTGCGATCGCCCCAGAAGCCCTCCTGGTAGGTGCGGTCGCGGGTCACGCCCGGCTGGTCGTGCACGATCGCCTCGCGGCTGCGGCAGAGGCGGTTCACCAGGGTGGATTTGCCCACGTTGGGGCGGCCGATGATGGCGACGACCGGCAGGGCCACGGGAATATCTCTACATCTGTCTTGTCTTGACCCTACAGAGCAGGCCCCGGCCTCGCCTCACCGGCCTCGCCTCAGGTGACCGGCAGGTCGCCGGGATGGCCGCGCACCGGATCGGCCGGCTCGGCCAGCAGCTCCGGCAGGAGCCCGGTGACGGGCAGCGGTTCAGCGCGCGCGGCCAGGTGGGCCAGCAGCCAGTTCACAGCCGTGGCGCGGCGGGTGCGGCGGGGATAGAGCTCGCCGATGCGGTAACCGCCGAAGCCGAGCTGCTCCTTGAGAAGCTGCTTGTGCTCCCGTGGGATGGCACGGGTGAGCGCCACGCTGGGGGGACGCTCGGCGATGAACTGGGGCTCCAGCGGAAACGCCTCCCGCCAGCCGGCAGCGGTGGCCGGACCGGCGCTCCAGCGGCCTGCAGCATCCGGCTCATACCCCAGGCGCGGCCAGATCAGCTCACACACGAAGCGGTCGCTGGTGCGGTCGGCCAGCACCGCCTCCAGCAGCGCCCGGCTGAGGGGGTAGGGGCAGGGGGGGGTGGCGGCTTGGGCGGCAGCCATCGGCCTGGAGCATCACAATCGGATCACCATGATCACCGCTGATCCCAAAGCACTGCACGCCCTTGAGCTACCCGGTCACGGCACGCCGCGCAGGCTGCGCTGCCGGGTGCTCCAGTCGCCGCTGGCCGGGGTGAGCGACCGCATCTTCCGCAGCCTGGTGCGGCGCTGGGCGCCCGATGCCCTGCTGTTCACCGAGATGGTGAACGCCACCAGCCTGGAACTAGGCCACGGCCGCCAGAAGGTGGAGGAACTGGCCGAGGAGGCAGGCCCGATCGGCGTGCAGCTGTTCGATCACCGCCCCGCGGCCATGGCCGACGCGGCCCGCCGCGCCGAGGCGGCCGGCGCCTTCCTGATCGACATCAACATGGGCTGCCCGGTGAAGAAAATCGCCCGCAAGGGCGGCGGCAGCGGCCTGATCCGCGACCCCGAGCTGGCGACCCGGATCCTCGAGACGGTGGCCGCCGCGGTGTCCATCCCGGTCACGGTGAAGACGCGCCTGGCCTGGTGCGGCGCTGCCGGCGGCACCACGACCCTGGCAGTGCGCTGGTGCCGTCAGCTGGAGAACGCCGGCGCCCAGCTGCTCACCCTGCACGGCCGCACCCGCGAGCAGGGCTTCAGGGGCCAGGCCGACTGGGCCGCCATCGCCGCGGTGAAACGGGCGCTGACGATCCCGATGATCGCCAACGGCGACATCAACAGTCCGGAGGATGCGCTGCGTTGCCTGCAGCGCACCGGCGCCGATGGAGTGATGGTGGGCCGCGGCACCATGGGCAGCCCCTGGCTGGTTGGACAGATCGACGCGGCCCTCAGCGGGCGGCCGGTGCCGCCCACGCCCGGACCGGCCGCGAAGCTGGCACTGGCGGCCGAGCAGCTGCGCGCCCTGGTGGCCGCCAGGGGAGACCACGGCCTGCTCATCGCCCGCAAACACCTCAGCTGGACCTGCACCGGTTTCACCGGCGCCCCCCAGCTGCGCCATGCCCTGATGCGTGCCCCCACCCCGGCTGAGGCGCTGGCGCTGCTGGCCGGGGCGGAGGCGTCTCTGGCCCCTTGAGCAGGGCCCCGCGACTCAGGGCAGCACTGCGGGCCAGCCCTGCCGAATCAGCAACAGGGAGAAATACGCACGTTCCCCCGAGGGCACGGCGGAGGCCGGGGCGAGCAGCTGGTCGGGCCAGCCCACGCGCTGAGCCAGCAGGGCGCCTTCGAGCAGTCCCCGGCGGTCCAGCAGGCTTCGCACCCAGGGCCAGCGCTGCCCCAGCTTGAGCAGGGCCACATTCGTGGCCGTAGCAGCCGCCTGATCCAGCAGGTGCTCCAGTTCACCGGCGGTCTCAGGCGTCGGGCGGATCAGCAGGCCCTCGCTCTGCAGCGCCAGCGGCCAGGGGATGCCACCAGCGGAGGCCGTTGCCGCCGCCGCGCACACGGCCGGCACCCCCGCCACCAGCCGCAGCGGACAGTGGGGATGGCGCTGGCGCAGGGCCAGGAGCACATAGCTGCTGCTGGCGAAGAGGGACACATCCCCTTCACAGAGCAGCACCACCGGCAGCCCCGCGGCCACCTCAACCGCCAGGGCATCGGCGGCGGCATGCCAGGCGGCGATGCGCGGGGGAGCTTCCGCCACCATCGGGAAGAGCAACGGCAGGCGGCGCTGCTCGGCCAGAAGCCAGGGCGCGGCGATCGCGGCGGCCATGCCATCCCCGCCGGACTGGGCAACCGGGTAGGCCACCACGGCGGCGGCCCGGATCGCCCGCAGCGCCGCAACCGTGAGCAGCTCGGGATCACCGGGGCCTACCCCCACCAGGGTGACCCCGGCAGTGGCCGCCCCTACGCTGATCTGCAGCGGCGCTGGGCCACCCATGAGTTTGCTCGCCGTCTACCGGCACCCTGCCAGCCTGGACAGATCCACGCAGGATCCAGGTGCCGCCGCCGGGGCCCAGCTGCCACCACCGGACCTGGTGAGAAGCGACGCCGAGGAGATCCAGCGGCAGCTGGCCGCCCGCGGCATCCGCTTCGAGCGCTGGCCGGCCCGGGCCACCCTGCCGGCCAGCGCCTCCCCGGAGTGGATCCTTGCGGCCTACGCCGAAGAGATCGCCCAGGTGCAGCAGGAGGGCGGGTACCCCACCGTTGATGCCATCCGCCTCACCCCCGATCACCCCGACCGCCTGGCCCTGCGCCAGAAATTCCTGGCCGAGCACACCCACAGCGAGGACGAGGTGCGCTTCTTCGTGGAGGGCCGAGGGCTGTTCTGTCTGCACCTGGGTAATGAGGTGCTGCAGCTGATCTGTGAAGCCGACGACTGGATCGCCGTGCCAGCCGGCATCCCCCACTGGTTCGACATGGGACCGGAACCCCGGTTCTGCGCCCTGCGCTTCTTCCACAATCCCGAAGGCTGGGTGGCCCGGTTCACGGGTGATGCGATCGCCAGTTCCTATCCACTGCTCGATCAACTGCTCGCTGCGGCGGGATGACGGAGACCGAGCTGGCCCTGTTCCGCATCGGCGCCACCGTGGCCTGGGCGGATGGAGAGCTGAGCGACGAAGAGCACCAGCGCCTCGCCGGGGCCATCGCCCAGGCCAGCCGGACTAATCCTGATCAGCAGAGGCAGCTCGACCGGACGCTGGCCACCGCCACCCCGGCCACCCTCCCCGTGGAGGGGCTGGACGATCTTGTGGCAGCCCTGAGCACCCCTGAGCAACGGCAGCGGGCGCTGCAGCTGGCCTACGGCGTGATCCGCGCCAGCCAGCGCACCGGCGACCACGGCAGCATCAATGCCAGGGAACTGGAGGCCTACGGACGCCTGCTGCGCCTGTTGCAGCTGGACCCCGACCTGGTGGCCACCCTCGAGGAGGAGGTGGAGGTGGAACTGGCCCGCACGGCGGGAACGCCGGTGGGTCTGCTGGCCAGCCAGTTCGCCGGCCTGATCGGCTGGGGCTGAAGCGGCTGCCGGAAGAGGGTCGTCAGCGAAGCTCGACCCCTGGGGAATGCATGCGCACCCCCTCGTCCGAAGCCAGGGATCCCGCCAGGCACTGACTCTCCAGGGCCGCCAGCTCCTCAAGGCGCTGGATCACCACCGGCCTTGGCCAGCGCTGTTCGCACAGCAGCCAGTAGAGGCCGAAGTGGCGAGCCTCGCTGGCGAGCAGATCGCCGTAGAGCTGGCGCAGCTCCAGATCGGGCGCGTGCTCGGCCAGCAGACCCATGCGCTCGTGGCTGCGGGCCTCGATCAGACCGGCCACCAGAAACGCATCCAGCATGCGCTGGGGCTCCTGCCGCCGCACGGCCTTGTTGAGCTCACTGCCGTAGGACGGGGCCGCCAGGGGACGCAGGACAAGGCCACGCCGCTGCAGCAGGGCCAGCACACGCTCGAAGTGCTCCAGTTCCTCCCTTGCCAGCGGGCTGAGCACCGCCGCGAGCTGCTCGTCGCCGGGATAGCGGAACATCAGCTGCAGAGCGGCCCCAGCGGCCTTGCGCTCGCAGTGGGCGTGGTCGATCAGCACCAGATCGGGATGGGCCAGGGCCTGCACCAGCCAGGCGGCGGAGCTGGGGGCCGCCAGCCAGCGGATCCGGGCGGCGGCGGGCTGGGTGGCGATCACGGGCGGGCGCGCAGATGGGCCACCAGGCCCTCGAGAGCCAGACCGTAGCTGGCGGCGCCGAAGCCGCAGATCACCCCCACCGCCCTGTCAGCCAGATAGGAGTGATGGCGAAAGGCCTCGCGGGCATGGGTGTTGCTCAGGTGCAGTTCCACGTAGGGAATGGCCACCGCCAACAGGGCATCGCGGATGGCGATCGAGGTGTGGGTGTAGGCGCCGGCATTGACCAGGATGCCGTCCACCCGGCCCCGGGCCTGCTGGATGCGGTCCACCAGGGCCCCTTCGTGGTTGCTCTGGAAGCAGTCGATCTCCACTGCCAGCGTCTCGGCCCGGCGGCGCAGGTCGGCATCGATCTGCTCGAGGCTGGCCGTGCCGTAGAGACCCGGCTCCCGACTGCCCAGAAGGTTCAGGTTGGGGCCATGGATGGCGAGCAGCTGCATGGGGGTTGGGCAGGAAGGCCGGCTGGTAAGTTCTTGGGGTGTGGTTCGGGTCGGTGCCCGAGTGGTTAATGGGGGCGGACTGTAAATCCGCTGGCTCTGCCTACGTTGGTTCAAATCCAACCCGGCCCACCTTCCACACGCCCTTGTAGCTCAGCGGTAGAGCACTCCCTTGGTAAGGGAGAGGTCACGAGTTCAAGTCTCGTCAAGGGCTTCTCAGCAATCTCGCTGCAGAGACGGCACCAACGCTCCGCACCAACGGGGCTGATCGGCGACCGTTGTCCATCGTCATCCAGTCCGTCACGACCCGGGGAGCACCCACAGACAGACGTGCACCCCATCCCCGACATGGCCGCCGGGGTGCCGGCTTGACGCGCCGGCAGCGAATTCAGCATCACCTCCGCACTGGTGGGCATGGCACCTGGTGGTGAGTGGGACTTCGGATTTAAGGACGGATTTAAGGATGAATCACACAGCGTCCTCTGGGCGATCGCCGTGGTCCGAGGCATGACGGGCGACAGCAGATGATGACCATCGTGGCTGGCACTTCGGCATCTCAGATGGCACCGCACCATCACCCTGTGGGTGACGATGTCCAGCGCAAGGGAATACTCCAGACGAAGCAGCACCGGTAGGGATCCCCAGCAAGCCGCAGGAGAACCGTCAGGCACGGGCTCAGCCAACCCTGTGTCGGCATGGCTTCGCCGGGGTTTTGCATAGGCTGTTGCTCTGCCTGGCGGTGCTGGTCTCAACCCCGGATCTACGCCACCACCCTGCGTCACCGCCCTGCGCCACTGCTTAACTGCGGCACTGCTTGACTGCGCCACTGCCTGTCGATGCCGCCCTA
>REEV01000037.1 GCA_007694915.1 Cyanobium sp. PLM2.Bin73 | reverse complement strand
TGAGGGTGGTCTTGCCGGCGTCGGGGTGGGAAATGATCGCGAAGTTGCGCCGCCGCTCCACCGCCTCGGCCAGGGGTGCGAGCTCGGGATCGGCGGCCTGGGCGGCCGGGGCTGAGGCTTGGGCTGTCATCCCCCCAGCCTGCCACTCCTGATTGGGGCGAGCGGCCTGCAAAGCCGATCTAGGTTGAGGACTCTGGGTCCGTCACCATCAAACGCTTCTCGGCCCTGGCTCTCACCACCGCCCTGGTGATGAGGTCGGTGGTTTCCAGTGCCGAGGTCTATGGCGTCGAGCGGCCAGTGGAGAACGGCCTCAACGCCGCAACCACCCAGGCACTCCACCAGTCCGCCAGGGCCGCCTTCGCAGCAACCAGTGCACCCGGCGCCGTGATGGCCGTGAGGACCGCCGAGGGCACCTGGGTGGCGGCGCTGGGCTACGAGGACTGGGCCCGGACCGTGCCGATGGCCGCCGACGTCAACCAGCGCATCGGCAGCGTCACCAAGACCTTCACGGTGACAGCGCTGCTCCAACTGGCCGAGCGGGGCGCGCTCTCGCTCGACGACCCCATCGAGACCTACGTGCCGGGAATGCCCAACGGCACGGCGACGCTGGCCCAGCTGGCCGAGATGCGCAGCGGCATCCCCAGCTACACCTTCAACCAGAGCTTCCAGGACGCGCTGTTCGCCGATCCCGATGCCCCCTGGACACCCCAGCAACTCGTGGACCTGGTGAAGCAGGAGGCGCCGCTCTTCCCGCCGGGGGACATGGTTTTTTACTCGAACACCAACCTCGTGCTGCTGGGGATGGTGATCGAGCAGATCACGGGCGAGCCCATCGAGACGGTGCTGGCCGAGCAGATCATCAAGCCGCTGGGGCTCGAGCACACGCTGATGCCCACCGACGCGACCTTGGCCGAGCCTCACGCCCGCGGCTACACGCTGCAGGGCGTCGAGGGCCGGCAACCGGTGGAGGCCACGGACTGGAACCCGTCGTGGGCGTGGACGGCCGGGGCAATGATCTCCAACCTCAACGACCTTCTGGTGTGGGGTGAAGCGCTCGGCACCGGCAAGGGGATCCTCTCGTCCGCCACCCAGGCCAGGCGCCTCGCCTCGTTTGACCTCACCATCCCGATCTACCGCGGGCCCGATGCCCAGGCGCCCCAGACCCCGGCCCGGGCCTATGGCCTGGGCCTCGCCCGCGCCCTCGACTGGATATGGCCATGAGGGGGAGCTGCCGGGCTTCAACACGGTGGTGCAGCACCACAAGCCGAAGGCCATCACGTTGGTGGTGATGGTGAACGCCGACATCGTCTCGGGCCAGACCTGCGCGGAGGGCCAGCCGACGGTGCCCGGGAATCCCGGTGTGGGTCCGTGCCAGTCGGCCGCATCGCGCATCGCCGAGGCCCTGGCGGGCGCGCTGGGCCAGCCGATGGTGGAGCCGAACGCAGCCGCCGAGTAAGGCGCTGCCACTGGTGGCGGGCGGGCCTTGCGCACCCCACCAGTGGCGTTAGGGTTTCCCACACCAGATCCGCCCGCCCATGACCGCCTCCGCGACGCCACCCACCACGCCAGCCGCCGCGGGCGCCGCCACCCCGTCGGCGATGGCGGTGGAGAAGGCCTTCGAGGCGCCGGCACGGGGCGACTTCCCGCCCACGGCGCCGGCGGCCAATCCCGTCTTCTACCGCACCTATTCCCGCCGCCAGGAGGCGGGCCGCGAGAGCTGGCGGCAGGTGGCGGAACGCAACCTGGAGGGCCTGCGCCAGCTGGGCAAGCTGAGCGAGGCGGAGGTGGAGCTGCTGCGGCGCATGCAGCTGCAGCAGAAGTCGCTGCCGTCGGGGCGGTGGCTGTGGATCGGCGGCACCCCCTGGATCGAGCAGCGCCACAACTTCAGCGGCGCCTACAACTGCACCTCCACCAACCTGGTGGACTGGGAAGCCTTCGGGCTGATGATGGACCTGGCGATGATGGGCTGCGGCACCGGCGCCATCATCGAGCCGCGGCTGATCTCGAGGCTGCCGGCGGTGCGCAACCGGCTGACGATCACCGGCGTGGCCGACATCGGCGCCACCCCGGCGGGCCAGCGCCAGCAGGACACCACCCACACCATCGATGGCCAACGGGTGGCGATCAAGGTGGGCGACACGCGCCGCGGCTGGGTGGACAGCTACCAGCTGCTGCTGGAGCTGAGCAGCGACGAGCGCTTCGACGCCAGCGCACCGATCGAGATCAGCGTGGATCTCTCCGATGTGCGGCCGGTGGGCGAAACCCTGAAGGGCTTCGGCGGCATGGCCAACCCGGTGAAGCTCAAAGACCTCTACGGCCGCGTGGCGCGGATCCTGGGCAAGGCCCAGGGCCGCCAGCTCACCTCGGTGGAATGTTGCCTGCTGATTGATGAAGCAGCGGTGACGATTGTGGCCGGGAACATTAGGCGCAGCGCGGGAATGCGTCAGTTTGCCGCTGACGATCTTGCAGCCGCTGGAGCTAAAGATAACCTCTGGCAGCAGGACAGCGCGGGCAACTGGAGCATCGACCCCGAGCGCGACGCGCTGCGGATGGCGAACCACACGCGCGTGTTCCACACCCGCCCGAACTGGGAGACGGTGCTGGAGGCGGTGACCAAGCAGTTCCAGAGCGGCGAGGGCGCGATCCAGTTCGCTCCCGAGGCGATCGCCCGCTCCAATGCCGACCTGCTGCCCACCCTGGAGCTGCGCGAGGAGTTCGTGGGCATCTACTGCGACCAGGGCCGCGAGCAGGCGGCGAACTGGCTGAAGCTCCACCACCCGGGTCTGGAGGCCGATGAGCTGGAGCACCGCCTGGGCCGCTACGGGCTGAACCCCTGCGTCACCGCCGACACCTGGGTGCTCACCGGCGAGGGGCCGCGCCAGGTGAAGGAGCTGATCGGCCGCCAGCACAGCACCTATGTGAACGGCGAACTGTTCAGCACCACCCCGGCCGGTTTCTTTGCCTCGGGCGTGAAGCCCGTGCTCAAGCTGCGCACCAAGGAGGGCCAGGAGCTGCGGCTCACGGGCAACCACAAGGTGCTGAAGGTGAGCGCCCAGACACAGAAGGCGCAATACACCGAATGGGTGGAGGCCGAGACGCTGCAGCCGGGCGACCGGGTGAAGCTGCACGATCACCGCGATGCCCAGCCCTGGGACGGAAAGGGCAGCGAGCAAGAGGGCTGGCTGCTGGGCAACCTGGTGGGCGACGGCAGCCTGGCCGCCACCACCTGGAGCGACACGGCAGTGCTGCGCTACTGGGGCGAGGGCCGCGAAGCAATGGCCGAGCGGGCCGTGGGTCTGCTGGAGCAGGCGGTGGGCTACAGCCGCCGCACGGCCGAGGTGTGCCTGCATGAGCAGCTGCAGCACCGGGTGGTGAGCTCCAGCGGCCTGGCGAAGCTGGCGGCCGAGTTCGGCATCCGGCCGGGCAGCAAGAGGGTGGGTGAGGCGATCGAGCACACCAGCCACGCCTTCCACCTCGGCTTCCTGCAGGGTCTGTTCGATGCCGACGGCAGCGTGCAGGGGCAGCAGGTCAAGGGCGTGAGCGTGCGGCTGGCCCAGAACGATCTGGACACGCTCAAGGCAGCGCAGCGCATGCTGGGCCGGCTGGGCATCATCAGCACGATCTACCAGAACCGCAGACCGGAAGGTGAGCGGCAGCTGCCCGACAGCAACCGCGAGCTGGCCAGCTACTGGTGCCAGGCCCAGCACGAACTGGTGATCGCCAACGACAACCTGCAGGTGTTCGCCGAGCGGGTGGGCTTCAGCGACAGCCAGAAGCAGGAACGGCTGGAGCAGGCGCTGGCGAGCTACCGCCGCACCCCGAACCGCGAGCGCTTCACCGCCACGGTGGAGGCGGTGGAAGCCGACGGCGTGGAGGCGGTGTACGACTGCACGGTGCCGGGCCCGGCGCGGTTCGACGCCAACGGCCTGGTGGCGCACAACTGCGGCGAGATCCTGGGTGCCGACTTCCACTGCAACCTGGCGGAGATCCACCTCAACCAGATCCACCCCACCGACTTCCAGGCCCAGGAGGACGCCTTCCGCGCCGGCGGTATCGCCGTGGCCTGCCTGCTGAATCACGACTTCGAGGTGGAGCGCTACCGCCAGAGCCGGGCCTGGGATCCGATCGTGGGCGTGAGCTTCACGGGCCTGTTCGACTTCTTCGTGCATGCCTTCGGCACGCCGTGGCTGAACTGGTGGGAGGCGGGCCGGCCGGATTCGGAGGAGGGCCGGGCGTTCAAGGCGCGCGAGGCCGACTACCTGCAGCGCTGGAAGCGGATCGTGAACGAAGCGGTGTGGGAATACTGCGACCGCCACGGCATCCGCCGGCCGAACCGCTGCACCACGGTGCAGCCGGCGGGCACCAAGAGCCTGCTCACCGGCGCCAGCCCGGGCTGGCATCCGCCCAAGGCGCAGCGCTTCATCCGCCGCATCACCTTCCGCAAGAACGATCCGGTGGCGCTGGCGTGTCTGGATTACGGCTACACGATCGTGCCGAGCCAATCCGATAAGGATGAGCAGGGGCGGCTGCTGGATGATCCGTTCGATCCGCGCTGCAGCGAGTGGCTGGTGGAGATCCCCACGGAGGTGAGCTGGGCGAACCTGCCGGGTGCCGACACGGTGGAGATCAACAACTTCTCGGCCCTGGCGCAGTTCGACTTCTACATGCAGGTGCAGCAGCACTACACGGCCCACAACACCAGCGCCACGATCGAGTTCCGCGAGAACGAGATCGAACCGCTGGCCCGCAGGATCCACGAGGCGATCGAGGAGGGCTTCGGCTACATCTCCGCGGCGCTGCTGGCCCGCTTCGATGCCAACGCCACCTTCCCGCGGCTGCCGTTCGAGCCGATCGACAAGGCCACCTACGAACGGCTGCACCAGGAGGTGGAGGGCCGCCGCCGCACGGCGGACTTCTTCGAAGCCCTGGCCCGCTACGACCGCGGCGAACTGATGGAGGCCGGCCCGGCCGGGTGTGATTCGGACAAGTGCCTGCTGCCGTTGGCGAAGCCGGAGGGGTGAGGAAGATCGAGACTCCGGATACGGGGGTGGTTCACGGGTCTGTGAACCACCAGGGTCCGGAGGGCCGGACGACGGCAGATAGCCACTGCCCCAAGGACTCTACGGTTTTGGGGCGCAGGGAAAAGGGGCGTGATACGGAAAGAGTTGAGGCGGATTAAGTGGTTTGCGGAACCATCGAAGAACTAGTTCGGTGAAAGAATCAGTGACGAAATGAAGCGACTCAAGGACTACGCGAAGATCGGCTCCGTCGCGGACGTGAAAGCGCATCTCGATGATCTCGGAAACAAGCTGCGAGATGCAGGACGTGTGCTACTGCCTCGCCACGACTTGGGGGTTGGTTGTCGTGTGTATCCTGAAATTGCGAGATCGACAGCCGAGCAACTGCAACTTTTGGCTAAGCTTCTCGAAGAGCCGATTGAGATCACTGCAAATGTCTGCCGCACCGTCTTTGAAGTAAATGTGGTGTTTCGATACTGCCTGTCGTCCCCTGAACGTCTTGATGCATATGCCGATCAATCGGCAACTGACGAGATCTCAATCTACAAGTCTATCAAAGGGCTCGCAGATCACGAGACTGATCCGAGGAATCTCGAACTGCTTGAGCAGCACATAAATCATATTCGAGATGTTCTGAGTAAACATGGTCGAAGCCTGAAGCCAGAGCGAACGTCACTCTTTCAAATGGCGAAAGAGATCGACCTTAAGGATGAATATGAATCAATGTATGGTATTTACTCCAAGTATGTCCATGCATCGGCTTGGTTTGTCCTAAGAAAAAGAGAGCATATTGATCTGCCGATGTATCGATTGCCAATGCAACTCCACACGCAGCTCTACGCGGCGGACACGCTCGGGAGGCTCAAGGAACTGGACAACAGCACCGAACAATCGGATGCAACCGAGCGGAGTACCGCCGGTTGATCCGGCTCGTTAGGTCCCATCACTAACTTCTACTCCCTGAGTTTCCCGGGTTTTGAGGACAGGACGATGAGGGTCACCCCATGAGCACAGCCCGACCCTTCGCCCTGCGTCTTTTCGTGCCCTCCGGGCTGCCGGAAGGGATGCGCATCGTGGAGAAAACCAACTGGAGCGGCATCGGCTACGTGATCCCCCGCTCCCAGCTCAAGGAGTTCACCCAGCGGGACGAGGCCGCCCGTCCCGGGGTTTATGTGCTCTCCGGTCCCGACCCGGAGGGCGGCGCCGATCTCGTCTACATCGGTGAAGCCGATCCCCTCGGCCGCCGCCTGGAGCAGCATCAGGCCAGGGAGTTCTGGACCACGGCCTACGCCTTCACCTCCAAGGACGGCTACCTCAACAAGGCCCACGCCCAGCACCTGGAGGCGCGGCTGATCCGCCTGGCCCAGGCCGCCAAACGCTGCCGGCTGGAGAACGCCGTGCAGGGCCGCTCGATCACCCTCGCCGAGATGGACCGCGCCGTAGCCGAAGGCTTCCGCGTAGCGGTAGCCGATGGCTTCCTGGAGGAGCTGCTGCTCTGCTGCCCCGTGCTCGGCTTGCGCGCCTTCGAGCAGGCCACGGGGAAACCGGCTCAGGCCAACCGGCGTCTGTTCCACCTCAAGGGGCCCGGCGCCTCGGGCCAGGGGTTCGAGTCGCCCGGTGGGTTCACCGTGCTGCGCGGCGCCAGGGCCCGCAGCGAATTCGTGGAGTCCACACCCCCCGCCTGGGTGCAGGCCAGGGCCCAGCTGGTGAGCCAGGGGGTGTTCCTTCAGGAGCCCACCGGCCTCACCCTCGCGCAGGACTATGAGTTCAACTCCCCCTCCCAGGCGGCCATGGCGCTGCTTGCCCGCACGGCCAATGGCCGCATCGAATGGAAGGACGCCAAGGGCGTCACCCTCAAGGAGCACCAGGAGCAGGCGGCGGCGGCAGCTTCGGCAGAGGGGGAGGGGTGAGCCTTTCGCCGGCCACCAGGTTCGGAGAAAAGTTCGGAGATCGGTTCGGAGATGGGCCGCAGACCGCTCGCGAACCGCACTGCCAGCTGACGATGCCGCTCATAGCCTCAGTCCAGTGATGGCCCCCCGAGGCCAGGCCGAAGGCCATGGATGGCATTGGTCGAAGCCCAGCCTCGAGGAGCGCTTCAAGAAGCCAGACGACCCGCAGCGGCTGGTGTTCGTGTGCGCCATGTGGCTCACCGGCTTCGACGCGCCGAGCTGCTCCACGCTCTACCTCGACAAGCCGATGCGCAACCA
Organism: Cyanobium sp. PLM2.Bin73; assembly: GCA_007694915.1. Lineage (GTDB taxonomy): Bacteria > Cyanobacteriota > Cyanobacteriia > PCC-6307 > Cyanobiaceae > NIES-981. Next base: position 21,328 of record REEV01000037.1, on the reverse strand, counting down.
CACCCTGATGCAGACCATCGCCCGGGCCAACCGCGTGTTCCCCGGCAAGCACAGCGGCCAGATCGTGGACTACGCCAATGTGTTCGCCTCGCTGGAGAAGGCCCTCTCCCTCTACGGCGTCGGCCAGTCGGGCCACAGCCCCGTGGAAGGCAACGACGTGCTGATCGGGGAGCTGCGCCAGGCCATCGCCGAAGCGCGCCGCTTCTGCCTCGGCCAGCAGGTGGATCTGGCGCGGATCGAGGGTCTGGCAGCCGGCGGCATGGAGCGGATTGCGGCGATCGGCGATGCCGTGAATGCCCTGATCTCACCCGATGCCGTGCGCAACGACTTCCTCGCCGCCCAGCGCCTGGTGCACACGCTCACCACCGCCCTCAAGCCCGATCGGGCGGCCGTGGAGTTCACCGGCATTGAGGCCCTGCTGGCGCTGCTGGCAGCGGAGATTCGCCAGCTGCTCCATCCCGAGGGGCCCGCCGATCTCAGTGAGGTGATGGCCGGGATCAGCCAGCTGCTCGATGCCTCGATCACGGGCGTGGCCATTCAGGAGCGCAACCTGCCGCCGATGGATCTCTCCCAGATCGATTTCCAGGCCCTGGCCGAGAAGTTCAAGAACTCCAAGCGCAAGAACATCGATCTGGAAACCCTCAAGGCCCAGATCGCGGCCCGGCTGAACCGTCTGGTGCAGCTCAATCCCACCCGCACCGATTTCCTGGAGAAGTTCGAGCAGCTCATCGCCGCCTACAACGCCGGCAGCCTCAATGTGGAGCAGCTGTTCAAAGCTCTGCTGGAACTCTCCGCCAGCCTCAGCAGCGAACAGCAGCGCCACATCCGCGAAAACCTCAGCGAAGAAGAGCTCACCCTCTTCGACATCCTGCTCAAGCCTGCCCCGGATCTCACCGATGCCGAGCGCCGCAAGGTGAAGGCCGTGGCCCGGGAGCTGCTGGAGCAGGTGAAAGCCCTGCTGGTGCTGAACTGGCGCGCCAAGGCGGCGTCCCGCGCCCAGCTCAAACTGGCAATCGAAGATGCGCTCGACCTGGGCCTCCCACGGGCCTACACACCGGAGCTGTATCAACAGAAGTGCAACGCGATCTTCGAGCACTTCTATGTGAGCTATCCCGAGCGGGATGCGAGTGTCTACGCAGGCTTGGGCTCATGATGCGGCGATTGAGACGAACCTGCAGGAGCTGGGCTACGGCTGAACGCTATTCAAGGAACACGCCTGTTTCTTTGATAGCATGATAGCCAATGCAAACCGTCTTGAACAGATGCAGCGCAAGGCACTGAAATGGCTCGTCGATGCTCTGCAGGCCATCCGGGCCATTGACACCTTCACCTCTGGTCAGTCGCTCGCGACTTTTCGGGATAACGAGCTGGTTCAGGCTGGCGTTGAGAGAAAGTTCGAGGTCATGGCAGCGGCACTGATGGCGGCCCATGCAGCAGATCCAGCTGTGGTGGAACTGGTGCCTGAACTACCAAGAATCACTAGTACCCGCAACCGCATCATTCATGACTACGACAGCGTGGATCACGCGATTCTCTGGGATGCGATCCTCAACGAACTGCCGAGCCTGAAGGCAAGACTGGAATCGCGACTGGAGCCCTGATGAGCCATCCGGCAGAGCGCCACCGGCAGATCCGCTCCGTGCGGCTGCAACGGCAGGGCGGGGTGATCCAGGCCGAGCACTTCCAGCGCTGGCACCGGCACTGGAGGGAGCCCTACCGCTTCATGCTGGCGATTCCCTGGCCGGGTTTTCTGCTGGCCATCGCCGCCAGCTTCCTGCTCCTGAATCTCGCCTTCACCCTGCTCTATGCCCTGGATCTCGGCGGCATCGGTGGCACGCCGATGGGGCAGACGGTGACGGTGCTGGATGCCTTTTTCTTCAGCGTGCAGACACTCAGCACCATCGGCTACGGCCTGCTCCACCCCACCAGCCTCTGGGTGAATCTGGTGGTGACGGTGGAAGCCTTCGTGGGGCTGTTGTTCATCGCCGTCACCACCGGCCTGGCCTTCGCCCGCTTCTCCCGCAGCCGCGCACGGCTGCTGTTCAGCCGGCTGGCCACGATCGAACCGTGGCAGGGCTGCCCCACCCTCACCTTCCGCGTGGCCAGCGTGCGGCAGACGAGCCTGGTGGATGGCCGCATCAAGGCCTCGCTGGCCATCGACGAGGACTGCCCCGACGGCCGCACCATGCGCCTCATCGTGCCCTTGCCCCTGGTGCGCGACCAGTCGATCACCCTCCAGCTGATGTGGACGGTGATGCACCGCATCGACGCCGTCAGCCCCCTCCACGGCTTGGGCAGAGAGGATCTGGAGCGTCGCCACGGCGAAATCGTGGTGGCCTTCCAGGGGATCGACGAGATCCTCCTGGCACCGGTGCACTTCCGCTGCAGCTACGGCGCCGGCGACCTGCGCTTCGAGCAGCGGTTCCGCGACATGGTGCGGATGGACGGACCAGACAGCATCTGCCTGGACTTCAGCCGCTTTGATGAGACCGAGCCGATTGAACAGTTGATCACATCCACCGGCACAGACCGCGACTGATCCCCACAGGAATCAACCACGCAGTTCCTCCCGGCCCTGGGGCGTGAGGAAGTCGATCTCCGGACCCACCGGCACCACCCCGGTGGGGTTGATGGTGGCGTGGCTCTGGTAGTAATGCCGCTTGATGTGATCGAAATTCACCGTGTCCGCCACGCCGGGCACCTGAAACAGATCACGGGTGTAGGCAAACAGGTGGAGGTAATCGACCAGCCGCCTGAGGTTGCACTTGAAGTGCCCCACATATACCGGATCAAAGCGCAGCAGGGTGGTGAACAGGCGCCAGTCCGCCTCGGTGAGGGCTGAGCCCGTGAGATAGCGCCGGCTGGCCAGGCGCTCCTCCAGCTCATCCAGGGTGGCGAAGAGAGGCTCCACCGCCTCCTCATAGGCCTGCTGGCTGGTGGCGAACCCGCAGCGGTACACGCCGTTGTTCACCGTGTTGTAGATCCGATCATTCAGGCCATCGATCTCCTCACGCAGCGGCGGCGGATAGAAGTCGCCCTCCCGGGCGCCGAGGTGATCGAAGGCGCTGTTGAACATCCGGATGATCTCGGAGGATTCGTTGTTCACGATCGTGCGCTGGGCCTTATCCCACAGCACCGGCACCGTGACGCGGCCGCTGTAGTGGGGATCGGCCCGGGTGTAGAGCTCGTGCAGCACCGCAACCCCCTCGTTGGGATCAGGCACCACCCCCTCCCCCTCACTGAAGGTCCAGCCCTCCTCCCCCATGAACCAGTCCACCACCGACACCCCGATCAGCTCCTCCAGGCCCTTGAGGGCCCGGAAGATCAGGGTGCGGTGGGCCCACGGACAGGCCAGCGACACGTAGAGGTGATAGCGGCCGGCTTCTGCCGCAAAACCGCCCACACCGCTCGGCCCGGGCGAGCCGTCCGGGGTGATCCAGTTGCGGAAGGCGGCGCGGGAACGCTCGAACCGCCCGCCGGTGCTGCTGGTGTCGTACCACTGGTCGGTCCAGACCCCATCCACCAGCAGGCCCATCGCGGTCGGCAGCGAGTGGGCGGACCCTAATGGGGATCTGTTGGAACCCAGGCGGGCACCCAGGTGCGCGGCAAACGCCGCCTGCCGGAGCCGGTTCGGGCGTGGGACACTACGGGGATTGCTGGTGGTGTGCGCTGGATCCGAACGCTTCCGTCACCGGCCTGGCCCGCGCCATTCAGCTGTCCGTGGCCCCGGTGTTCCTGCTCACCGGCATCTCGGGCCTGCTCAACATCTTCACCGGCCGGCTGTCGCGCATCATCGATCGCGTGCGTTTTCTGCAGGACGCGCAGGATCGGGTGGAGCCATCCCAGTCCGAGGACCTGGAGCGTGCGTTGACGGTGCAGCGCCGCCGCACCTTTCTGATCAACCGCGCCATTCTCTGCACCGGCATCACCGCGCTGCTGGTGGCAGGTGTGGTGGCCGTGCTGTTCATCAGCGCTGTGGCGGCCCTGGATCTGGCGGTGATCGTGGTGCCGGTGTTCGTGCTGGCGATGGTGTTCCTGATCCTGGGCCTGGTGTTCTTCCTGCTGGAGGTGCAGCTGGCGATTCGCCAGAACCCACAGCGCTATTACTGAGCCTTGGCTGCTCTGCCAGGGGCTTCAGCCTTTCGGAGGCCGCGAAGTTCGGAGAAAAGTTCGGAGATCGGTTCGGAGATGAGTTCGGAGATGGGCGGAACGCCCGCCCCCACGGCCGAGCGGATCCTGGAGGTGCTGGCCGCCGAACCCCGTCTCTCCTCCCGCCTGCAGCGCGTGGGGTCGGCCCGGGCCGGGCAGTGGCAGGTGTTGTGACCTGCGCGAGGCGTTCGCCACCTGCGGTTTCCGCCGGCCTGTGCCGCTCTTAGCCTCTGGCCTGTGAGCAGAAGCCCCGGAAACGAGCCCCAATCATGACGAGGGTCACTGCCAGCTCCATCGCCCCGGCACGGATTGAATATCTCAAAGTCCGTAATTTCCGTGCGCTGCGTGATGTTGAATTCAAAGACCTAACACCATTAACGGTGCTGCTGGGTCCCAACGGCAGCGGCAAGTCAACGGTGTTCGACGTGTTCGCGTTCCTCGCCGAATGCTTCGAGCTCGGGCTGCGCCGTGCCTGGGACAAGCGCGGGCGGGCCAGAGAACTGAAGAGCCGCGGTGGCGACGGGCCCGTGACCATCGAGATCAAATACCGCGAGCCTGGTTACCCGCTGATCACCTACCACCTGGCTGTTGATGAACGGGCGGGCGGCCCGGTGGTGATGGAGGAATGGCTGCGCTGGAAGCGCGGCAGCCATGGCCAACCCTTTCGCTTTCTCGACTACCGCGAAGGCCTGGGTCGTGCCGTCAGCGGCGAGTTGCCGGATCGGGAGGATCAACGGATCGACACACCCCTGAAGTCGGCAGACCTGTTGGCCGTGAATGCCCTCGGCCAGTTCGCCGAGCACCCGCGGGTGGCGGCCCTGCGCGACTTCATCACCGGTTGGTATGTGTCCTATCTCTCCGCCGACAGTGCCCGCGGACAACCGGAAGCAGGCCCACAGGAGCGGCTCACCAAGACCGGCGACAACCTCGCCAACGTGATCCAGTACCTCGCGGAGCTCCATCCCCGGAGACTGGAGGAGATCTTCGCGGTGCTGCGTCAGCGGGTACCAAGGATCGAGCGCGTCCTCTCCGAAACCATGCCTGATGGCCGGCTGCTGCTGCAGATCAAGGACGCCCCGTTCTCTCATCCGGTGCTGGCCCGCTTCGCCTCCGACGGCACCTTGAAGATGCTGGCCTATCTGGTGCTGCTCAACGACCCAGCCCCGCCACCGTTCATCGGCATCGAGGAACCGGAGAACTTCCTCCATCCCCGCCTGTTGCCTGAACTCGCCGAGGAGTGCCGCAGCGCCACCGAGTACACCCAGTTGCTGGTGACAACCCATTCGCCGTTCTTCCTCAACGGGCTGCGGGCCGAGGAAGTTCGGACCCTCTGGCGGGATGAGCAGGGCTACACCCAGGCCCGGCGGGTGAGCGACCTGCAGGGTGTGAAGGCCTTCGTGGCCGAAGGTGCGCTGCTCGGGCAGCTGTGGATGGAGGGCCAGCTGGGGGTCGGTGACCCCCTGGTGAACCAGGGTGCCCCTTCGCGGCCTGTGGGGAGCCGTTGACCATGGCTGCCAGCCACCTGGAGTTCCTCGTGGAGGAGCCATCGATGGAGGCATTCCTGCGGGCACTGCTACCCCGGCTGCTCCCCCACAACCGCACCTTCGAAGTGCATCCGTTCCAGGGCAAGAGTGATCTGCTGGCCAACCTCGAAGCCCGTCTGCGGGCCTATGCCAGCTGGCTCCCGCCCGACTGGCGCATCGTGGTGGTGGTGGATCGGGACGACGAGGACTGCCTGAAGCTCAAGCAGCAGCTGGAGGCCATCGCCCAGCGGTCGGGCCTGCTCACCCGGTCTCAGGCTGCAGGCATTCCCTGGCAGGTCGTGAACCGCCTGGCGATCGAGGAGCTCGAAGCCTGGTTCTTCGGCGACTGGCAAGCGGTGCGGGAGGCCTATTCCCGCGTACCGGCCAACCAGCCATCAAAGCGAGGCTTCCGCGATCCCGATGCCATCGCGGGCGGCACCTGGGAGGCGTTCGAGCGCGTGCTCCAGAGGCACGGGTATGTCCCAGGCGGACTGCAGAAGATCACCGCGGCCCGTGCGATCGGGCAGCACATCGACCCTGGCCGGAACCGCTCCCGAAGCTTCCAGATCTTTCACCAGGCCGTGATCGAGGCCGTGGCATGACCCCCTTCGCCGAATCGGTGGTGGAAGAGGCGGCCCTGGGCTGGCTCGCCGAGCTGGGCTACGCCACCGGCCATGGTCCCGATCTGGCCGCCGGGCAAACCGGCGCCGAACGCAGCGACCCCCAGGCCCGCGACGTGCTGCTGCAGGGCAGGCTGCGCGCCGCCCTGGTGCGCCTCAATCCGGCCCTGCCGGCTGAGGCCATCGACGATGCCCTGCGCAGGCTCGCCCGCCTCGACGCCCCGTCGCTGATCGAGCGGAACCGCGCCGCCCACCGCTGGCTGGTGGATGGAATCCCGGTGGAGTTCCGCCGGCCCGATGGCGCGATCGCCGGCGCCCAGGCCCGCCTGATCGACTTCCACGATCCCGCCGCCAACGACTGGATGGCGGTGAACCAGTTCACGGTGGTGGAGGGCCAGCACCAGCGCCGGCCCGACCTGGTGGTGTTCGTGAACGGCCTGCCGCTGGCGGTGATCGAGCTCAAGAACCCCGCCGATGAGAACGCCACGATCTGGAGCGCCTTCCACCAGCTCGGCACCTACCAGGCCCAGATCCCGGCCCTGTTCGCCACCAACGCCCTGCTGATCGTCTCCAATGGCGTGCAGGCCCGCATCGGCGCCATCGGCGCCGGCCAGGAATGGTTCAAGCCCTGGCGCACCGTGGCCGGCGAGGCGACGGCCGCCTGATCAAGAAGCTGGCCGGCTACCACCAGTTCCATGCGGTGAACGAGGCCCTGGCCCAGACCCTGCGCGCCGCCGCCGGTGACCGGCGCATCGGCGTGGTGTGGCACACCCAGGGGTCGGGCAAGAGTCTCTCGATGGCCTTCTACGCCGGCCGGGTGATCCTCGAGCCCGCCATGGCCAACCCCACCGTGGTGGTGCTCACCGACCGCAACAACCTCGACGACCAGCTCTTCGGCACCTTCGCCCGCTGCCGCGACCTGCTGCGCCAGCCGCCGGTGCAGGCCGCCGACCGGACCGATCTGCGCGAGAAGCTGCAAGTGGCCGCCGGCGGGGTGGTGTTCACCACCATCCAGAAGTTCCTGCCCCAGGCGAAGGGCGACCGGCACCCGGTGCTCTCCGAGCGGCGCAACATCGTGGTGATCGCCGATGAGGCCCACCGCTCCCAATACGACTTCATCGACGGCTTCGCCCGCCACATGCGCGACGCCCTGCCAAACGCCTCCTTCATCGGCTTCACCGGCACGCCGATCGAGAAGGCCGACGCCAACACCAAGGCGGTGTTCGGCGATTACATCAGCGTCTACGACATCCAGCAGGCGGTGGCCGACGGCGCCACCGTGCCCATCTACTACGAGAGCCGTCTCGCCCAGCTGGACCTGGCTGAGGCCGAGAAGCCCCGCATCGACGCCGACTTCGAGGAGGCCACCGAGGGCGAGGAGATCGAGCGCAAGGAGAAGCTCAAGAGCAAGTGGGCCCAGATGGAGACCCTGGTGGGCGCGCCCCAGCGCATCGATCAGATCGCCGCCGATCTGGTGCGCCACTTTGAGCAGCGCGGCGAGGCCCTCGACGGCAAGGCGATGGTGGTGGTGATGAGCCGCCGCATCGCCGTGGCGCTCTATCAGGCCCTCACCGCCCTGCGGCCCCAGTGGCACGCCGAATCCGACGAGGCCGGCGCCCTCAAGGTGGTGATGACGGGATCGGCCTCCGACCCGCTCGACTGGCAGCCCCACATCCGCAACAAGGCCCGCCGCGAGGCCCTCGCCCAGCGCTTCCGCGATCCCGCCGATCCGCTGCGGATCGTGATCGTGCGCGACATGTGGCTCACCGGCTTCGACGCCCCCTGCCTGGACACCATGTATGCCGACAAGCCCATGCGCGGCCACGGGCTGATGCAGGCGATCGCCCGGGTGAACCGGGTGTTCCGCGGCAAGCCCGGCGGCCTGATCGTCGACTACCTCGGCCTCGGCGATCAGCTCAAGGAGGCCCTGGCCACTTACACCGAAGCCGGCGGCAAGGGCAACACGGCCCTGGATCAATCCGAAGCCGTGGCCGTGATGCTGGAAAACTATGAAATCTGCTGCGGCCTGTTCGGGTCGTTCACCACGCCGGCCGGTCTGGTGGCGGGGCTCGACTGGAGCGCCTGGATCAGCGGCACTCCCCAGCAGCGCCTCTCGCTGCTGCCGGCAGCCCAGGAGCACGTCCTCGCCCAGGAGAACGGCAAGGAGCGGCTGCTCAAGTCTGTGGCCGAGCTGTCCCAGGGCTTCGCCCTGGCGGTGCCCCACGAGGAGGCGATCCGCATCCGCGACGACGTGGGCTTCTTCCAGGCCGTGCGCGCCGTGCTGGCCAAGGGCGGCTCCGCCGACGGCACCACCGACGAGCAGATGAACCTGGCCGTGCGCCAGATCCTCTCCAAGGCCGTGATCTCAGGCGGCGTGATCGACGTGTTCGAGGCCGCCGGCCTGCGCAAGCCCGATCTCTCAATCCTCTCGGAAGAGTTCCTCGCCGAGGTGCGGGGGATGCCCCAGCGCAACCTGGCCGTGGAGCTGCTCCAGAAGCTGCTCAAGGACGAGATCAAAACCCGCTCCAGACGCAACGTGGTGCAGGCCCGCTCCTTCCGCGAGCTGCTGGAGAAGGCGCTGCAGCGCTTCCGCAACCGGGCGGTCGAAACCGCCAAGGTGATCGAGGAGCTGATCCAGCTCGCCCGGGATCTGCAGGCCGCCGCCGGCCGCGGTGAAGCCCTCGGCCTCAGCGACGACGAGGTGGCCTTCTATGACGCCCTCGGCAGCAACGACAGCGCCGTGGCCGTGCTCGGCGACGCCCAGCTGCGCACCATCGCCCGCGAGCTGGTGGCCACCGTGAAGGGCAAGGTCACGATCGACTGGACCCTGCGCGAAACCGTGCGCGCCGAACTGCGCGTGATCTCCAGGCCCAGGCCACCCAGACCGTGATCGAGCAGGCCGAAACCCTCTCGGAGGGCTGGGCGGTGGCGTGAGCTCATCGGCACCGACTGGGGCCGCTGGTCGATCTGGGTATGCCAACCTTCTTGATGAGGAGAATTAGCACTGATAACCAGTGGCTTGATCCACGGTTCACCCCATCCGGATGCGTTCATTTACGAAGCCTATCTCTAAGAACTCCAGCTGAGTGTGCGTGATGGTGCTACCAAACCGCGAGTAGCGCCCTCTACGCTCAACCGGATTCTCCAGGGGCGCAGACGGTCTGCCTCACTCCGCAACCAAGTGCGGGACCAGACCACGATGATCGATCCACAGCCTCGCCTGCACATTCGGCAGCGACCAGGCTTGATCCGTCAGCGTACCAGCCCTAAAAAACACCAGCAGCAAGCGATTGAGGCGCAGCAGATCGTCATCCGCGAGTTGTCCGATGCGCTGGCCCAGGCGACTGCGGGACACGGTGGTGAGTTTGTCGACCATCAGGCGGCTGGTGCTGCGCAGGACGTTGACGGGCGAGGGGGCTACGGGAACCCGGAAGACCGGAAGACCGGAAGATCGGTGGGATCGGAGCTGATCAGGCAGACCGTTACGGAATCGCGAGCGCAGAAAGGGTCGTCCTGCACGATGACGACGGGTCGGGGTTTGCTTGCATAGCCTGGTCTGGTGCAGGAGTCAATCCAGGAGGCAAAAGCCAACACCTCGAAGCATCCGTAGGCGGTGGCGGAACGCAAACGTGCCGTGATCGCACGCCTATGTGGGGTTGAGCTGAGCGCCTGGGGGCGCACAGTCGGCCAGAGAGTCAAGACTTCTTGGCCCAGATCCGGTACAGGGTTTCCGGAACTCACCCTTGCTTATCGGCCGGACCAGGTCACGCGACCTGAGCTTGCTGCCTATCCACCACACCTGGAGGCCAGCGAAGGCCAGGGCCACCAGAGCAAGTTGAACAGTTGCCCAGCTCCAGTGCACCATCGCCCGACACTGATCGGTGCACGGCCCTTTTAAAGCGTGTCGCAATGGGGTGCTGATCCGCTCACGGGCCACCGGCACGGCATGGCTCGATTCCGATCTTGACGTCCTGATGGTGGAACGGATAACCATCAGGGAGGGGGTGGGGGGACGCGATGGTGGAAAGCTGGTGGCAACACGTCCAGCCGCAGCAGGCACTGCCGATGCCTGCCGGTAGATGTGAAGGTGAGCGGATCTGGCGATGCTGCCAGGCCGGCGAGCTGGCGCTGGCATGAGATCAGCGCAGCGGCCCGCCACCCCCGAACAGCAGCGAGCTCAGGTAGCGCTTGCCGGTATCGGGCAGCACCACCACGATCGCCTTGCCGGAGTATTACGGCTCGGAGGGCAGGCGCAGGGGAGCGGTGGTGGTGACGTCACCAATGGTCAATGGCGAGGCCCTTGAGAAGAACAGGGATACTTTGTTGGCGTGGATAATAATCACGACAACGACGTGGAAAAGAACTGGAGAGTTCAGACAGTACAAGCGCGGCGTTATAGTATCGGCAATCATCAGTTAGTATCAAGTCGCACAGGTAAGACGGAGAAAGGGGCAACGGCAATAAAAAGCAGAACCACCAGCCGTGACGGTGTATTTCCTTGCAGCAAGCTACGGGATGCTACATTCTTCCAGTATATCTTCGCAGGAATTAGGCGGCGTGAGTTGTCTGTCAATGCAGTAGCGTGAAGTTTGTGGAATGGAGGTTGGAGGTTCGTCGTGTCTTCGCCGTGATTTCAATCATGTATCTTGCCTCAATGTCAGCATCCGTTCATGTGGCGGTGCGTATTTACGGCGACCTGCTTCTAGTGGCGTGCTCGCTGTTTACAGCAATTATTTCCTGGAACAGTGGAGTGTGGCGAGGCCAGTTTGTGCCTCGGAGACCAAGCAGGTCATTGCAGAACTTGAGCCCTTGAGGCAAACGGGGTAAGATTAATATCCTTCTTCACATCCAAATCCATTCCTGCTATGAACTTTGAAACGCTTTGTCTGCACGGGGGGCAGGCCCCTGATCCAACCACTCTGTCCCGCGCGCTACCGGTCTACCGGACAAGCTCGTATGTCTTCCGCGATACCGAACACGCCGCAAACCTTTTCGCCCTGCGCGAGTTGGGAAATATCTACACCCGGTTAACGAATCCCACCACGGACGTGCTTGAAAAACGCGTCTGCCTGCTGGAGGGCGCGCCCGAAATGGGCGGGCTGGGCGTGGCTTCCGGCACGGCGGGGATTTTTAATTCGGTCATTACCCTCGCGGAAGCGGGGGATAATATTGTCTCTGCCCGCAACCTGTATGGCGGCACCTACACCCAATTCAACGACATCCTTCCTTCGCTCGGAATCAACGTAAATTTCGTTGATTCCAAAGACCCTGAGAACTTCGCCGGTGCGATCGACGACAAGACGCGCGCCCTGTTCTGTGAGAGTGTTTCAAATCCGGCACTCGAGGTCACCGATCTGGAGGGAGTGGCGGCCGTCGCCCGAGCGCACAAGCTACCGCTGATTGTGGACTCCACATTCTCCACGCCCTACCTGACGCGTCCGCTAGACCACGGCGCAGACATCGTTGTTCATTCCCTGACAAAGTGGTTTGGTGGGCATGGCAACGGGATCGGCGGAGTAGTCGTGGATAGCGGCCGTTTTCAATGGAACGCAGGGAAACACCCGCTGTTCGACCGCCCGGATACTTCATACGGCGGGCTGCGTTGGGGGCACGACCTGCCCGAACCGCTGGCACCACTAGCATTTATTTTGAGGATGCGCACCGTCGCCTTGCGCAACCTAGGCGCGTGTATCGCCCCTGACAATGCTTGGCAGTTCCTGCAAGGGATCGAGACACTTCCGCTTCGCATGGAAAGGCATTGCGAGAACGCGCTCGCCGTCGCCAGACACCTCAAGAACCACGCACAGGTCGACTGGGTCCGGTTCCCCGGATTGGAAGGCGATCCAGAATTCGAGAAAAATAAGAAGTACCTGCGCGGTAAGGGCGGCTCGATGGTCGTTTTTGGCATCCGCGGTGGCAAGGAGGCGGGTGCGCGGTTCATCAACTCGCTCCAGCTCTTCTCACACCTTGCAAATGTGGGTGATGCCAAGTCGCTTGCAATCCATCCGGCCACCACCACGCACTCCCAGTTGAGCGAGGAACAGCAACGCGCTGCGGGTATCACACCCGAGTTGGTGCGCCTCTCAATCGGCATCGAAAGCATTTACGATATTATCGCTGACATCGAAAGGTCACTTGCCATCGCCGCCGGGTGACACTCCTTGTATGAATCGCATCCCGTCGAGTACACGCCTCTTTCGTTTCGCTGAAGAAGCGCCGATGCGTCTTCGGGCGGGCGGCGCGATCGGACCGGTGGACGTGGCATTCCAGACTTGGGGGATTCTCTCGCAGGCTGCCGATAATGCGGTCCTTGTTTTTCACGCAATGACAGGGAGTCAAAATGCTGCGGGAACCAACGAACCTCTACCCCACGTCGAGGATTTCTGGACCGAAGAGTGCCGTGAGGGATGGTGGAGCGACTTTATCGGACCGGGGCTGGCTATTGATACCGAGAAGTACTTTGTGGTCTGCGCAAATTATCTGGGGGGGTGCTACGGATCGACCGGGCCGTGCTCCCCTGATCCAGTCACTGGCAAACCCTATGGATCTCGTTTTCCAGATATCCGTGTGCCCGATTTGGTGGACGCTCAGATGGCTCTGGTAGACCATCTGGGCATTGACCGGCTACACGCCGTGGTTGGAGCTTCGGTGGGAGGGATGATGGCCGTGAGCCTCGCGACCAGATATCCGAAGCGTGTGCGGATCGTTGTTCCGATCGGTTCCGGGATGGAAATATCTCCGTTGCAGAGGATCCTGAACCTCGAACAGGCTTTAGCCATCGAGATGGATCCTCATTTTTCGGGTGGCGACTATTACGATTCGCGTCACCCTGAGAAGGGCCTTGCCCTCGCCCGGATGATCGCCCACAAGACCTTCGTTTCGCTTTCAGCATTGCTGGAGCGAGCCAGGGGCGAAGTCCTGCACCAAGGGAACGATCTCTCGTGGTATCGACTTAACCATACGCTGGAATCATACATGCTTCATCAGGGGGGCAAGTTTGTGCGCCGCTTTGATGCCAACTCGTATTTGCGCATCCTCGACGCCTGGCAAAACCTTGATTTGTTGGGAGATGCCGGAGCATCGGACTATACGGATCTTTTTTCCCGCTGCCAAGACCAGCGGATGTTGATCTTCACCATCGACTCCGACGTTTCCTTTTATCCTGAGGAGCAGGAGCGGTTGTCGATGGCTCTCAAAAGCGCGGGTGTCCGGCACCTGCGCATCACTGTCCATTCGGACAAAGGGCATGATTCATTCCTGTTGGAACCTGAACTGTTCCATCCGCATATCGCCCACGCACTGGACACCTGGTAAGCCGAGTCCGCTCTAACGCTCACCGCGCTGCATCAATTGAATCCGCTGGAGCTGATGGCGCTGCCGCGCTGCCTTGCACTCCGGAACGATCTGGGCCTGCTGGGCGGGGGTGAGGCGCTGGGGAGCAGATCGGGCCTGGTGGGCGTTTTGGCTTGTTGCAGGGACACGGCACGATCACCTGAACCCACCATTCTGCCTAGGCTTTAGACAGACTATAAAAGCTTAGCCAGACTATGAAAGTCGAGGCATGCAGGCGTCGGTCCACGAGGCGAAGACCAACTTCTCGAAGATGCTGAAGGCGGTGGCCCGGGGCGAACGGGTTGTGATCACCCGCCACGGCGTGCTGGCGGCGGAACTGGTGCCGGCCCGGCGCACCGGCATGCGGATCGGCAGCCTGAAGGGACAACTTTTACCACCACCAGAGGCCTTCCTCGCCCCCTCACGGAGGACGAGCTGGGCGACTGCCGCCGTAGAGCTGCTGCCAACGGTGGTAGGTGGGTTCCGATACCTCCACGTCTTGCAGACGTCGGCAACGCTCTGGCCCTGGTTGAGGAGCTGCTCAGCGGCGCGCAGCTTGCGGATGATCTGCTCGGGGGTGTGGTGCTTGCATTTCATGGGGCTTCTCCTGGCCAAGTCTGGCCGGTCGGGAAGCTCTCATAAGGACTGATTCAGTTTCGGGGGTCCACGTCATACCGGGTCACCTCAGTGGCTGCTACCACTCGTTGTTGCACCTAAACTGATCGAAAAAAGTAACCAAGGCGAGTTTGATTAAGGGGGTACTGACTGCCGTGATTGAGCCATGCTCCGGATGGTGGCTTCTGGACGATCTGCCTGCAGATTCCCGGCGCTAACGACCAAGGAGAATCCATGGAGAAAGCAAGAATGGATCTGCAGGGTGCCATTGAGTTGCTCCTCGAGGATCGTGAAGCTGATATCAGCCGTGGTCTGCCACCTGATGCCGTGCGCATGTCCCTGCATATCGGATGAAACGCCGCGATCTGTAATGGCGGCTTCACATGGCTGGATGTGTCCTGATAAGGGAAGGGCCTTCACACTCCATCTGGATCAACCCAGCGAATGGAGTCAAGGAAACCATCCCAAGACACAACGAAATCAAGGAGCCGCTGGCCCGGAAGATTCTCACCAGCCTCGGAGCGATCTGCGTACTGGATCAGGGAACCACGCCTTGCCAGGTCAGCCTCAAAGAGCCGTATTGGCATCAAGAACAAGCCGTAAGTTGTTGCCTCTTGCGGTAAGCACTGTTCTCCTCGTTGATCTCTTGCCAGGCCAGAAACTCCGGCGGGTCAGCATCAAGAGCAGCCCTGGCTTCTTGCAGACAGACGGGCAACATGGTCTGACGCCAGCAGACCCGCTCCGCTGGCTTCGGTCGCCAGCGCATCAGGGAGGGTGATCTTGTTGGTGGTCACGGGTTTACCCCCCATCCATGAATCCCTTCAACGCTCGCTGCCAGTTCCACCCAGAGGTTGCACCTGAGGGCATGGCCGCCTCAACCACCACCACCGCCGCGTCCCTCCGTCGGCCAGCGCCCCATCCACCATGAGGGCGGCCGTGCCGAGATCAAAGTGCTCTTCTGCTGTTGATCGCCGATCCGCAAGACGTGGGTGGTGATGCCCTCCTTCAGAGCCCTTCCCGTGGCCGAGAAGCACCGGCCTGCAGTTCGCTCTCCAGACCCACCTGGTCAGCTCGCGAACTTGGGCCCATTGGCGTGGATCTGCACGACCTATCAGGCCGCCCAGAGCTCCGCCAGATCCAGCCGCAGGCCCGGCAACTCCGGTTCCCCGCTGAGTGCCGCCACCTCGAACAGTTGCTGTGGCTCACTACTGGCGTGCCACACCTCCACACGGCGGGTTTCTGGCAGCAGCAGCCACCCCAGCCGGGCACCGTTGGCCTGGTAGGAGGTCATCTTGCGCCGCAGCTCCGGCAGCCGATCCGAGGGGCTGGCCAGCTCCACCACCAAATCGGGGCAGAGGGGCGGAAAGCCCTGGCGCTCGGTCGGGGTCAGGGCCTGCCAGCGCTCCAGCCGCACCGCACTGCCAACCGGGCTCAGCACGGAGCCATCGGGCAGCAGGAAACCGGTGGAGCTGTCGAACACGCACCAGCCGGCTGGATTCGGGCCCACAGACCCAGCTGAACAGCCAGCTGGTTGTTACGCCGTCCGGTTTCGCCGCCAGCAGGGGTCATCTCAATCAGATGCCCATCCGCCGCCAGCTCCAGCACCGCCTCCGGATTGGCCGCACAGAGTTCAGCGAACTGGCCCGGCGTGAGCCGCAGCGCTTCGCTGAGTTGGCGGGGCAGGGTGAGCATGGCCCTGCGGGATACAGACATTCGCTCAAATTCTAGGCAGACCTCAAGTGGCCCCCTCCCACACCACTGCATCTCGCACCACTGCATCTCGCACCCCACTGCCTCCCACACCGCTGCCTCCATCACCGCCGCCTCCACCGGCCAGCGCACCATCCACCGATTCAGTCGGCTCAGTCCACCAGCTGCAGCCCATCAACGCGGGGCTGAACGCGCTCACGTTGTGGCTCACCACCGTGGCGCCGATGGCCAGGGCGTGACAGGCGATCCAGAGGTCGTTGGCTCCGATCGGGGTGGCGCGGCGCTTCAAAGCGGTGGCTTGAACGGCATGGTGCTCGCAGATTCCCGGTCCATGGGGACAGAGCACCGGCACCACTCGGGTCAGGGTCTCCAGCTGCTGCAGGGTGGCCTCCCACCGCTCACTTCCCTCTGCCCCCGCGCAGCAACTCTGCCCCGCGCAGCAACTCCGCCCAGGTGATGAACGACATGGCGATGCTGTCGTCATCGCTGAGAGCATCGATGCGCTCGGCCACCTGGGGGGGCGGACGGTTCTTGCTCAGGACGATGAGGATGTTCGTATCGAGCAGGTAGATCACAGGGCATCTCGTTCCTGCCCCGGCATCTTGTCGGCCTGCTGTTGCTCCAGCGCCTCCACGAAGTCGGCATCCAATCCACTGAGCGCCTGCAGGAGGGCCTGTCCCCGCTGGCTGGGACAGGGGTGAATGAGCAGATCACCCTCCGGAGTGCGGCTGATCGGCACGCGATCGGTGCCGAGGCGAAACTCCGCGGGAATGCGCACAGCCTGGCTGTTGCCGTCTCGGCTCACGACGAACAGCTGTAATGCGACACGCCACCGGCGTTGAAGAATTCCCTCGGCTTCAGGCGGTCGTACCGCGCCGCCAGTTCGGCTGATGGCGCCTCGTAGGGACGGCTGAACACCGCCTGCAGCTCTTCGATCAGGCTGGTGTCGCCCTGGGCCGCCTGTTCATAGGCGGGGGCCACCAGCCACTCGCGCCAGGTGATCGCGGGGTTCACGCGCTTCATCGCGGCCGACGTCGCGCCCAGGTCGCCGTTGCTCCTGATCTGCGCGCGCCACCGCTCCAGCCAGCGTTCCCACTGCCCATCCAGTTCCTGCGAACTCGGCACGTAGAAGCTCTCCTTCAGGGCGGAGAGCTGCTCGGGGATCTCCGAGAGCCGGCGGAAGAAGATCGTGTAGTCGGCCTTGGAGCGTACCAGCAGCTCCAGCAGCTCATTCACCAGCGCGGGGTCGGTGCTGCTCAGGCCCAGCTTTCTGGCCCACATCGCCGCGAGTTCCTGCTGCATCGCGCCTGCGAAGCCGTCGCGGATCTGATCCAGCCGCGCCAGGGCCTCGCTGTTGCCTTCGAGCAGTGGCCGGATGGCGGCCCAGAACATCTGGTAGTTGGCTTCGGCCGCCACCGGTTGGTTGAAGAAGCAGAAGTGCTCGCCGCCGCCGGTCCAGGGCTGAAAGCGGGGATCGAACAGTTCGCAGAATCCGAAGGGGCCGTAGTCGAGGGTGTAGCCGCCGGCGGCGCAGTTGTCGCTGTTGAAATTGCCCTGGCAGTAGCCCACGCGGATCCAGTGGGCCACCAGGGCGGTGAGCCGGCCGCGGAACAACCGCGCCAGTTCCACCACCTGCTCGCTGAACGCCAGGCCCGGATCGATCTCCGGCCGGTAGTTGCGCTCGATCAGGTGCTGAACAATCAGCCTCAGCTCACTTAGCGCCCCCGGATGGGCCCCGCGGCGGCCGCGACGGGCGAACAGCTCCAGCTGGCCCACCCGCAGGAACGAGGGCGCCACCCGGGTGGTGATCGCCGCAGGGTTGTCCACCAGGATGTCGGGCTCGAACGACCTGGAGTCCGGCGAATACCAGGGCCTGCGCACGGTTTCCGTGTGGGACACATACAGCGTCAGCGAGCGCGAGGTGGGAACCCCCAGGGCATGCATCAACTCCTGCGCCAGAAACTCGCGCACGCTGGAGCGCAGCACCGCGCGGCCATCGGCACCGCGGCAGTAGGGCGTGGGCCCACCGCCTTTGAGTTGCAGTTCCCAGCGCCGGCCGTTGAAGAGGCCTTCGAACACGGAAATGGCCCGGCCATCGCCGTAGCCGTTGCCGGTGCCGAACGGGCACTGCTGGTTGTATTCCGTGCCATAGATCGAGAGGGCATAGCCGGTGGCCCAGCCAAACGGCCGCATCGGCACTGTGGCCACGCTGATGTCGCCGGAGAACAGCCGGCGGAAGTGCTCGTCGTGGGCCAGCCCATCACTCAGACCCAGCTCGTGGAAGAGGGTGCGGCTGTGGGCCACATACTCCGGCGCTGGCAGCGGGGTGGGCGTCACCGGCACGTAATGACCGGAGAACACCTGGCGGGGCCGGTGATCGCGGCCATCGCTGCTGGCCTGCGGATCGGCCTGCAGGCAATCGAGCAGTGAATAGTCGGCACGTTGGGCAAACTCCGCGAAGGTTGTTGTCGGCACGGGTCTCTCGGGTGTGGCGCAGCCTGGGCCTGGGCCCGCCGCTGGGCGCACCATCCTGGCGAGTCATACGCGGTCGTTGGCAGGCCGGCTGCGTCGGCGCCGTGATGTGCCTCTCCAGCCAGAACACCCTCTGGCCGGGGCCCTGACAGACCACGCTGTTCATCTCCCCATACAATTTCGCCTGGTTCAGGAGAGAGCATGCGCAGATTCATCGGTCTCACGCGTTACAGCGTGGTTGTTCCTGCTCTCGCTTCGGTGTTGGGTGCTCTGCTGCTGATGGCCCAGGGCTCCATTGCTGTGGTTCAGGCCGTGATCGCCGCCATCGTTGATCGCACGTCATTGAAACAGACTGTTGTTGATGTGCTCACCGCCGTGGATGCGCTGCTGCTGGGAACGGTGCTGCTCGTGATTGGCTATGGGCTCTACGAGCTCTTTGTGGATACTGGCATCAAGGTGCCTGCCTGGCTGCAAATCAAGGACCTTGATGATCTGAAGTCAAAACTGATCGGCGTTGTGGTGGCCATCATTGCCGTGATCTTTGTGGGTGTTCTGGTCGACGCAAGCCGTGGTGTCGATGTTTTGTCTTATGGGCTTGGTGCCGGAGCCCTGGTGTTGTCACTGGGGTTCTATGCCTCCAGCACCAGGAAGGAATCAGCCCGGAAATAGCGGCGCATCAGCGCTGACTCATCCTTGCCATCAGCCCGTGATGGAGCCCCACGCTGCCCAGCAGTGAGGCCAGGCTGATCACCCAGAACTTGGCCGCCACGGCCAGCGGCAGGGGCACCACCAGGAAGGCGGTGACCACGATCAGGGGCTGGTGGAACAGAACCACCGAGAAGCCCAGCCGGTTGCCGTAGCGCAGCAGGGGGTGATCCACGTGGCGCAAGGGCCGCGCCAGGGCCAGCAGGCCCAGCACCCAGCACCAGCTGTTCAGGCCGCGCAGCAGCTGATAGGCCATGTAGGGCCCCGAATAGGCCCGTTCCGGCACCTGCTGGCTGATCCCCAGGCTCAGCAGCACCGCCATGGCCACTGCGGCCACGGCCCACAGCACCCTCCTGTGCTGCTCGATCGCCCCCCAGAGCGCCCTGCGCTGGCAGAACAGAAAGCCATACACGAAATAGAGCAGATAGAGCGACAGATTGGCCCAGTCGTCGTAGAGGTTCTGGAAGCCGATCCAGTGGGGGCGGAGCAGGGCCTCCACCGCCATCAGCGGCAGCGCCAGAGCCACCAGCGCGGCCAGACCCTGCTCTGTTGTCGAATCGCCCGGTCCATCGCCGGGTGTGGCCCCCTGGCGCAGCTTCAGCAACAGCGGCAGGCAGACGATGGAGATCACCAGCAGATAGGCCAGAAACCACAGATGGGCCCACTCGAAATGGCCCGCCGGTCGCACCCCGTCAAAGAACTGGGGGTAGAACGCCAGGAAGCTGCCGCCGGCCCGGCCTGCCTGCCGCTCCTGCAGATACACCTGGGGCGGCACCAGCACCAGGATGCCGATCAGCAGCGGCACCAGCAGCCGCCGCAGGCGCTCCCGCAGATACTCCCCGGCTGAGCGCCTCTGCAGGGAATGCCAACTGGCGGCACCGGCCAGGAAGAAGAACAGCGGCATGTGCCACTGGTGCACGAACGTCACGGCCACGCTCAGCGCGCCACTGCTGTGGGCATCCACCACGTAGAAGCGTCCCAGCTCCCCGGCGTAGAACACGGCGGCGGCGTGATAGCCGATCAGCAGGATCACGGCCAGCAGCCGCAGCCAGTCGAGGTCGTGGGAGCGGGGCAGCACCGTCATCAGTGCCATCGTGGCGCGGCCTAGGGTCGCGCCACCGCAGCCGGCCCATGAATCAGTCCCTCAAAGGCATCAGCTACGTGAGCGTGTGGGTGCTGCTCTGGGGCTTCGCCGCCTCCCTGGCCGATTTCGTGCTGCTCGAGCGCGGCGCCTACGCCGCCGGCACCACGGGCCAGGTGGTCACCTTCAGCTCCTACGGCATCGCGGCGGTGGTGCTGGCAGTGCGCCTGTCGGGCCGGTTCCTCAAGCCCCGCGACTGAGCGGGCTTGCTTCACCGCTGCCACAGTTCACGGCCACCGGTGCGTCAGCTTCGGACAGAGGCCTCGATGCGCTTGTGTTGATCACCACACTGCCGGAAATGGTGTTCGGGTTCCACGCTCAGGAGCGTCAGATTGCTGCGCCTGACACAGCTGGAGCGTTTGGAAATCCGCCCCTGGGCTGAACGGCCCAGATGTAATCGATAGATAATCGCTGTTTGCGCTTAGGGTCTTTTTAAGGAGACGCAACCCGTTCACCGCTGCGCATTCGCCGCCAGAGGCTGCTCGCTAAAGGCTTCCCTTACAGGTTGGCCGCTACACGTTCGCTTACAGGATCAATCCGATGACACCACCAACCCAGTCCCCGCGGCCGCGCCCGACCAGGCATTTCGCCGAGTCGGAAAACGGCATGTGGGACTCGCAGGAGAACCAGCTTCTCGATCCCCGGCCCATCGAGCCCCGCATGTATGTCGCCGCCCCAGGGAGTGACAGCGGCTGGGGTTTCCATCTCCGTGCTGAGCTCCTCAATGGCCGTCTCGCCATGCTCGGCTTCAGCATCGGCCTCGTGGTGGAGGTCCTCTCCGGCCAGGGGATCCTCCAGCAACTGGGCCTTGGCGCCCTCCTGCCCCAGGGCTGATTGGCACGCCAGGGCGGCCGTTGAGAGGGCGGCCGTTGACAGGGCCGCGAGTTCTGGCTAGTACAGGTGTACTTTCTGGATGACGCCATGCCTGTCGCCTCTCCCTATGCGGTGTTCCGGGCCTCGGATTTCCTCTGGCCCGCCGTACCGTCCGGACCGCTCAAGCGGGTGCCGGCTTCGGGCCTTAGGACCGCACCGAGGGACCACTGGCCGGCGGTGATTCAGGG
>REEV01000070.1 GCA_007694915.1 Cyanobium sp. PLM2.Bin73 | reverse complement strand
TTCATGACCCTCTTGGCGGATGCTCCCATCGGTGGATCCCAAGGATTCATGGAGTTAGTGATGACGGTGGTGATTGAAGTGGATCTCGGCCTCGCGCAGCACCCGCCTGATCCTGGCAAGTGCCCGGCAGGCCTGCTCTGCGAACACGGCGTCTCTGGTAACTGCACGGGGCGAGCTGGGTGCGTTTGGGCGCCGTAGCAGAGCTGCTGCTGAGTGATGCTTGGTCAGCCAGCATGGATCCAGGTTTGGTGTGCCGATGCCCGCCCACGGTCACGCATCTCCCCCCGCTCCTGACGATGACGCGAGGGTCGTGGAGCGCAAGCTGGCGGGTCTGGTGGCCCAGCGGCGCTACAGCCAGGCGATACGGGTTCGCGGGCAGGCCCTGCGCCGCAGACCCGACCTACACCTGAAGCCGGAGGAGCCGGAGCTCTGGTGCCTGGAGGCCCGGCAGGCGGTGCTTGAGGGGCAGCCGAAACGGGCGGAGACTGCCCTCGGCCAAGCGATGGAGCTGGGGCTGCACGGTGAACCGGAGTATCTGCTGGCACGCCTTTGGCTGGATCAGGGTGAGCCGGAGCGCGGCCTGAAGTTGTTGGAGGGGGCCTTTGACGCTGGCACCCTGCCGGTGGAGTACTCCGGCGCCTACCTCAAACTGCTGCTGATCCAGGGGGAGGTGGCAAAGGTCCGTGAGCGGATCCGCCAACACCCCAAGCGATTTCAACCGCAGCAACGGCACTGGGCAGCTGGAGTTCTCAGCCTGCTGGAGGGAGACGCTACCAACGCCAAGCGCCAGTTCGGCCAGATGGCTGGACCCGCCTCCCCCGCCGACCATGGCGCCATCTGGCGCGCCTGGGTTTCGCTGGACCTGGGTGATGAGAAGGCCGCTGCTACAGCGCTGAGGGGCAACGCCAATGCCGCCTGCGTGGCGGTCGCCCTCCACCTGGCCGCCCGTTCGGGCCAGCGACCCGGGGAGCTGCTCGAACTGGAGCGGGGAGATCTGCCCCGGCGGGAGCTGGCGCTGGCCCTGGAGTTGCTGCATCACCTGCGCCAGCGGAACCTGCTGCCCGCCGCCCGGCTGTTCCTCGCCCATCAACGCCCGCTCCTGGCGGCCGTTCCTGAGCTGGAGCCGCTGCGCCGCCCCCTGCTACTGCTCGCTGGTCAGCAGGCGCTGGAGCGGGAGGCGCCGAACGAGGCGATTCAGTGCTGGCGCCCGATCGTCGAGCAGCCGATCTTTGACCCAGACCTGGCCCTGCGGCTCTACCCCCTTCTCGATCAGGCGGACGACCAGGGCCACACCGAGGAGGCGGAGCGCCTGGCGAGCCTGCTGCAGGGCTGGGTGCGGCGGGCGGCCCGCGAATCCCCGGCCACATGGCCGGAGCCGCTGCTTTCCACCACCCTGGCCCGTCTGCTCTGCTGGCAGGCGGATCAACTGATCTTGCTCGGGGCCCGTCAACAGGTGCGCCGCTGCGTGAATCAGGCCCAGCAGCTCGCTCCAGACCTGGCGGATGTGAAGGGTCGTAGGGGGATGGTGGCCTACCTCTCTGGTGATGTCAGCACCGCCATCCCCTTGCTCTGGCAGGCGCTGGAGCAGGGCTGTCCGTGCCGGTACGTCTACGAAATCCTCGATGCGGCGCTGGAAGCCTCGGGCCAGGAGGCCGAGCGCCCGCGGCTGCGACGTGAGTACGGTGGTCGCTTCGGGATCCCGGAGCAGCCGGATGTGGCTGAGGAGCCGGCCCCAGCCTGGCTGGCTGCAGTGAGCCACGCCGATGTGTCGGGGATGGCAGGTGTGTTGTTGGAGACCCCGTCGACAGATCCGCCCCTGGAGGCTCTGCGCATCCTTGTCGACCACATCAGCCTTCCGCGGCCATCCCGCGCCGCAGCCGGCTCGGGATCAGCGGCCAGCCCGCCACGCAAGAAAAACCTGGAGACCGCTGAGGCGAGCCTGCGCTGGGACGGGCTGTTGGACCCGCTGCCCGCGGCGCAGCGGGTGGAGCCGCTTGTCGCAATTCTGGTGGGCATCCTCCGCTTCTGCTCCCGCACCAGCAAGACCACGCGCCTGCAGATTGAGACCCGTCTGGCGCAGCTTGAGGCTCTGGCGGCGGAGGTGGGCACGCTCCACGCGGCGCGGGCGGCGCAGGCCCTGCTGCTTCTAGCTGGTCTGCGGTTCAAGGATCCGGATGATCTGGAGGCGGAGAGCCGGCGCCTGTTGCGACGCGCGCACCAGCCGGAGCGGCTGGTGGCGCGGGCCCTGCTGGACCTGCGCCTGCTCGTCCCCACCCGGCCATGGCGGGCGATTGTGGAGGATCTGCTGGAACGGGATTCCCAGAATGGGTTGCTGGTGCTGGCGCTGGCCACCACGCAGCGCCCCTACTCCTTCACGTACAACCGACTGAGCGAGCAGGCCTTCGATCTGGCCCGCCGGCAGCAGGACAGAGAGGCGCTGGCCGCCTGTCGGCAGGAGGAGTGGTGGCAGGTGGAGTGCCACGAGCGCAAGCTGACCCTGCAGCGGGCCGAGATCCTGCAGGAGAGCCCCGAATGGCGCACGGTGCGCGACCAACTCGACCTGCGGGCGATGGTGCGCCGTTTGATGAGCGACCAGGGACTGCCCCCCCTGAGCGATGCGCAGGTGGACGCGATATTGCCGGAGTTTGAACGCACCCTGGCACGGAGCTATTCGGAGATGCAGGCCAAAGGGCTGGCCTTGGATCACCTGGAGAGCGAGCCGATCGAGGAGGCGCGGGGTGAGCAGGGGCAGGAGGATAATCGGGAGCCGCGTCGCCGTGCCAGGCGGCGCAGCTTCATGGATCTCTAGCCCTGAGCTGCTGTTGATGAGCGATCCCCATACCTTGCTCGGTGTGGTGCCCGAGGCCGATTCGGCGGCCATTAAGGCCGCCTATCACCGCAAGCTGCGCGAATTCCCAGCCCACAGCCATCCGGAGGAGTTCCAGCAGATCCGCAGCGCCTACGAAGCGGCCCGTGCCGCCGGCGCCAGCCGCGGGGATCCGCTCCAGCCTGGGCCGCTGCTCGCCAGCCTCGATGCGGAGGCGCTGGCGGCGGTGGAAAACCGGGTGCATGCGGCCTGCCGACTCCAGCTCGCCGACCTGCTGCGCCTCACCTTCTGACGTCGCCCCCCTGACGTCGCCCCCCTGACGCCGCCCCGATGACCTCCCCCCGCGAACGCGCCCAGCTCACCACCCAACTGCGTCAGCAGCAGGAGGCCCTGGTGCGGGATCTGCTCCCGGTGCTCGACGCGCTCGAGCGAGCCGAGACGCACTGGCGGCGGATACTCGAAACCACAGCGGCCACCAGGGCGGAACGGCAGCCCGATTCCTGGCCCTGGCGATGGCTGCGGCGATGGCTGGCGGGGCCTGCCGCCCCGGCCGCTGCCGATGGCACGGGCGCCCTGGCCCGCGGCGCCGGCGAAGGTATCCGGCTGATCCGCGGCGACCTGGTGGAGGCCCTGCGGCGCCATGGCCTGGAGCCGATCAACAGCCTGGGGATGCGATTCGATCCGGAGCGGATGCGAGCACTCGGCCAGCGGCCCGGGGCTCCCGGCACTGAGCCCGGCACTGTGGTGGAGGAGGCGGTGCGGGGGTATCTCTGGCGCCAGACGCTGCTGCGGGAAGCCCAGGTGCTGGTGGCGGGCCCTTAAGTCCACTCCGAACCCCGCCCCCGATCCTGCTCCGCTCTCCCGGACGCCTGCCTTCCTCTGCTATTCCACCCTTTCCATTGCAGCGACTCCCATGGCAACCGTTGTCGGCATCGATCTGGGCACCACCAACTCGCTGGTGGCGGCGCTGGAGGATGGCCAGCCGTGGGTGATTCCCGATGAGGCGGGGGAACTGCTGCTGCCCTCGGTGGTGGGGGTGAACGCGGAGGGTCAGCTGCTGGTGGGGCAGGCCGCCCGGCGGCAATATGCCGCCGCACCGGAGCGCACGGTGATGTCGATCAAGCGGCAGATGGGCAGCGACAGCCTCGTTCCGCTGGCAGAAAAAGACTGCAGGCCCCAGGACATCTCCGCCCTGATCCTGCGCACACTCAAGCAGCGGGCGGAAGCGGCGCTTGGTGAGACGGTGGAGCAGGCGGTGATCACGGTGCCGGCGTACTTCACCGATGCCCAGCGGCAGGCCACCAAGGAAGCGGGGGAGATCGCCGGGTTGGAGGTGCTGCAGATCCTCAACGAACCCACGGCGGCTGCCCTGGTGTTCGACAAGCGCGGCGAGGAGAGCCAGCGCCTGCTGGTGTACGACCTGGGAGGCGGCACCTTCGATGTGTCGATTGTGGAAATCACCGGCCCGGTGACGGAGGTGCTGGCCAGTCATGGCAACAACCGCCTGGGTGGGGATGATTTCGATCGCCAGCTGCAACGCTTGCTGGCCGAGCGCCTGGAGCAGGCCCATGGGGTGGCGGTGCCGCGGGATATGGCGGTAGAGGCGCGGCTGCTGCAGGCGGCAGAGCGGGCGAAGATCGCCCTGAGCGAACGCACCCGGGTGGCGGTGCGGGAGGCGTATCTGCTGAGCCAGGGGGAGAGTCCGCTGCACCTGGAAACGGAACTGCTGCGGGAAGACTTCGAGGCCATGATCCGTCCGCTGCTGCGGGACACGCTGACGGCGATCGACCGGGCCCTGGCTGACGCCCGCTTGAAGCCCGGCGATCTGGATCGGGTGATTCTGGTGGGCGGCTCCACCCGCATTCCCCTGGTGCAGGAGCTGGTGGAAAGCCACCTCGATGGCGTAGCGGTGAGCAGCTTTGAGCCGGATCGCTGCGTGGCGCTGGGAGCGGCCCTGCAGGCCGGGGTGCTGAACGGGGAGGAGGTGGAAACGTTTCTGGTGGATGTCACCCCCCACTCCCTGGGCATCGCCACGGCGATGGAAACCGAGACGGACCTGATCACCGACATCTTCAGCACCATCATTCCTCGCAACACGGCGATTCCCGTCACCCGCTCGAAGCTCTACTTCACAATGCGCGACAACCAGAAAGTTGTACGGGTTGACGTTTCCCAGGGGGAAAATGTCAATGCCCGTGAGAACGTGCCTCTGGGAAACTTTGAAGTGGAAGGCCTGCCCCAGCAGCCAGCCGGTGATGTGGCGATCGAGGTGCAGTTCAGCTTCGATCTCAATGGCATTCTTACTGTGTCAGCCTGTGAAACGAGCAGTGGCAGGCAGGAGCAGCTGGTGGTTAACAACGCCTCTCTGCATCGCATGGCTAGCCACGAACTGGCGCAGAGCCGCACGGAGTTGGAGCGCCTGTTCGCCACCCTGGCTGCGGAGGCCCAGGTTGAAGGCCCTGATGAAACAGAGCCACGAGGGTGAACCCTGTCGTTCAGCAGGCTGCGAATAGGAGTCAGGCCTGCCGTCTTGCCGTCCATCACCTGGGTTGTCCAGCGTCTCCTAAGCAGCGCTGCATTTCGATGTTCTTCACAGCCAGACCGCCCTGGTTTTGCTTGCATAGCGCTTCCCAGCCGCCGTCACCAACCGGACGGGGTTTCGAATGGCCAAGGTCCTCTACGTTGAAGCCTCCCCCCGCAAGGCCCGTTCCGCCTCCATTGAAGTGGCCCGCGTGCTGCTGGTAGCGCTGGCGGCCAAGGGGCACGAGATCGACATGCTGGACCTGTGGCCACGCCGATGTGGAACTTCAGCATCCCCTACAAGCTCAAGCACTGGATCGCTCTGGTGACGCAGCCGGGGCTGAGCTTCGGCTTCGACCCTGCAACGGGTTACTACGGACTGATCACCGGCACGCGCGCGGTCTCTCCGGCCCGGACGTTGACCGTGCGGCCCGCGATGCCGGCAAGGCCCAGGTGCTCGATCTGGCAGCGACGCTCTGACGGTGGACTGTGATGGTGGGGGCGGCCCGGATGAATTGCCGGCTGCAACACGCAAAGCGGCTTCATGCTCAGCGCTTGGCTTTTTCTGGATGGCTTTTTTATTTTTCCAATGCTGCCCTTGCGATCTATTTCTCTATGCCGTGACACTTCTCTGGAGTGCTTCTTGAGCGAGCGAATTGAGACTCTTTCCCTGCGCCTCCGCGATCATCGCCAACTTCTCATGTAGTTCAGGCGGTATCCGAAGATTGAATTTACCTGAATAGTGTCTGCGGGGTTCGATTCCTTGCTCCTTGCATACTTCAAGAAAGACCTCCAATGACTTTTTGAATTCACGGCGAAGCTCCTCGGCACTAGAGCCATAAAAGTCCGCCCCTCCAGAAAGCCCAAGAATTTCCCCTCGAAACTGATCCGTTTCCTCGTCGTAGTCAATTTTGGCGTGGTAGCCATCCACAGTCATCAGATTCATGGTGTCACTCCGTGTTCCTCGAACCATTTGCGGATCGAAGCAACAGCACCCTTGTCTGTATCAGGCGATGGCTGGGGTCTATGGAAGACCCTGACTTCGCCAAACAGAACGACCGCGACTCGGCTGCCCGCCCTCTCATTGACATCCCCAC